>NZ_JBFRFZ010000002.1:0-379958 GCF_052115065.1 Terrabacter sp. 2TAF16
TGGACCCCAAAGGACTCGGGCAGGCACGATGGGTCACCCGGTGGAAGCCGGCCCTGAACGCGTTCGCGGTCACCTTCGAGGCGCGCATGCCGGCGCCGGAGAACCTCTAACCATGAAAACGCCAGTTACACCGTTCGCCTGACAGACCCAGGACTTGCTCGTCTGCCAGCGCTGTGGCCATCAGGAACTGATGGCGACCCGGCAGATGCGACAAGGAGGCGCTCCGCTGGGCCCTCGCTCTTGGAAGGAATGACGGACAGAAGGGTCGAGTTCGCGAGTCGTCGGCCTTCACGTGCGTGGTCCGCGTAGCGATCTCTTGTGTTGTGAACAAACATGCGACAAGCGGCAAAGTCGGCCGTCCTGACCTCAGAGCGGCATGCTCGGATGTTCGGTCCCCTCGGCCTGGCCGCTGCGCCGCGATCGGCTATCGACGGGGATGCTGCGGGGCCATGGTCGTGCGCCCGACAGGAATCCGTCGGGGCGTGAGCGGACACGAATTCTCAACGCCCCAGGGGCGTGCGCAGGCGCCCCGAGGTTGTCCTGGTGGAGCAGCCACGACGATGGTTGCGACCAGGCTGAGGGCGACCGCCTAGGGCTGCCTGCCGTCAGAGTGCCAAACTCATCGCGCGGTTGGACGTCCATGGCAACCGCGCGAACCCGCAGTCGTGGAAGAGTGATTCCGTGACCGACCGAGGACCGGCTGACGGGTGGCGTACGGGTTGGCGTCACCTTGATTGGCTGAACCCACCCCCGCGGGTCTCCCGCGACCATGACGACCTGCTGGTCACAGCGGCGGAGGGCAGCGACCTGTGGCGAACCACCTCCTACGGGTTCATCCACGACACAGGCCACGCCCTGCTCACGGACTTCCCCGACGGGACGGCCGCTGAGGTCACGTTCATCGCTGACTTCTCGGCCCAGTTCGATCAGGCGGGCCTGCTGATCCGTGCCGACGCGGAGCAGTGGATCAAGGCCGGTGTCGAGTTGGCCGACGGCGTCCTGCAGCTAGGAGCCGTCGTCACGCGGGGTGTCTCGGACTGGTCGGTCGCCGCCGTGCCGGAGTGGTCGGGCCACGCCGTCGTCGTACGGGCAAGTCGCAACGGCGACGCACTCACCGTCCGGGCCCGAAGCGGCGACGAAACCTGGCGGCTCGTGCGCGTAGCACCCTTGCCGCCCGGGCCATTACGCGTGGGACTTCTGTGCTGCGCGCCCACGCGCTCGGGCCTTGTCGTGCGCTTCACCGACCTGCGGCTCGTCGAGGCGGACCAGTCTCTCCACCCCTGAGCAGACCGAAGCGTGGGGGACGAGCGCGCACATCGGCACGATCGCGGGGAGCGGCATTTCCGGATGTTCGACAGTCTGCCGTCGCCTAACCTCTGGGCATGAAGGATCTCGGCGTCGTGACGCTCGGCCTGGACGAACCTGTGGTGACCACCAAGCCAGTCGCGGAGGGTGACGAGCGGGTCGGCCTAGTCATCCACCAGCACTCTGGCGTATGGCAGTTCATCGGTCCGACCGGTGGCGCAGACGAGAACGCTGAGGTGCTGCATTTCTCCCACCTACTGCAGCTCGACGCCGCGCTGTCACAGGTGCGTCGTCTACCACCCGGCGGAGTGATGACGCGTATGCCCTTGGGTGGGCCACTCAGCACTTCAAAACCGACGACGAGATGGACGCGTACTTCGACGACTGAATCAGGTCGGCGCCTGGCAAGCATGGATGGTGACAGCGTGCGCCGTTGCCGGGACCGCACCATCAGCGGCGAAGTCGGACGAGCGTAGTCGTCCTCAGCGCGGCAGGAGCGGATGACTCCTCAGTCGTAGTGGAAGCGGGCCTGAAGGACGACCAGGTCGTCGCCGTCGATGAGGTAAACGAGCCGGTGCTCTTCAGTGATCCGACGTGACCAAGCGCCGGCCAGCATGTGCCGCAGCGGCTCGGGCTTACCGATGCCAGCCACCGGGTCGCGAAGTGCGTCATCGATGAGCCGGTTGATCCGTTTGAGCATCTGCCGGTCAGCAGCAAGCCAGTACGTGTAGTCCGCCCATCCGTTCGGTGTGAAGACCAGCCTCATCGCGCCAGGTCGTGCTCGTCCCGCTGCCCGGACCGTGCCTGCTGCAGGCTCTCAAGCAGGTGTCGGGCATTGGCTGGGACCCGCAACAGATGAGCTGTCTCCTCGAGCGCGTCGTAGTCTGCGCGGGACATCAGCACCGCGTCGCCGCGGCGGGAGGTTATCTCGATCGGTGTGCGGTCCTCGTTGACCTGCTCGATCAGCGGAAACAAGTTCTTCCGGGCCTCGCTTGCAGTGACAGCCATGACATCTCCTACTGGTACAGGTTCTTGTACCAGTGTGTCACGATCGGCGTCCGCCGACAAACGTCCGCCATTCTCGTGACGGCGCTGGGTTTAGGTGCCTGAGGCCATGTAGGCGGCGAGGATGTAGTTGGGGTGGCGGTCGAGGTTCTTCCGGGCCCGGTCGTAACGCATGGTCGTGCGCGGGTCGGTGTGCCGGGCGGCGATCTGGACGTCGCGCAGGTCAACGCCGGCGTCGAGCATGGTCGTGACGAACGTGTGGCGCAGCATGTGTGGGTGCATCCGGGCGACGTGCACGCCGCTGACTTCGGTGAGGTGGTGCAGGCGTCGAGTGGCACAGTGTCGGTCCATCCGGGTGCCGCGGCCGGTTCGCAGGATCGGTCCCGAGGTGCGGGCGTCGACGGCGCGGTCGATGGCGCGGGCTACTGCCGGTGGCAGGGGAGTCAGGACTACCTTGCCGCCTTTGCCGGTCACGCGTAGGACGCGGTGGCCGTGTTCTTCGCCAAGGTCGGAGATGTCGGCGCCGCAGGCTTCGAAGATCCGCAGCCCGAGCAGGCCGAGCATCGCGACGAGGGCGAAGTCGTTGACGTTGGTGGAGGGTGCGGGCGGTGGCGAGCATCGCTTCGAACTGCAGGTGGGTCAGTCCGAGGGTGGGTGACTCGGCGGGCACGTTCGGGCGCCGAACGTGCTCGGCCGGTGACTGCGCCAGGACGGCGTCGATGACGCAGGTCCGGTAGAACCCGGCGACGACCGCGACGCGGCGGCTCACGGTCGAAGGCTTGTAGCGGCGGGTCTCCTGCATCCACCGGATGTAGAGCTCGATGTGCGGTCGTTGCGCGGTCAGCGGGTCCAGGCCGTGTCCGCGGCACCAGGTCAGGAATGCGCGCAGGTCGGACTCGGTGTGAACCCGGGACTGTCCTTTGAACCGGGCCAGGTAGGCGGCGACCGCGCGTCTGAGCGTGTCCGATTCTGGAGGCAGAGGGATCGGGACCAAGACGTTCTCGTAGGTAGTCATCTTTTCAGGGTGAACGGAGTCGGCCGACCCACGAAAGCGCCGCCATAATCCCGCCGCAGCGCGCAACCTGCAGGACGGCACGATCGGGGGACTCGAACGGTCACCGTCGGCGGCCGGTTCCGCGCTCCCACCACTGACTCGGTGCCCGCTCCCGAATGTCTTGTGCCACCCACTCGACATCCACGCCATTGCAGAACTTCCACAGCTCCTTGGCGGCACGTGAGTACTGGAACAACGCTTGGTCCGCCTCGAACGCATCCAGCTCACCGGCGCGGAACCGGTCGATCTCGAGCCCGACCCGCTCCACGAGCTGGGCCAGCTGCGCCTCGTGGAAGGCACTCACGGTCGCCGCGGCCGCACGACGCTCAGCACTCGGGGACATGAGTCTCAGGCTAATCCGGGGACCGATGTCATGTGTCTGTCACTGCCGCCCCTAACCGCGACCGCGTAGACGGCTGGCCCGCATGCGGCCATGTCGGACGTCACTCGTAGCCAGTCGCTGCGGCGACAAGCTCAGCGAAAAGTCTCCAGCTGGCCAGCTCCTGGCTAGCCCCATCACGATCGACAACGCGGGCGTGGCTCGCCGCGGCGAGGCCGTCGAGGAATCCCTCGAGTGTGCCGCTCTCCCAGTCATCGCTGCCACCTGCGCAGATCTGCCGCGGCTGACTCGACAAAGCCGACGAAGTCGTTGCGGTCCTTCACGTTGGAGAAATCAGCCGTAGTAGATCGCCCGGTTTCATATGTCACCCCGGAAAGGTGGCACGGATCCGCCCAAGGCATCGAAGTCGAAGAGGCCGGACGCGAGCACTGCGGCAGATGAGTGAATCGCTGGGCGGTGTCTTGTCCTCGGAACCCGTGGCGTGCACCGTCCGCAAGTTGGAGCTACCTAACGTAGGGGACTCAACCTTCTGTTGCTCTGCGCCGTTGAGTATGTAGAGGGACGAGGTCATGATCGATCGTCGAAGGGGACACGGTGGGCAGGGCTGACGACGAGGAGTTCGCCGACTTCGTGCAGGTCTCGTCCGCGCGCCTGTTACGCACCGCCTGGTTGCTGTGCGGGAACCCCGTCCACGCCGAGGAGCTCGTTCAGGCGGCGTTAGAGCGGGTCTACCTCAAGTGGGGCCGGATCCGGGACGGGGAGCCGCTGGCCTACACACGCCGAGTCGTGGTGAACCTGCACGCTGACTCCCTCCGGCGCGCCCGCCGTGAGCAGCTGACCGACGCGGTGCCAGAACACGCCGCACCCGCTGTTACCGGCCCGGAGGAGGGCGACTACCTGCAGCATCTGCTGCGCCAGTTGCCGCCTCGTGAACGCCAAGTGGTGGTGCTGAGGCACTACGTCGGAGAGTCCGAGGCTCAGGCGGCTTTCACGCTCGGGGTGAGCGTTGGCACGGTGAAGTCGTCGGCCTCGCGAGGTTTGGCACGGCTGCGCGCCCTACACGCACAGGAGGGTTCCCATGTTCGATGACGTCCTCGACCTGCTCGAGCGCGCGCCCGAGCCGGTGATGCGCGTCGACCCGAGCCGCATCATCTCCGCGGGAAACCGCACCCGACGCCGCCGGCGCCGGCTCACTCTGATGGTGAGCGCGGCCGCCGCGATCGGCATCGCCGGCTCCTCCATCATCACCGGCTGGGGGCCGGCTAGACAGGACATGACCCCGGCGAGCCCTGCGAGGGGGACCGCACCGACCACCTTGACCTCTCCGACCACCTTGACATCCCCGACCACCCCGACCACGCCCTCGGACGTCGCGGAGACCGGGGCGGAGCAAACCTGGGGCCCGGTGCACGTAATGTCACAGCAGCGCAACCGTCAAGGACAGCGCCCCGCGCTGTACCTGACGCCCGACCGAATGTTCTGCATCGGCACAGTCGACGCCGAGGGCGCCGTGACGCCGTCGGTATGCCGCCAAATCAAGGCGCCACCCCCGGACGACTTCGGTACCGGGTACGCGTGGAGCATGGACGGCGACCTACCCACCGGCGCAGCCGCCAACGAGTTCGCCGCCGGCACCGTTGCCCGCGACATCACCAAGGTCGTGGTTCGGACCGAACGCGGCGACGTCACCGCCCACCTCACCCGCGCCCCGGACCCGGAACTGGGACAGTTCTACTGGGTCGAAACAGGCGTGCCGGTCCTCACCTCAGACAAGCACTTGAAGGACCGTTCCCGGGTCGCGTACCGCGGCACCAAGGTGGCCTTCTCCTGCGGCTACTACGAGTGCGTGGGTAAGTGACCGCCACGTCGGGGACCGGAACCATTCCGCAAAGATCCGCCGCCAATCCTCGAAGCAGAGCTCACCCGCAGCGGCAGAGAGGATGTTGTTGGCCGGCATCAGGCGTGGCAGATCGTGTCCGGGCTCGCCTCGAAGTTGACTCCGGTCTGAGTGACGGTGGCTGAGATCTCGGGCCGGCCCGAGAGAGCGACGATCCACGTCTGCACCGGGGCGTCCGGATAGCCGATGGGCGCCTTGGTCTGGGTAGCGTGCGACCAGTCGGTCCCCTCCATGTGGCGGAGCATCTCCCTGATGGCTACCTCTGCTGAGGCCCCACGCCCCGGCTTGGAGATCGCCCACCCCGGTGAGATTCCTGGCGGGCAGGCCAGATCCGACAGCGTGATTGGGCTCCAGTGGCGCCCATCGTCGGAGACGGTGACCGTCTGCGCCGGCCATTCATGGGCTGGCGTCGAACAGGAGACCTGGACCAGGCCTGGGGGTATCGGCCTTATCCATTCTGTGGCCAGTCGAGGGGCGGGGTTCCCCTCGCCTCCTCCGTCCCAGCTGAAGTTGACGTAGGTGCCAGCCGGGCCGGTACTGCTCACCGAGAATCTCACTCCGGCATCGGTTGTCGAGACGTTCTGGGACGAGAGCGTGAACCCGCTCGCCGTGCACGCCGCCACGACCAGTTCAGGATCGCGATGCGCGTTGATCGTCGTGGGTTCCGGGGTCGGAGCGAGACGAGCATTGGCGCAGCTTGCAAGTAACGGCAGTAGTGCGATGGC
Source organism: Terrabacter sp. 2TAF16 (assembly GCF_052115065.1). Classification (NCBI taxonomy): domain Bacteria; kingdom Bacillati; phylum Actinomycetota; class Actinomycetes; order Micrococcales; family Intrasporangiaceae; genus Terrabacter; species Terrabacter sp. 2TAF16. The sequence continues at coordinate 6,327 of NZ_JBFRFZ010000002.1, forward strand.
AAGCCACCACTGCCTGTGCCGCATCCCCCGGCCGGACCGTGTCGTCGTCATCGGGACCCCCTTGTCGGTGACATCACGCTAGACCGGGACGACGTGATGCCTGCCCTCGAGACTCACCACCTTGCAAAACCGTGACCTGACGGGGTCGTTACCCGCGGCGGATGCGACGCGGACCGCGCAGGAGAATCAGCACTCATCGGCACGACCGATTGGCGGCTACTTAGAGACTGGTTGCAGGATCGGTGTCCGGCCAGACTCGGTCCAGGTGCTCGGCGAGACGCTCTCATATGCGGCTGCCCACCGGCGTCATTGGTGTGGCTCTCTCATGGCATGCGTTCTCGTCGGGCACCGCGCGAGGAGAGGCTCTAAAGGGGTTTGTTCTGCTCAAAGTAGCGATGCCCTCCCCGCTTCCACATCACTGCGTGAACGAGGAGGTGCACGGCAATGAGCGTGATCATCGGGATGGACCCGCACAAGCGCTCGGCCACGATCGAGGTCATCGACCAAGGCGGGCGGGTGCTGCAGGTGGGCCGGTTCGACACGGACCAGGCCGGCTACGCGGCGATGCTGGCCGCGGGCCGAGGCCACGGCGTGATCGGGGAGCGGGTGTGGGCGGTCGAGGGCTGCAACGGCATCGGTCGGCACATCGCGCACCGGCTCGTCCACGACGGGGAACGAGTGCTCGACGTGCCGACGAAGCTGTCGGCGCAGGTGCGGGTCTTCGCCACCGGCAACGCCCGCAAGACCGACCCGGTCGATGCGCACTCGGTCGCCCTCGCCGCGCTGTACGCCCCGGCCGAGCCCGGGCTCAGGCCCGGTGTGGTCGAGGACGACCTGGTCGTGATGGGCATGATGGTCGACCGCCGCGACGAGCTGGGCCGAACCCGCACGCAGACGGTCAACCGGCTGCATCGGCTTCTGCTGGAACTGATTCCGGGCGGGGCGAAGACGTTCCTGTCCGCGCCGCAGGCCCGCGCACTGGTCGCCAAGGTCAAGCCGCGCGACCTCGTCGGCAAGACCCGGCGCCGTCTGGTGGTCGAGCTGATCGGTGAGCTCGAGGTGATCGACCGCAAGATCAAGACGGCCGAGAAAGAGCTGACCGCACTCGTGACCGAGCGCGGCTCCACGCTGCTGGAGCTGACCGGGATCGGCCCGACCGGCGCCGCGCGGCTGCTGAACGACGTCGGGGACATCCACCGGTTCCGCGACAAGGACCGGTTCGCCTCCTGGAACGGGACCGCGCCGTTGGATGCGTCTTCCGGGGCGCAGCAACGCCACCGGCTCTCTCGTGCAGGCAACCGCAGGATCAACCGGACGCTGCACATCATGGCGGTCGTGCAGCTGCGCAACCCGACTCCCGGGCGGGAGTTCTACGACGCCCGCAAGGCCGGCGGCACGCCCTCGTTGATGGCGATGCGGTCCCTCAAGCGACGCCTGTCCAACGTCGTGTACACGCGGATGGTCGCCGACCAGACTCGACGCGAGTACACCCTGCGCACAGGCCAGGTGACGGGCCCGGGAGGGCACCGGGGCAACGACTCTGACTCCAGCGTGACCGGCTCACAACCCCACACCGGCTCTTCGGACAAGCCTCTTCCCGGACCCGTCACCCCCGAGCGTAGAACCCCGGTCCTCGCCATGTCTTGACCTAAAGGGGTGCCATGACAGGAAGAGTGCTTCCGCGTTCCTTGAGCGCACTGGCTCGATCCAGCCCCACGGGAGCGGAGCCGCCGGGCTCACCGCGTCGGTGCAGGACCAGCGTCGGCAGCCCGAGGGTCATCGGCGACAGGAGCAGACGCCTCTGCGTTAGCGAATCACAGGCCGAGCACCACGGGCGTGGCCGGAATGTCGCCGGCGATCAGGGCCGCCAGCGGTGTCGCGACGTCGCGAGGTGAGAACAAGTCGGTTCCGTCGTATTCGGCGATCTCTGCGTGCCGCCACCATCGCATCGCGCTGATGTGCTCGGCGGCGAGTTCGTCGTCGGACAGGGCGCCCCGGGGATCGAAGAGCGGGGTTCGGACCAGGAAGTAGTCGTTGACCACCCCGTCGTAGCCGTCGGCGTGGCCGGGCGCGACGACCTCCTGGTGCCAGACGTGAGGCGGGTCTGCGTCGATGACGAGCCCGGTCTCCTCGTGCAGCTCACGGCGCAGCGCCGCGAGCGGAAGCTCACCGGACTCGATGCCGCCGCCGGGGGCCGCCCACACGACCGTTGCGCCCGTCGGGACCGCTGGGTGCGGACGGCTGAAGCGGCACAGCAGGAGCCGGTCGTCCTCGGCAAGGATGACCGCCCGTACGGCACGTCTCAGCTTCGTCGCAGCAGGCGTCTGGTTCATCACCAGATGATCAGGGCGCCAGCGGCCGGGCCGCAACTCGGCACGGGCATTCACTGGACCCGAGCGATGGGCTCGCGCCGTGCTGGCTGAGCCGTCAGCCGGCCACTCGGTCAGCTCGTCGTCTCGCGGGTACTGCTCGGAGCCGGCTCGCTCGTGGCCCAGTTGGAGAGGAACTGCAGTGCTTCGGCAGAGGGCGTGCCGGGCTCGACCGTGTAGGTGATGATCGTGAGCCCGGCGTCTCCGGACAGCTCCAGCGCCTCACCGGTCAGCTCGATATCCCCGACGACCGGGTGGTGCATCTGCTTCGTCGAGGTGCGGTGGAGCCGAACGGTGTGGCCGGCCCACCAGGTGCGGAACTCCTCACTGCGAGTGGAGAGCTCGCCGACGAGGTCCGTCAGACCGCGGTCGTACGGCGTGTGGCCCGCCTGCAGGCGCAGGGACGCGACGACGTCCTTGGCGACCCTGGTCCAGTCGACGTAGAAGTCCCTCGAGCGGTCGTCGAGGAACAGGTAGCGCGCCAGGTTGGGGCGTGTCGTGCCGCCGTCGTAGAGGTCGGTCAGCAGGGCTCGCCCGAGTGCGTTGACACCGAGCAGGTCGAGGCGGTTGTCGCGGACGTAGGCCGGCGCTGACAGGGAGTCGAGAATGCGTTGTATGCCGGGTCGCAGCTGCTCCTTGACCGGTGTCCGTCGCCGTCGGTTGCCGGTGTTGGCTGCCCGGGCGAGGTCGAAGAGATGGACCCGCTCGGACTCGTCGCGCTGGAGCGCCGTCGCCAGTGATTCCAGGACCGACTCGGACACCCCGGAGAGGTTGCCGCGTTCGAGGCGCGTGTAGTAGTCGGTGCTGACGTCGGCCAGGACCGCGACCTCCTCGCGTCGCAGGCCCTTGACCCGACGGTTGCTCCCGTAGAGCGTCAGACCGGCCTGCTCCGGGGTGAGCCGCGAGCGGCGGGAGGTCAGGAAGTCGCGCACCTCGGCCCTGTTGTCCATGCACCGACCGTATGCCGTGGGCTCGGGTCCAGGGAGGGGCTGGCGTTACCGGTCAAGGCCGTCACTGCCACCGGCACGGGCTCGCGCCTACGGTCGAAGACATGACGACACTGCAGCTGAACAGCGAGGTCGAGATGCCGGCCATCGGACTCGGGGTGTTCCAGACCCCTCCGGAGGAGACGCGCGCCGCCGTCGAGGCCGCGCTCGCGACCGGGTACCGGCACATCGACACGGCCGCCGCCTACGGCAACGAGCGCGAGGTCGGCGAGGCCGTCCGCAGCTCCGGCGTGCCCCGTGACGAGGTCTTCCTCGAGACGAAGATCTGGATCAGCGACTACGGCTACGACGAGACCCTGCACGGCTTCGACAAGAGCGCCGGTAAGCTCGGCGTCGAGCAGATCGACCTACTGATCCTGCACCAGGCCCTCCCGTCCGCCTTCGACACGACGCTCGAGGCGTACCGGGCGCTGGAGACGCTCCTCGCGGACGGCAAGGTGCGCGCCATCGGCGTCAGCAACTTCATGGTCGACCACCTCACCGCCCTGCTCGATGCGGCGACGGTCGTGCCCGCGGTCAACCAGATCGAGCTGCACCCCTACTTCCAGCAGAAGGCAGTCCAGGAGCTCGGAGCCCAGCACGGGATCCTGACGCAGGCGTGGTCCCCGATCGGTGGCATCACCTTGTACCGCGACGGCAGTCACGGCAGCACGCTCCAGGACCCGGTCATCGGTGGCATCGCCGCCACGCACGGCAAGACACCCGCCCAGGTGATGCTGCGCTGGCACCTGCAGCAAGGACGCTCCGCCATCCCCAAGTCGACCAAGGCGCACCGCATCGCGGAGAACTTCGACGTCTTCGACTTCGTCCTGACCCAGGACGAGCTGACCGCGATCGACGCCCTCGACACCGGCACGCGCGGTGGCCCCGAGCCGGCCGACATCACGCTCGAGACCTTCGGACGCCCCATCCCCGAGGCCTGAACCGGCCTCGCACCCCGGCCGACCACGACCGAGATGAGCGCATGACCACCACCACCCAGACCAGCCAGCCGGGCCCAGTCGCCGACGTCATCGCCTTCACCCTCAGCCGGCCTCGCCACCTCGCGATCAACGAGACCCTTCGGCGACCCGCCGGGCAGCTCTGAGCACCAACGATTTCCACCACGAACGCGACCAAAGGAGAACCCACATGAAGAACCGCACACTCGGCACCCGAGGCCTCGAGGTCTCCGCCCTCGGCCTCGGCTGCATGGGCATGAGCCAGTCCTTCGGCCCGCGACCACCACGGGACGCGATGGTGACGTTCCTGCGTGCCGCGGTCGACCGGGGCGTCACCCTCTTCGACACCGCCGAGGTCTACGGCCCCTTCCACAACGAGGAGCTCGTCGGCGAGGCCCTGCAGCCGGTACGCGACGACGTCGTCATCGCCACCAAGTTCGGTTTCGCCTTCGACGAGAACGGCACCCAGACGGGCGTCACGAGCCGACCCGACGCCATCCGCGCCGCCGTCGACGGCTCCCTGCGACGACTGCGCACGGACGCCATCGACCTGCTCTACCAGCACCGCGTCGACCCCGACGTCCCTATCGAAGACGTCGCCGGCACCGTCAAGGAGCTCATCGAGGCGGGCAAGGTGCACCACTTCGGCCTGTCCGAGGCCGGGGTCGACACGATCCGCCGTGCCCACGCCGTGCAGCCAGTCACCGCGTTGCAGAGCGAGTACTCCCTCTTCTGGCGCGAGCCCGAGGAGGCGATCCTGCCCGCCCTCGAGGAGCTCGGGATCGGCTTCGTCCCCTTCAGTCCGCTCGGACGGGGCTTCCTCACGGGGAAGGTCACCGCCGCCACGGAGTTCGGCGAGGGCGACATCCGCGCCTCCCTGCCGCGCTTCGAGCGGGAGGCGCTGCAGGCCAACCTCGCCCTCGTCGACCTCATCACCGCGGTCGCCGATCGCAAGGGCGCCACGGTGGGTCAGGTGGCTCTCGCCTGGCTGCTCGCGCAGCAGCCGTGGGTCGTGCCGATCCCGGGGACCCGGCGCCTCGAGCGCCTCGACGAGAACCTCGGTGCCACAGACCTCACCCTCACGGACGAAGACCTCGCCGAGCTCGACACCGCCTCGTCCAGCGTGCAGGTCCACGGTGACCGCTACCCGGAGGCCATGCAGCGGATGATCGACCGCTGAGTGCGTCGCCGAGCCGCAGCCTCAGAGCTGGGCCTTGAGCACGTCGATCTCGCACCCGGGCGCGGCGGGGTCGAAGCCGTGCTCGACGAGCCAGCGGATCGCCGTCAGGCTCCGCAGGGACCACCACGCTCGGACCACGTCGAGGTCGACGGCATCCGCGCCGTAGCCGGCGACGACGTCTGCGACGTGCTCGGGGTGCCCGAGGGTCAGGCTCGAGAGGTCGTACATCGCTGAGCCCCGACCCGCCTCGGACCAGTCGAGGATGCCGGTGACCTCGTCTCCCTGGACGAAGACGTGGGCCACCTGCAGGTCGCCGTGCATGAACACCGGCGTGCACGGTCGCAGCGCGACCTCGGCGAGCTCACGGTTGCGCGTCACGAGGTCGGCCGGCAGCACGTCGTTCGTCAGGAGCCACGTGCACTCGGCGTCGAGGCTCGCCGCCTTCTCGTCGAGGCTGGCCCCGGACCACGCGGGCAACGGCGCGTCGTGCAGAACCCGCAGGACCGCACCCGAGGCGGCCCACGCCGCGGCCGAGGCGGTCGACGGCTTGCCGAGGCGACCGAGCGCCACCCCGGGCAGGGCAGCGAGCGCGAGCACGGGCGGCCTGCACCACAGGACCGCCGGGGTCGGGACCGGCGCCAGCGTCATCGCCTCGACCTCGACCTCGGTGCGGGCCGGATCGGCGTCGACCTTGAGGAACACGTCACCCACCCGCAGCGTCGCGCGTTCCTGATGGGCGACCACGACCTCGACCTCGTCCACGTCGGCCAGTCTCGCGCAGGGCGTCGGCGCCCCCCACCCATTTGTCGGACGGCTGTGCGTCGGCCTGGGTCAGGCCTTGGCGGCGAACATCCCGAGACGGTCGGCGGCGAGCAGGGGGAAGACGGTCGAGGAGGACAGCTGCGCCCGCTTCTCCAGCGCCTCGGCGAGGATCGTCCGGTAGTCCGTCGTCCCGGCGAGGTCGCCGTTGTCGAGGTTGGCCGCCGCGAGGCCGGGCCAGCGCCCGTAGACCTGCCCGCCGCGGACCCCGCCGCCCATGACGAGCGAGACGTTGCCGTGCCCGTGGTCGAGTCCACCGGAGCCGTTCTGCGCGACGCGGCGGCCGAACTCGCTGAGCGTCACGAGCGTGACGTCGCTCATCTGCGCGCCGAGGTCCTGGTTGAACGCGGCGAGCGCCTGGCCGAGCTCGGTGAGCTGGCGGAACATCCAGCCGGAGTCGCTGGACCCGAGGCCGGAGTGCATGTCCCAGTTGCCGACGTCGACCGTCGCCGCCCGCAGGCCGATCCGTGCCTTGATGAGGCGGGCGAGGTCGCGCAGGGCGTCGCCGACGGCTCCCTTGGGGTATGCCGCCCCGTTGGCCGGGGTGTAGCCGGCGGCCTTGAGCGGTGACATCGTCGAGAGCGCCCCGAGCGTCGCCTTCGCGGGTGCCGCGAGCGCGGCGGGCGCCCCGGCATACAAGGCGTTGAGGGCGGTCGTCCAGCGGGTCTGCTCATCCGGGGTGCTGGCGCCGCTGAGACTGAAGCTGTCGACGGTGCGGATGGCGACCTCGGGGTTCGGTCCGATCATCGACTGCGGTGTCGTCGCCGATCCGACCGACGCCGACGCGAACGTCGAGACCGGGCCGCTCAGCCCGATCATGCGGTCGAGCCAGCCGGTGCGCAGCGTCGAGCCGGGCGCGGCGTTCTCCATCGTGGCCATGGCCTCGAAGTGCGACCGCGTCGGGTTGACCTGGCCGACCGCGTGGACGGCCGCGAGTCCGCCGGCGTCCCAGATCGGCTTGAGCGGCGCGAGCGCGGGGTGCAGCCCGAACATGCTGTCGAGCGTGATCGCCCGCGACGCGGGGATGGCGATCGCGGGCCGCGCCGCAAAGTACGCAGGGTCCCCGACGGGGGCCACCGCGGACAGGCCGTCGAAGCCGCCGCGGAGGCTGAGGATGACGATCGTGTCGCCGGTGTAGGCCGTCCCGGCGAAGGCGAGCTGCGTGGCGGCACTGGGGCCGGCGGTGCCGATGACGGCGCCGAGCGCTCCCAGGGCTGACGCGCCCGCGAGCAAGGTGCGGCGGGAGACCTGCGAGGTCAGGACCTGCCCCTGCGGGCAGCCGCAGCCTTCCGGGGGGACGCCGGACTCGGCCGGGTAGTGGGCCACGGACCGGGTCAGGGACGGGGCTGTGGACGCGGTCGCGGGATGGGTCGTCATGGTCGTCCTCAGCGGGTGGCGAAGTTGGGGGAGTCGAGCAGGAGCGCGACGATCGACGGGAGCCGCCACGTCAGGGCCGCAGCACCCGCCTTGAGGGCGTCGCCGGGGGCGTGGTCGACGAACCGGCAGATCGCGTCGCGCTGCGCGGTCGTCAGCGTGATGAGCAGCTTCGCGGCGAGCGCTTCGACGAGGGCGGCATACGTCGACGGCAGCGGGGTCGGCACGAGCGTCGTGACGTCGGGGCGCTTCATCGCCTTGAGGGTCCAGTTGCCGGCGAGCCCGAGGTGGAAGTTCCAGCGGTTGAGCGTGCTCGACGCGCCGTTCCACGCGGCGGCGACGTCGGGATAGCCATTCGGAGCCGGCCACCCCATGGGTGCCTGCCCAAAGGTGGTCATCTGCCAGCAAAGGCTCCGCAGCTCGCTCGTCACCCCGGCCGCCGGGACCGGCTCGGGGGTCAGGCCGAGGATGCGGCACGACGCGAGGGCGTCCTCGTAGGGGGTGCGGATCTTCTGGCCCGCCGACGCGGCGAACTCGGGGGAGAGGAACAGGGCTCGCAGCACCGGAGCGATGGCCGTGCCGTTCGCGAGGTAGACCTGCGCGAGCTTGGTGACGAGGGTGGCCGGTGGCGTGTCGGAGACGTAGCGGGTCACGAGCTTCGTCGCGATGCGGGTCGCCGTCGCCGGGTGGTTCGCCAGATAGTTGAGGTAGAGCGTCGCGACGGCGCTGCCGTTCTCGGGCGTCGCGTTCGGGTCGCTCCAGCCGAGCACCTTGACGGTCCCGACGTGACGACGGTTGGGCCGGTAGCAGTAGAGACCCGACTCCCGATCGACGCTGAGACCGGTCAGCGCCAGTGCTGACATCTTGACGTCGGCCTCGGTGAACTTCCCGACGCCGACGGTGTGCAGCTCGAGCAGCTCACGGCCGTAGTTCTCGTTCGGCGCCTTCTTCGTGCTGTCGGCGTTGTCGAGGACCTTGAGCATCGACGGGTGCCGCGCTGCCGCGTTGAGCATGTCGGAGTACTTGCCGAGCGCGTGCTTGCGGATGACGTCACGCTGGAAGAGGTGGGCGCTGTCCCAGACCTCGCTGCTCGGGACCGGGACGACGAGGTGGTTGGTCCAGAAGTCGACGACCGTCTCCAGGAGCTGACGGCGCGAGAAGAGCGCCCGGGCGACGTGCGACTCGAGCAGGTCGTACATGACCGCGTACGTATTATCAGCCGGGAGGCGCTCGCGCACCTCCCACGTCTTCCAGCCCAGTCGCGGCCAGCGCTTGAGGATGCCGTCCATGGCGGTGTCGGGGACCTTGGTGAGCGGCGCGAGCTGGGCGTCGAGCCATGCCGTCGTGCCCGCCGTGCGGACCTCGGCGACCAGGGCCGGGGTCGGGCCGAACGTGGCGCGGCGCAGCAGGTGCAGCACGGGGTCGGCCGTGACGGCTGCGGTCATGACCGCGGGGGTGGCCGTCGCGGGCGCCGCTGCGGCGGAGGCGGGTGCCGCGGACGCGGTCGTCGCGGTGGCCACGGCGAGGGCTGCGCCGCTACCGAGCCCGGAGAGCACACGTCGGCGCGCCGGCGCTGCGGCCGACGGCCGGGCGGACGACGGCGACTCGGGGGAGTGAACGGTCATGCGAGGGACGGTACATACCAGACCGGGCGTTGACTCCGTTATCGGACATTTCGGTCAGGCTCGCCGATCCGGCCTCGGGACGAGGCTCCGGTAGCGTCCGGCCCATGCCGAGGACCGCCCGATGATCACCGACGAGACGTTGCGCCGGATGGTCGACGAGCTGACCGGCGTGCACGGGGTGCTGGGCGTCGTGCTCGGCGGCAGTCGCGCCCGCGGCGACGCGCTGCCCACCTCCGACGTCGACCTCGGCGTCTACTACCAGGGTGTGCCAGACACCGCCGAGCTGACACGTCTCGCGAGCCGGTGGTCAGGGCGCGACGTCGCGGTGGGGGAGCCCGGTACCTGGGGCCCGTGGGTCGACGCCGGTGGCTGGCTCGAGGTCGAGGGCGCCGCCGTCGACTGGATCCTGCGCGACGTCGATCGGGTTGCAGCACAAGCGGATCGAGCGAATCGCGGTGAGTTCGCCTTCCACCTCCAGGCAGGTCACCCGCTCGGCTTCCTCGACGTGGCGTATGCCGCCGAGCTGGCCACCGGGGTCGTTCTGGCCGACCCGGCCGGTCGGCTCGCGTCCCTGCGAACGGCCGTGACGGCATACCCCCTCGCCCTGCGCGACGCGATGGTCGGCGCCCTCTGGGAGGCCGACTTCCTCGTCGGCGCGGCCGAGAAGGGAGCCCGGCGCGCGGACACGACGTACGTGTCGCTCGCGCTCGCCCGAGCGGTCCTGCTGTGTGCCCACGCGCTGCACGCGGACGCCGGACGCTGGGTGACGAACGAGAAGGGGCTCGTGCCCGCGGTCGCGATGCTGCCCGCGGCGCCGGAGCGGTTCTCGCGGGACGCCGCCCTCGCCCTGGGCGCGCTGGGCACCACCGAGGCGTCCCTCACGGCTGCGGTCGCGGCCGTGGGCCGTCTCGTCGGCGAGACCCGCGCCGCGCTCGGCGACCGCTGACGAGAGCGCACGTCGCCGGCTGCCGCAGCACGGATTCCTCTGCGCGATGGTCTGTCGGTGGCGGGTACGCGAAGGTTCGTTCGTTAGCCTGCTGGAATGACCGACGCCCTCAGGACCGACCCTGCCCCCAAGGCCGAGTCGCCCTCGGGCGATCCACGCGCCGACCGCGTCAGGGCCGCCGTCAGGACGTGGCAGCGCACGCTCGTCGACCTCGGCGGGCGCAACACGCTCCTCTGGTACCGCGACCTGCCCTCCGGCACCCTCGACCTGACGACCGCGCACCCCGGCGGCGTCTCGATGCTGCTCGCCGGTCGTCGCACGCGACTGTCCGACCTCGTGCGCGAGCCCGCTGCCTTCGAGGAGGCCCGCCGCCGTGCGCGCGCCATCCGGTCCAAGGCCCTCGAGCTGCACGAGGAGCGCGGCATCGCGGCCGGCTTCATCGCCATCGGCATGGCGACGTGGTCCGTGCCTCGCGCCGCCCGCCCCCCGGCGTCGCCGGTGCTGCTGCGCTCGTGCGTGCTGCGCCCGACGGGCGCCGCCCAGGAGGACTTCGAGATCGACCTCGGCCCCGAGGCCGAACTCAACCCCGTCCTGCGCGAGTACCTCCGCTCCGAGCAGGGCATCGAGATCGACGGGGACGCGCTCGCCGACCTCGCCACGGCGGGCAACGGCTTCGACCCCTACCCGGTGTATGCCGCTCTCGGCCACGCGTGCGAGCGCGTGCCCGAGTTCGAGATCACCCCGCGGCTCGTCCTCGGCACCTTCTCCTACGCCAAGCTGCCGATGGTCGCCGACCTCGCCCTCCAGGGCGACACCCTGGCCAACCACGACGTCGTCGCGGCGCTCGCGGGCGACGAGTCGGCGCTCGCAGCGGTGCGGCTGCGCCTGCCGGAGAGTGACCCGGACCCCGACCCGGAGCACGAGTACCTCGTCCTCGACGCGGACTCCTCCCAGCACGCGGCCATCGACGCCGTACGCGCGGGCGCCCACCTCGTCGTCAAGGGGCCTCCCGGCACGGGCAAGTCGCAGACCATCGTCAACCTCATCGCCTCGCTCGCGGCCGAGGGCAAGTCGACCCTCTTCGTCGCCGAGAAGCGCGCCGCCATCGACGCCGTCCTCAGCCGCCTCGACCGTCTCGGGCTCGGCGACCTCGTGCTCGACGCCTACGACGGGCCGACGAACAAGCGCGCGACCGCCCAGCAGTTCGCCAAGAGCCTGGACGCCGCGGTCGCGAACGACACTTCCGAGACCGACCGCACGACCGCGACGCTGCGCGACCGCCGAGCTCGCCTGCAGAAGCACGTCGAGGCGCTCCACGCCGTGCGCGACCCGTGGGGTGTGTCCGCGCACGAAGCCCAGCAGGCACTCGTCGAGCTCGGCACGCGCACGCCTCCCCCGACGTGTCACGTCCGACTCGGCAGCCGCGACCTCGCCGGACTGAGCCGCCCGAGGGCCGTCGAGCTCGGCCGCCGGCTGCGCGACGCCGCGGGGCTCGGGGCGTGGACGCGGGACGGTGACGACCCGTGGTTCGGCGCCCGCATCCTCACGGCCGACGACGCGGCCCGCGCCCTCGACGTCACGACCCGCCACAGCACGAGCGGGCTCGACGAAGCGGCCCGCGAGCTCAACCGCATACTGTCGGAATCCCATGTGCCAGAGGCGAACTCGCTGGAGGACTGGAAGTCGGCCTTCGCCACGATGTCGAGCGTCCGCGAGACCCTCGAGGTGTTCCGGCCCGAGGTCTTCGACATCCCGCTCAAGGAGCACATCGCCGCCACGGCGACGCGCGACTGGCGGGAGGCCCGCGACGTCGACATGGGCTGGCTCGACCGCTGGAAGATCCGGCAGCAGACCAAGCGGCTCCTGCGCCCCGGTCGACCGCCGGCCAACCTCCACGAGGAGCTCGTGTCGGCCAGCGAGCAGCGTGAGCACTGGTTCGAGCTCGTCGGCGGCGGCGGTCGTCCGGAGATCTCGCCGCGCCTCGACGAGGGGCTGTCGTTGCTCGCCGGCCTCACGGCGGACCTCGAGTGGCTCGACGACCGCCTCCAGGTCGGGCCCGACGGGCGCACGCTGACGTCCCTGCCGCTGCGCGACCTGCGGGACCGGCTCGCCGGGCTCGCGAGCCGACCCGACCGGATCGCCGTGCTGCCCCAGGTCACGTCGGCCCTCGACGAGCTGCGCTCGACCGGGCTCGGCCCGGTCGTCGACGACCTCGCGGCCCGCGGGATCCCCACCGACCAGGTCACGGCCGAGGTCGAGCACGTGTGGTGGGCCTCCCTCGCCCAGGAGATCACCGTCCGCGACCCGGCGTACGGCGCCCACGACGGCGCGGGACTGCGCCGCGACGTCGCGGAGTTCGCCGAGGCCGAGCGAGCCCACCAGTCGGCGACCGTCGACCGGGTGCGCGCCGCGGTCGCCCGCAACATCCGCGAGGTCCTCGCCGACCACCCGGCCCACGAGGCGCTCGTGCGCGCCGAGGCCGGCAAGGCCCGCCGCCACAAGCCGCTGCGCGACCTCATGCCGCAGGCGTCGTCCACGCTGACGGCGATCAAGCCGTGCTGGGCGATGAGCCCGCTCGTCGTCGCGTCGACGCTGCCGCCGGGGCGCTGGTTCGACGTCGTCATCTTCGACGAGGCCTCGCAGGTGCAGCCCGCCCAGGCGATCTCGGCCATCTCCCGCGCCCGCCAGGTCGTCGTCGCCGGCGACGAGCGACAGCTCCCGCCGACGAACTTCTTCACCGTCGTCTCCGACGACGAGTCCGATGCCGCCGCCCCCGCCGACGAGACCCTGACCGAGGGCTTCGAGTCGGTGCTCGACGTGCTCGCCGCGGCCCTGCCGACCCGCAACCTGACGTGGCACTACCGCAGCCGCGACGAACGCCTCATCGCCTTCGCCAACGACACGATGTACGACGGTCGACTCACGACCTTTCCCGGCACGTCGCTCGACTCGGCCGTCACGTTCGAGCCGGTCGACGGCCAGGCTGTCGTGCAGCCGGGCGTCGACACCATCGAGACGACCGACGGCGAGGTGGCCCGCGTCGTCGAGCTCGTCCTCGATCATGCCCGCACCCGTCCCACGGAGTCGCTCGGCGTCATCGCCCTCGGCATCAGGCACGCCGACCGCCTCGAGGAGGCGATCACCGAAGCGCTGCGCACCGCGCCCGACGTCGCCGCCTTCTTCGACGACTCCCGCGACGAGCGCTTCTTTGTCAAGAACCTCGAGCGCGTCCAGGGCGACGAGCGCGACGCCATCATCCTGTCGATCGGCTACGGCAAGACGCCGCACGGCCGGGTCCTGCACCGCTTCGGCCCGCTCAACATCGAGGGCGGTGAGCGACGGCTCAACGTGGCCATCACCCGAGCCCGCGCACGGATGACCGTCGTGTCGGCGCTGCGCGCGATCGACCTCGACCCCGAGCGGCTCAAGGCCCGCGGCGCGCTCATGCTCCGCGACTTCCTCGCGTACGCCGAGCGGCGCGGTGGCGTCGGCGACGACGACACCCTCTTCGCCTCCGCTCCCACGACCGTCGACCCGCTGCGGCACGACCTCGCCGAGCGCCTGCGCCGCCAGGGCCTCACCGTCCACGAGGACTACGGCACGGCCACCCACCGCATCGACATCGCGGTCGAGGACCCCTACCACCGGGGCCGCGCGCTCATCGCCGTCGAGACCGACGGGAGCAGGTATGCCGCCCTGCGCAGCACGCGTGACCGTGACCGCCTGCGCCCCGAGCAGCTCGGCCGCCTCGGCTGGGTGCACGAGCGGGTCTGGAGCACCGACGTGTTCCGCGACCCCGCGAGGGAGCTCGCTCGCATCGTGACGCTCGCCCGCACGTCGTCGCCGCCCCGCGAGGTCGAGCCGACCGACGGGGCCGTGTCGACGCCCGACGACGGCGCCGGTTCGACGAGCGCGGCGGACGGCGACCGGACCACCGGGGGCGCCGATGCGGCCTCCGGAGGCTCCCGCCCGGCGACGGACCCGGCCTCCTTCGACGGAGCCGGCACCTCGACGACAGAGTCTGCTGCTCGCCCGAAGCGCAAGCGGCGCAGGGTGTTCCGCAAGGGCACCGGGGACGCGGACGGCGCCCCCGACGCCGATGCGAGCGAGCCCGGTGCGGCGCTCGGCCGCAGCAGCGACGAGCTCGACCTCGGCTGGGGCGAGCGCCCCGCGGGCTCAGGTCTGGGTGACCGCTGGCTCGAGGAGCAGCGACCCCCGCACTACGAGTGAGCTGACGCGGGCGACGGCGGCGCGACGTGCCGGAATGCCGTGACCTCGTGGGGCGTTGTGGGCCTCATGAACACGACGACACCGTTCTCGCTGCGCCTCTCCTGGGCCCAGGGTCTTTTCGAGCGAGGTGACCACGTGGCTGCCGCGACCGCCCTGGCCGAGCTCGTCGACGAGGTCGAGTCGTCGCGCACGGCCGGGACGGCGGACGACGCGGTGTTGCACTCCGTCACGGACCTGCGGCTCATGCTCGCCCGCGCCTACTTCCAGTCGGCGCAGCTCGGCCGGGCCGAGGCGACCCTCAACGAGGTCATCGAGCACTCGCCGACGGACTCCTACGCGCACCTGCTGCTCGGTCGCACCCTGCAGCGCGCCGGCCGGCACGCCGAAGCCGCCCGCCCGCTCGCCCTCGCCGAGATCCTCGGCGACTACGAGCGCCCCGAGGCCTACGGCTCCGTGCCCATCGCGGAGGCAGGCCCGTCCGACACCACTGAGCCCGCCTGACCCGACGTCCCGTCGAGTCGCCCCGTCGTCACACGTGACGGGAGTGGCCCCGTCGTCACACATGACGGATGCCCCCCCGTCGCGTGGCCCGTCGTCACACGTGACGGGTGCCCCCCACTCGAGTGGCCCCGTCGTGACACGTGACGGGTGGGGCCGGGCGGCCACTCGAGGTGACGGCTGGGACTGACGAAGGGGCGGGAGCGGTCGGCTCCCGCCCCTGCGACGTGCGTTCGTGTGGTCCGACTCAGCGGGCGCGGAGGCTGTCGCGGATCTCCGTGAGCAGGATGACCTCTTCCGAGGGAGCCTCGGGCTCGGGCTCGACACCGGCCTTGCGCCGCTCGGCGAGGTGGTTCATCGGCACGACGACGATGAAGTAGACCGCGGCAGCCACGATGACGAAGCCGACGAGCTGGGTCAGGAAGGCGCCGAAGTGCACGCCGCCCGGGTTGAACTGCGAGAAGTTCGGCTTGCCACCGAGCTTGCCGATCAGGTCCATGATGACGGTGACGAACGAGTCGACCACCTTGGCGAACGCGGTGCCGATGACGACCGCGACCGCGAGGTCGACGACGTTGCCTCGCATCAGGAAATCCTTGAAACCCTTGATCATGCGCGTCCCTTTCTGTGCCCCTGGACTGGGTGATCTCGATGCCACGGGGGTTGTTGCGACCCGTCCCTGTGGGTCCTGCTGTCTGCTGGGCCTGTGACCCGTGTGCGACGCTGCGACGAGAGTGACGTGTGAGGCGGACACTCCGGGCATGCCGAGCCTACTGCGCAGCCCCGGACCCGTGCCGGACGGCGACGACCAGACTCTGGCCGGCCTGGAGCGCGCTGAGACCGCGCGCCACCTCCGCGGCCTGCGTCGGGTCGAGCGCGAGGGTCACGCGGGCCGGCGGCCCCGTCCCGAGACCAGTCGAGTCCTCGGCCGCGCGGACGGCGAGGACGACGACATCAGTCGCGGCCCGGGTGCCGGAACCGGTGGCGTAGAGGTCGACGTGGTCACCGGGCCGCACGCCGACCGAGGCGGCATCGAGGACAGGGACGCTGAGGGCCACCTGATCGTCGGGCTGGCCGGCCAGCAGGTCGCCGCCGACGAGGCGCTCGGGCGTCACGACCTCGTGGACGGCCAGGGGAGCGGCTGCGGTGCGGCCGACCACCGCCTCCACCGTCGACAGCGCCGTCCCCGGCCGCTGACCGCCGGGGCGGACCGAGACGGTGACGTCGTCGACGCCGATCGTCTGCCCGGAGGCGACGTCCCGGGCCACGACGACCGTCGGCAGCCCCGTGCCTCCTGCGGGTGCCGGGCGCAGGGCCGAGACCGTGACGAGCACGGCCAGGGCGGCGAGCGCAGCCGCGGCCCACCGCCGCCAGCGCGCGCGTCTGGCCCGGCGTCGGCGCGGACCGTCGGGCCACGCCGCCCGCCGGCCCTCGCGACGCCAGCGGGAGCCCGAGCGCACGCCGGCCGTCATCAGGGGAGCGGGAAGGGCAGCTCGAGACCGTCGAGGCTGCGTCGGCACGGGCAGCTGGCCGTCTCGTCGGGCTCGTGCGCGGGCATCTGGCCGATGGCGTCGCGCAGGATCGAGGTGAGGTGCTCGACGTTGGTCGCGAAGACGCGCAGGACCTCGTCGTGCGTGACGGCGTCGCCGCCCTCGACGCCGGCGTCGTGGTCGGTGACCATGGCGATCGTCGTGAAGCACATGGCGAGCTCGCGGGCCAGGGCCGCCTCGGGCATCGTCGTCATGCCGACGATGCCGAAGCCGGCCTTCTGGTGCATGAGCGATTCGGCGCGGGAGGAGAACCGCGGCCCGTTGACGACCACGAGGGTCCCGTCCGTCACGACCTCGAGCTCCGAGAGCCGGGCCGCGGCCACCGCGACCTGACGGCCGTTGGGGCAGTAGGGATCGGCGAACCCGACGTGGACGACCGGACCCTCGGTCTCGTAGATGGTGTGGGCCCGCCCCCACGTGCGGTCGACGACCTGGTCGGGCACGACGATGGTGCCCGGCCCGTGCTCGGGCTTGAGCGAGCCGACGGCGCAGGGGGAGAGGATCTGGCGGACGCCGACCGCGCGCAGGGCCCAGAGGTTCGCGCGGTAGTTGACGCGATGCGGGGCGAAGCGGTGGCCCTTGCCGTGCCGCGCGACGAAGGCGACGCTGCGGCCCTCGACCTCACCGATGACGAGCGGGTCGCTCGGGCGCCCGAACGGGGTCTCGACGTCGACGGTCTCGTAGTCGTCGAGGAACTCGTAGAGGCCCGACCCGCCGATGACGCCGATCTCGGCGCGCACACCCTCTGTGGGCACGCCGGGCACCCCCGGGACGGCGGTGTCGGACAGGGTCGTCTGCTCAGTCGTCATGCGAGGAGCCTAGGGCGGGCACCCGGCCGGCCGGACGGCATACGCCCTCGGGTGGGGACAACGTCCTCCGGGCTCAGGTGGCTGTGGACGACGACCCGGACGACGACCCCGAGGACGTGGACGCGGTCTTCGCCGGCGTCGACGTGCTCGAGCCGCTCGACGACTCGGACGCCGAGGTGGACGACGATCCGCCGTCCTTCTTCTTCGTGTCACCCGAGCCCGCGCCGTCGGAGGCCGCCGGCGTCGAGGCGCCCTTGGACGCGGCGCGCGAGTCGGTCTTGTAGAAGCCCGAGCCCTTGAACGCGATGCCGACCGGGTGGATCACCTTGCGCAGGCGGGGCTCGCCGCACTCCGGGCACACCGTCAGGGAGTCGTCGGTGAACGACTGGCGGATGTCGAAGGCGTGGCCGCACTCTTGGCACGCATAGGAGTAGGTGGGCACAGGTGAACCTCGGACGTCGGGAGCGGAAGATGACCGAGGGTCAGTCTACGGCCAGCCGGCGAGGCGCCCGCCCCGGCTGATCTCGCGGATGCGGCGCTCGGTGCGCTGCTTGACCTTCGAGGTCGTGACGACGAGCAGCCGGTCCCCGTGCCGGATCGTCGTGTGATGCTCGGGCACGAACCCCTCGCCGGCGCGCACGACGAGGGTGACGTTGGCGCCCTTGGGCAGTCTCAGCTCGAAGACGGCCACCCCGTGCAGCCTCGACTCGGCACCCACCGTCACCTGGATGACGTCCGCGCCGATCTCCATCAGGGTGGTCGACTCGAGGTCGACGTCGACCGAGTGGACGTGCTCGGTGAGACCGAGCCGCCGCGCCACCCACGGCAGCGGCGGCGCCTGCACGATCGTGAAGATGACGACGAGCATGAAGACGAGATCGAAGATCCACTCCGTGTCCGGCGTGCCCACGACGAGCGGCACGGTGGCGAGCACGACCGGTACGGCGCCGCGCAGTCCCGCCCACGACAGGAAGACCTGGTCGCGCCAGGGCACCCTGAACCACGACACCGACGCGAAGACCGAGAGCGGCCGGGCGACGAGCAGCAGCACGAGGCCGATGACGACGGCCGGGACGATCTGCTCGTCGAGACGCCTCGGGTCGGCGAGCAGGCCGAGCAGCACGAAGAGGCCGATCTGGGCGATCCAGCCGAGCGCGTTGGCGAAGCTCTGGAACGCCACCCGGTTGGGCAGTCCCATGTTGCCGAGCACGAGGGCCGCGAGGTAGGTGGCGAGGAAGCCGGAGACGTGGATCGCGGCGCCGATCGCATACGCCAGGACGGTGAGCGCGACGACGCCGATCGAGAAGAGGGCGGACGACGCGCCGGCGACGCGGTGCAGCAGCTGCCCACCGACCCAGCCCACGGCACCCCCGACGAGGGCGCCCCCGGCGAGCTCGACCGCGGCGTGCAGCACGAGCACCCACCAGGGGTCGGCCGTGCCGCCAGGCACCCCCTGGGCGGCGAAGGCGACGACGAGGATGACGACCGGCGCGTCGTTGAAGCCCGACTCCGCCTCGAGCATCCCGGACAGACGCTTGGGGATCGGTACGTTGCGCAGCACCGCGAACACGGCGGCCGCGTCGGTCGAGGAGACGATCGCGCCCATGAGGAGCGAGATCGTCCACGACAGCGGGAGGAAGGCGTGCGCGGCCACCGCGACGACGAGCACCGACACGACGACCCCGACCGTCGAGAGCACCGCGGCGGGGGCCACCGAGTCCTTGATGTTGGACCACGACGTCGTCAGGCCACCCTCGGCCAGGATGAGCACGAGGGCGGCGTACCCCAGCACGCGGGTGATGGACGCGTCGTCGAACTGGATGCCGGCGCCGGCGTTGCCGAGGGCCAGGCCGATCCCGAGGTAGATGAGGAGCGACGGCAGGCCCGAGCGGACCGACAGGCGCACGGCCGCGACGGCCACGAGGAGCACGAGCGACCCGATGAGGAGCACGCGCGTCAGGTCGTCGAGGTCCATGGTCGACGACGTGATGCTCGCGAGTGCGGTCAACGGCAGCTCCTCCGGTGTGGGGCAATCCAACCATCCCGGTGCCCGCGCCCGTGGAGCGGTCCGCGGGCGTCGCGCCCGGGTCGGGAGCGTTGGTCGTCGGTTCGGCAACGATGTCGCGCGGCGCCCCACGGGCTGCGAGCTGCACCGTCCGCGGTGGCCTAGGCTCGTCGCGTGTCACGGTTGAAGCGCACCCGTCGGATCGTCCTGCTCGTCGCCGTCCTCGTCGTCATGGCGGTGGTCGGCGTCGGGATCCTGGCGATCGGGGTGGTGCGGCAGTCGTTCCCGGAGACCTCGGGACAGCTCGAGATCGAGGGCCTGACGAGCTCGGTGTCGGTGCACCGCGACGCCCAGGGCGTCCCCACGATCTACGCCGACAACGCGAGCGACCTCTTCCGGGCGCAGGGCTTCGTCAGCGCCCAGGACCGCTTCTTCGAGATGGACCTGCGCCGCCACGTCACGGCCGGTCGGCTCTCCGAGCTCGTCGGCAGCGCCGGCCTCGACAAGGACAAGGTCATCCGCACGATGGGCTGGCGCCGCATCGCGGAGCAGGAGCTGCCGAAGCTCGCGCCCGAGACGCGGCAGTACCTCCAGGCGTACGCCGACGGCGTCAACGCGTACATCAAGAAGGCCGAGACGCCCGAGAAGATGTCGCTCGAGTACACCGTGCTCGCTCGGCGCAACCCCGGCTACCGCGTCGAGCCGTGGACACCCGTCGACTCGCTCTCGTGGCTCAAGGCGATGGCGTGGGACCTGCGCGGCAACTACAACGACGAGCTCGCCCGCGCCCGCCTGTCGCGCACGACGCGCTCCCTCAAGCAGATCAACCTGCTCTACCCGCCCTACCCCGTCGACCGCAACCAGCCGATCCTCTCGGAGCAGGACTGGCAGCCCGCGTCCGCGAGCGACCAGGCGGCGAGCCCGGCGCCCGCGGCCCTCAAGGCGATGCGCTCCGAGGACGGCAACGCCGCCATCGACTCGGCGCTCGCGTCGGTCAACGCGGTCCCGTCGAGCCTCGGCCGCGGCGACGGCATCGGCTCGAACTCGTGGGTGGTCTCGGGCTCGCGCACGACGACGGGCAAGCCGCTGCTCGCCAACGACCCGCACCTCGCCCTGTCGATCCCCGGCATCTGGGGCCAGGTCAACCTCCAGTGCCGCACCCTGAGCGCGGCGTGCCCCTTCCAGGTCTCGGGTTTCACCTTCTCGGGCCTGCCCGGCGTCGTCGTCGGCCACAACGACAAGGTCGCCTGGGGCCTGACGAACCTCGGCCCCGACGTCACCGACTTCTACCTCGAGCAGGTCTCGGGCGACGGCTACCTCCGTGACGGGCTGACGAAGCCGCTCGAGACGCGCCAGGAGGTCATCAAGGTGGCCGGCGGCGCCGACGTGCCGCTGACCGTGCGCTCCACGGTGCACGGCCCGATCATGTCCGACATCGTCCCGGCCATCGACGCCGCGGGCGACCGCAGCGTCGTGCGTGGTGCTCCCCAGTCCAACCGGTATGCCGTGTCGCTCGCGTGGACGGCGCTGACCCCGGGCACGACGGCCGACGCGATCTTCGCCCTCAACCGGGCCACGAACTGGTCGGACTTCCGCAAGGCCGCGGCCCTCTTCTCGGTGCCGTCGCAGAACCTCGTCTACGCCGACACGGCCGGCCACATCGGCTACCAGGCTCCCGGCAAGATCCCGGTGCGACGTTCGGCGACGCCGGGCGCGCCCCCCGGCTTCTGGCCGTCGCCCGGCTGGGACTCGCAGTGGGACTGGAAGGGCTACGTGCCCTTCGACGACATGCCCAACACCTTCGACCCTGCCGAGGGCTTCATCGTCACGGCCAACCAGGCCGTCAGCGCGAGCCCGACGCCGTTCCTCACCTCGGAGTGGGACTACGGCTTCAGGGCGCAGCGCATCCGCACCCTGCTCGCCGCGACCCCCAAGGTCTCGCCCGAGACGATGTCGCAGATCCAGGGCGACACCCGCAACACGTACGCGCCGGGCCTCGTCGAGCGACTCCTCGCCGTGCAGGTCGACGACTTCACGGCGCAGGCCCAGCGACTGCTGCGCGACTGGGACGGCAACCAGCCCAACGACAAGACGCGCGACGCGGCCTCGGCGGCGTACTACAACGCCGTGTGGAAGCACCTGCTCGAGTACACCTTCGACGAGCTCCCGCCCGACATCGCCCCCGACGGCGGTAGCCGCTGGATGGTCGTCATGGAGCAGCTGCTCAAGGACCCCAAGAACGACTGGTGGGACGACAAGACGACGCCCGGCGTCACCGAGGGCTCCGGCGAGATCCTCAAGCGCGCGCTCGTCGAGGCCCGTCTCGACCTCGCCCGCGAGCTCGGCAAGGTGCCCGCGACGTGGCGCTGGGGACGCCTGCACTCGCTCGACCTGACGCACCAGGTCATGGGCGCCGACGGCGTGCCCGAGTTCGTCCAGAACCTCTTCAACCGCGACGACATCGAGCTCGGCGGCGGCAACTCCATCGTCAACGCCAACGCGTGGAACGCCTCGAAGCCCGGCTACGACGTCACGAGCGGCCCGTCGATGCGCATGGTCGTCGACCTCGGCAACCTCGACGCGTCGCGCTGGGTCAACTCGACCGGCCAGTCGGGGCACGCCTACGACGACCACTACTCCGACCAGATCGACGCGTGGGCGGCCAACGAGACGTTCGGGTGGCCGTTCAGCCCGACCGCGGTGCGCGAGGCGACCGACGACGAGCTGACGCTCGTGCCGCCGTCGCCGACGTCGAACCCGTAGCCCGTCGCGTCACCCGCGCGGCTGCGCTCGGCCCCCGAGGGCGTATGCCGTGGGCTCGGGTCCCACGACCGGCTCGGCTCGATGACGCGCGCGCGTCAGCGCAGCCGCACGACGCGTCCGGTCGTCGTGACGTAGCCGTCGACCGGGAGGTCGTGCGCGTCGGCCGGCAGGTCGGCGTCGCTCTGCTCGCCTTCGTGGAGCAGGGTCACGACGGGTGTGGCCGGGTCGCGGTGGAGCAGGGCCCGGTCGTAGCAGCCGCCGCCCTGACCGAGGCGCGTGCCGTGCCCGTCGACGGAGAGCCCGGGCGTGACGACGAGGTCGCACGTGGCGAGGGCGTCGGTGCCGAGCCAGCCCCGTCGCTCGTCGGCGTCCGGGGCGCGGCCGCCGTGGCCGGGGCGGCGCACGGTCGCGTCGTCGCCCGAGGTGCCCGGGACGGCATACCTCCACTCGAGCGAGAAGTCGCCCTGCACGACGGGCACGATGACCTCGTGGCCGGCCGCGAGGAGCGCCTCGACGAGGCGGTCGGTCGGCGGCTCGTCCGGGAGGGACTCGTAGACCGCCACCCGGGCCGGGTCGGGCACGAAACGGAGCACCGCCCCGGCGATCGCCGCCGCGGCGGCGTCACGCTCGGCCGGGGTCAGGCGCGACGCGATCTCGCGCCGCCGGGCCCGCGCGGCGTGACGCAGGTCACGCTTGTCCAGGCCGCTCACGGGGAGCACATTCCGCGCACTCGGGTGACGCACATGCGGCCCATCGTAAGGTGATGCCCATGAGTGACCAGGGGCTCCACGCGTCCGTCGCACTGATGCGCGAGCGGGGCCTCGGTCCTGAGGCGATCAGGGTGTTCGAGCACTACTACGAGCAGCTCCAGGCCGGGGCGCTCGGCACGATCCCCGAGGAGTCGATCGAGCCCCTCGGCGAGGTGCAGACCCTCCGTGAGGTCCAGGTGTCCGACGAGGAGGCGCGCGAGGCGCTGTCGCGCACCGCCGTCATCAAGCTCAACGGCGGCCTCGGCACCGGGATGGGCATGACGGGCGCCAAGTCCGCGCTCGAGGTCAAGGACGGCCTGACCTTCCTCGACATCATCGCCCTGCAGGTGCTGGCCCTGCGTGAGCGCTGGGGGGTCGAGCTCCCGCTGGTGCTCATGAACTCGTTCCGCACCTCGGAGGAGTCGCTCAAGATCCTCGCGAAGTACCCCGACCTGCCGGTCGACGGGCTGCCGCTCGACTTCATCCAGAACGCCGAGCCCAAGCTGCGCCCCGACGACCTCATGCCGGTGCAGTGGCCCGACGACCCCGAGCTCGAGTGGTGCCCGCCGGGCCACGGCGACATCTATGTCTCGCTCGTCACGTCCGGCGTGCTCGACTCCCTGTTGGAGAAGGGGATCCGCTACGCCTTCCTCTCCAACTCCGACAACCTCGGCGCGACGTGCGACCCCGACGTCGCGGCGTGGATGGTCGAGCACGGCCTTCCCTACGTCGCCGAGGTGTGCAAGCGCACGAAGAGCGACCGCAAGGGCGGTCACCTAGCGGTGCGCAAGTCCGACGGCCGCATCGTGCTGCGCGACACGGCGATGGTGGCCGAGGGGGAGGAGCGCTACTTCCGCGACATCAAGCGGCACAACACCTTCAACGCCAACAACGTGTGGATCAACCTCGAGGTCCTGCGCGAGCGGATGACGGCCAAGCAGGGCGTCCTGGGCCTGCCGATCATCGTCAACCACAAGAACGTCGACCCCGCCGACCCGGGCTCGCCCGAGGTCATCCAGATGGAGTCGGCGATGGGCACGGCGATCGAGGTGTTCGAGGGCTCCGAGGCGATCCTCGTGCCGCGCACGCGCTTCCGTCCGGTCAAGACGACGAACGACCTGCTCGTCATACGGTCCGACTTCTTCGCCCTTGACGAGGGCTACCACGTCGTCGCGACCGTCGACGCGCCCGAGCCCTACGTCGACCTCGACTCGGCCTACCGCTTCGTGTCGGGCTTCGAGCAGCGCTTCCCCAAGGGGGTGCCCTCGATGCGCGACTGCACGAGCCTGCGCGTCATCGGTGACCCCGTCTTCGGCCGCAACGTCCGTTGCGTCGGCGAGGTGCTCATCGACGGCTACCGCCGGGTCCTCGACGACGCCGTGCTCGGTGAGCTGCCGACGCCGCAGCCGGCGCCCGTCACGACACCCGGCGACGTGCGCACCGTCGACGAGCACCTCAAGGCCATCCTCTCGACCCTCGAGCCGTCCCCGACCGAGTGGACGCCGCTCACCGAGGCCCTCGGCCTCGTCGTGGCCCGCGACGTCCGGGCCAAGGTCAACCTGCCGCACTTCGACAACTCGTCGATGGACGGGTATGCCGTCCGCGCCGAGTCGCTCGCGTCCGCCGGTGAGTCCCCGGTGCGGTTGCGCATCGTCGGCGAGGTCGCCGCGGGTGCCGACCCGACCTTCTCGGTGGGTGTGGGGGAGGCGGCCAGGATCATGACGGGCGCCACGATCCCCGAGGGTGCCGACGCCGTCATCGCCGTCGAGGACACCGACGGGGCCGCAACGGGCGACGTCCAGTGCCGCGTGGCGGTCCCGCCGGGTCGCTTCATCCGTCCGCAGGGCGAGGACGTGTCGTCGGGCGAGGTCATCGTCTCGGCGGGCGAGGTCGTCGGCGCCCGCACCATCGCGCTGCTCGCGGCCTGCGGTCATGCCGAGGTCGAGGTCCACCGCCGGCCGCACGTCGTCGTGCTGTCGACCGGTGCCGAGCTCGTCGAGCCCGGAAGACCCTTGCAGCCCGGTCAGATCCACGACTCCAACTCGTCCATGCTGTGGGCTGCCGCCGTCGGCGCCGGGGCGTCGGCCGAGATCCGGGCGGCGGTCGGCGACTCCGACGAGGAGCTGCTCGCCGTGCTCGACGAGGTGGTCGCCGAGGCCGACGTCGTCATCACGAGCGGCGGAGTCTCGATGGGCGCCTACGACGTCGTCAAGAGCGCCCTGCGCGGCGAGGGCATCGACTTCGTCAAGGTCGCGATGCAGCCGGGCAAGCCGCAGGGCTACGGGCTGTTGACCGGGCCGGGTGGCAAGCAGGTGCCGCTCTTCGCCCTGCCAGGCAACCCGGTGTCGTCGTTCGTGTCGTTCGAGGTCTTCGTGCGCCCGGCGCTGCGCCGGCTCATGCGCCTGAGCCCCGAGAAGCGCCGGTTGCGGCCGGCCACGCTCATCTCCGGCGTCGAGTCCTTCGGCGGGCGGCGCCAGTTCGGTCGTGCCGTCGTGTCGCGGTCGGCGGAAGGCACGCTCGTCGCCGTCCCCGTGACGGGGCAGGGCTCGCACTTCGTCGCCGACCTCTCCCGGGCCAACGCCCTGTTCGTCGTGCCCGAGGACGTCACCGAGCTCGTCGCCGGTGAGGTCGTCGACGTCCTCGTCCTCGACAAGGAGGCGTGATGAGCGACCGACGCGGGGCACAGCCAGATCCGAGCGACCCGTGGGTGGCGACCCCGGAGTGGGGCGGGGCCGAGGCCTCCCCGTCAGAGGCCGCGGCGGCTGCCGAGGCGCCGGGCCTGACCCACGTGCGCGCTGACGGCAGTGCCCACATGGTCGACGTGTCGGCCAAGGCCGTGACCGCCCGCGAGGCGAGCGCGGCGGGACGCGTCCTGCTCAGCGCCGAGGCCGTCGCGGCGTTGCGCGCGGGGAACGTCCCCAAGGGCGACGCCCTGGCGGTCGCCCGCATCGCCGGCATCCAGGCCGTCAAGCGCACACCCGAGCTCATCCCGCTCGCGCACCCGATCGCCGTGCACGGCGTCGAGGTCGACGTGACGGTTGCCGACGACGGTGCCGACATCACGGCGACGGTGCGCACCGCCGACCGGACGGGCATCGAGATGGAGGCGTTGACCGCGGTGTCGGTCGCCGCGCTCGCCCTCATCGACATGGTCAAGGCCGTCGACAAGCACGGCCGGATCACCGACGTCCGCGTCACGGCGAAGTCCGGTGGCCGGTCGGGAGACTGGCATGAGTGAGGGTCCGGGCGTGGGCCGCCGGGCCGTCGTCGTCACGTCCTCGACCCGTGCCGCAGCCGGCGTCTACGCCGACAGGTCCGGCCCGGTCATCGTCGAGCGGCTCCGCGCCTGGGGCTTCGAGGTGGGCGAGCCGGTCGTCGTGGCCGACGGCGACGAGTTCGGCCTGGCGCTCCGCGAGGTCCTCGCGAGCGAACCGGAGCTCGTCATCACGACCGGAGGGACCGGCCTCACCCCGACCGACGTCACACCCGAGCAGACCGCACCCATGCTCGACCGGCTCGTGCCCGGCGTCGCCGAGGCGATCCGTGCCGCCGGCGTCGCCAAGGGGGTCCCGACGGCGATGCTCTCGCGCGGTCTCGTCGGCCTGGCCGGGCGCACCTTCGTCGCCAACCTTCCCGGATCGCGCGGTGGCGTGGCCGACGCGCTCGACGTGCTCGAGCCGGTCCTGGGCCACGCCCTCGACCAGATCCCCGGCAGTGACCACTGACGTGAGGACGCGGATCCGCTTGCGGCACTTCGTGATCCGACGTCGGCCGATCCCGGGGGGATCGTTCGGATGAGGATGCCGTGGCGCCCACACCGGGACGGTCAGGCCCGCTGGCCCGTGGTCCTGCGCGATGCCTCGTCCGAGCCCGCGATCGTGCTGCGGCCCCTGCGTCTGGACGACGAGCGTGACTGGCAGCGCGTGCGGCGCGACAACGCGGCGTACGTCCAGCCGTGGGAGCCGACCCTCCCGCCGGGCTCGCCGGCGCGGACCCCGGTCTCGTTCCGGCAGTTCGTCCGCGACCTCGACACCGAGGCGCGCGCCGACCGCGCCATGCCGTGGTGCATCGAGGTCGGCGGTCGCATCGTGGGTCAGGTCCACCTCTTCGGGATCGTCCGCGCCGCGCAGCAGTCGGGTGCGGCCGGCTACTGGCTCGACGAGTCCGTCACCGGACAGGGCATCGCGACCCGCGCCCTCGCGCTGGCGGTCGACCACGCGCTCGGCGCGGGTGGGCTGCACCGCGTCGAGGTCAACATCCGGCTCGACAACGTGCCCTCGCTGCGCGTCGTCGAGCGGCTCGGCCTGCGTGACGAGGGAGTGCGCGAGCGCTTCCTCCACATCGACGGCGCGTGGCGCGACCACCGCTCCTTCGCCGTCACGACCGAGGACCTGTGCGGATCGACTCTCACGGCTCGCCTGTCACAGGTGTAACACCAGCCTCTTGCGCGACACGCCTCGAATGTGCGGGGCCGTTACCGAACCGCGTCCTACCGTGGGTCACGTGCCAGTCAGCAGCCTCATCTTCGTCGTCATCGTGGCGATCTGGGCTGCCTATCTCGTGCAGCACTGGGCCCGCCGCCGCGAGGACGCCGCCGCGACCCGGTCGGTCGAGGGCTTCTCCGAGGCGATGCGCGTCCTCGAGAAGCGACCGGCCCTGCCGACTCCGGCACTGAGCACCCCGCGCCCGCACTCGTATGCCGTCAAGCCCGCGAGCACCGGCCGTCCCACCGTCGACGTGAAGCGGGCCGTCCCCGCCGGCACGTCACGCCGCCACTCTCCGCTCGTCGCACGTCGATCCGACGAGCGGGTGCTCGCGAGCTCGACCGTCGCATCGGGCTCCTCGTCTGACCTGAGCCAGACCGACCACGACATCGCCCCCTACTCCGCCGAGGTGGACCGCATGCCCGAGTCAGCGCGACCGACGAGCCACGCGGACCGGAGGCCGGCTCGACCCACGGCCCCTGCGCGGGTTCCGCTGGCACAGCGCCGCCTTCGCGCGGCGCTGCTCCTCGTCGCGGTCGCATGGCTGCCGGTGTCCGTCGTGCTGACGGTGACCGACGTGCTCATGTGGATCTCCATCCCGTTCGCCGTGCTCACCGTCGCCGCCGTCCTCGTGTGGCTGCGGGCCGAGGCCCAGGCCGACCGCCTGCGCAGCAGCTCGGATGCGGGGGACCAGCGCGCTCGAGGTGGCCGGCGGGGTCGACGCCACAGCAGGTCCTACGACGCGCACGACGCGGCGCACCACGTGCCGCTCCTCTCGAGTGACGACACGCAGGTCATCCGCAGCACCGCCACGGCGGCGCCGTCGGAGGTCGTGGCGGTCTCGCAGGAGTCGCAGACCGTCGTCGCCCAGCACGTCGAGCCCGGCGTCTTCGACGTCCAGGCGCCGATCACCGGTGAGGTGCCCGTCGCCGTGGCCGCCGTCGAGCAGCCCGCCGAGGGCAGCTGGAGCCC
This sequence comes from Terrabacter sp. 2TAF16, assembly GCF_052115065.1. NCBI lineage: Bacteria > Bacillati > Actinomycetota > Actinomycetes > Micrococcales > Intrasporangiaceae > Terrabacter > Terrabacter sp. 2TAF16. The sequence goes on from NZ_JBFRFZ010000002.1 coordinate 34,648, forward strand.
CGTCCCGGTGCCGCGCCCGACCTACTCGCTCAAGGCCAAGGCCGAGCCGCGCTACACCGAGTCCGGCATCCCGGCCGACGTCTTCGACACGCCTGAGTTCGCGGAGGAGGCCGAGGAGCTCGACGACCGAGCCCTCTTCGCCCGCCGCGCCGTCTCCCAGTAGGACCGTCGATCCGGAGCCACACCTGGCTCGAACGCATCCCCCGCCCCACCCAACCGCGCCACGGCGCACTCATGGGTGGCAACCTGGCCCCGGACCACGACCGAACCGCGCCACGGCGCGCTTCCGATGGCCGCCGCCGCGACGGGGGAGGGTGCAGCGACCGGGGCGCGTGGTGCGCATGTGGAAGCGGGGCCACTCGAGAGTTCGAGTGGCCCCACCGGTCACGGACGTCCGTCGTTCCGGGACGGCATACGGCGCCCGTCAGGCGTTGGCTGGGGCTCCGCCTTCGTCGGCCGAGGCAGCCATCTCCCGGTCGAGCTCGCCCTCCGACTCGTCGCTGAAGAGGTGCTTGCCCACGGCGTTGAGCACCGCGGCGAAGGGGACGGCGACGAGCGCCCCGACGATGCCGGCGATGATCGAGCCGGTCGCGATGGCGAGGATGACGGCGAGCGGGTGGACGCTGACGGCCTTGCCGAGCAGGAACGGCTGGAGCACGTGCGACTCGAGCTGCTGCACGCCGATGACGACGGCGAGCATGATGAGGGCGACGCCCGGGCCGTGCGCGACGAGCGCGAGCAGCACGGCGACGGCCCCCGAGAGCAGCGCTCCGACGATCGGGATGAACGCCAGGATGAAGACGAGGATGCCGATCGCGAACGCGAAGGGGACCTTGAGGATCGCGGCGCCGACCGAGATGCCGACCGCGTCGACGAAGGCCACGATCATCGTCGCGCGCACGAACGCGGACAGCTGGTGCCAGGCGATGATGCCCGAGGAGTTGACGCGGGGGCGGGTGGCGCGCGGGAAGAGCCGCACGATCCAGCTCCAGATGCGCGGGCCCTCGTAGAGGAAGAAGAAGAGCGAGAAGAGGGCGATGAACAGGCCGGCGATGAAGTGCGTCGCCGTGAGCCCGACCGAGGTCGCGGTGTCGCCGAGGTTGCCCGACTCGCTCACCTTGTCGCGGATGGTGTTGAAGTACTCGTCGAACTGCGCGTCGGTGATGTGGAACGACGTGCGCACCCAGTCGCGGATGCGCTCGAGACCGGTGGCGACCTGGCTCGTCAGGTCGGAGAAGCCGCTGCTGAACTGGGTCCCGACGAGGGTGAAGAGGGCCCCGATGAGCAGGATGGTGCCGAGCAGCGTGATGCCGGCGGCCGCCCCCGGCTTCATCCGGTGGTGCAGCCAGTTCGCGACGGGCCGCAGCAGGGCGGTCAGGAGGATGGCGATCGCAACCGGCACGACGATCTCGGAGACCGAGCGCACCGCGAGCGACAGCAGGTAGATGGCCGCGCCGATGAGCAGCAGGCGCCACGCCCACTCGCTCGCGACCCGGATGCCGGGTGGCACGGCCGCCGCGACGATCCCGGGCAGGTCCGCGGTCTCGGAACGGGCGTCGGTCCGCAGCGCGTCGCCGTCGTCGTGGGTGCGCACGGGCACGGTCGCGTCGGAGGGCGTGCCAGAGGGCGTGCCAGAGGGCTCGGCATGGTTGTCGGTCACGACCACACCGTATGCCGCGTGGCCGCCCCCGCGGTGCATCACCCGCCGCTGACCGGCAGCCCGGGCCCGGTCGTCACGATCGGGCATCAGTGCGCATCGCCGACCGTCGTCGTCGCCTGACGGCGGCGACACTCCGGTCATGACGACGTACTGGGAGCGGATGTCCCCGCTGCGGGAGACGGGGCGCCGTCGCCCGTCGAGGGGAGTGGGCATCGCCGTCACCGTCGTGACGCTGGTCGTGCTCGGCCTCCTCGTCCTCGCCGGGTTCGGGGTCTGGGCGTACGCCGACCACGACCGGATCGAGCTCATCGACCGACCCGACGTGGTCGCCGCCGTCGACGTCGGCTGCACCCGGCTCCGGGCCGGCCTGGCGGCCAGTCCGGTCGACGTGGGGTCACCGGCCCCGGTGAGGGTGGCGGCGATCGCGGCCCAGGACGAGGCGATCCGCGCGTTCGTCGCCGAGGTCCGCAGGCTCGACCCGGCCGCCAGAGCCGACGACCTCCCGGTCGACGACTGGCTGGCCGACTGGGAGTCGCTCGCCGTCGCTCGCGACGACGTGGCCGACGCGTTGCGGCGGGGAGGCCGTGCCTCGTTGGTCGTGCCGCGTGACGGGGGCGAGCCGATCACGCGGCGCATGGACGCGGTCGGCGTCTCCTGTGTCGACCTGTCGCGCCTCGTGCGCCGAACCTGACGTCGGCACCCGTCCCGTGCGTACGCTCGGGGGATGAGCGCAGACGCCACCAGTCCCCGTCCGACCCTCGCCGTCACCGGCTCGACCGGGTGGCTTGGTGGCCTCGTCGCCAAGGATCTCGCCGGCCGTGGAGTCGCCCAGCGGCTCCTCGTCCGTGACGTCAGTCGGGCGCCGGAGCTGCCGGGTTCCGTTGCGGCTCGGTGCAGCTACCGCGACGCCGACGCCGCCCGAGCGGCTCTCGAGGGTGTCGAGACCCTCTTCATGGTCTCGGCGGCCGAGAACGAGGACCGGCTCGCCGAGCACCGAGCCTTCGTCGACGCCGCCGCGGCTGCCGGGGTCGGACACGTCGTCTACGTCTCGTTCTTCGGAGCCGCGCCGGATGCGACGTTCACCCTGGCTCGTGACCACGCGGCCACGGAGCAGCACCTGCGCGACTCGGGCATGGCGTGGACGTTCCTCCGCGACAACCTCTACCTCGAGTTCATGGACCACATGGTCGGCGAGGACGGCGTCGTCCGAGGCCCCGCCGGCGATGGCCGGGCCGCCGTCGTCGCGCACGAGGACATCGCACGCGTCGCGGTCACCGTCCTGCTCGACCCCACGTCGCACGCAGGCGCGACCTACGCACTGACCGGGCCCGAGGCGCTGACGTTCGCCGAGATGGCGCAGGTCATCACCGAGGTGACGGGCCGCGAGGTGCGCTTCCACGACGAGACGGTCGAGGAGGCGTACGCGTCCCGCGCGGTCTACGGGGCCCCGGACTGGCAGGTGGACGCCTGGGTGTCGACGTACACCGCCGTCGCCGCGGGTGAGCTCGACGGCGTCAGCGGCGACGTCGAGCGGCTGACGGGTCGCCGGCCCACGTCCCTGCGCGAGTACCTCGAGGCCCAGCGCCCGTCGAGGTGAGCGCGGCACCCACGGGGGTGCCGACATCACCTCGAACCGGCGTGGAGGTGGGCGGTCAGCCGACGAGGTCGGCCGTCTGGCGGGCGATGGCGAGCTCCTCGTTGGTCGGCACGACCGCGACGACGACGCGCGACCCGTCAGGAGAGATGACGCGTGCCGCGCTCGAGCCCGACGCGTTGAGGTCCGCGTCGACCGTGATGCCCAGCTCAGTGAGCCCGTCGGCGACCGCAGCCCGGACAGGGGCGCTGTGCTGTCCGATGCCCGCCGTGAAGACGAGCACGTCGGCCCCGCCGAGGATCGCGAGGTAGGCGCCGACGTAGTGCTTGAGCCGGTGGACGAAGACGTCGAACGCGAGACGCGCATCCGCGTCCCCGGCATCGACCCGCTGCACGAGCTCGCGGAAGTCGTTGACACCGCTCAGCCCGAGGACGCCGGACTTCTTGTTGAGCAGGGTGTCGATCTCGTCGAGCGTCATCCCTGCCTCTCGGGCGAGGTAGGCGTGGAGCCCGGGATCGACGTCGCCAGAGCGGGTGCCCATGACGAGACCCTGCAGGGGGGTCAGGCCCATCGACGTCTCGACGGCCTGGCCACCGCGCACCGCGGACGCCGAGCACCCGTTGCCGAGGTGGAGGATCACCTGGCGCAGATCAGCGAGGGGGCGACCCAGCAGGTCGGCCGTCGCCTGCGCGACGAAGTGGTGCGAGGTGCCGTGGAAGCCGTAGCGGCGGATGGAGTGCTTCGCGGCGAGGTCGCGTGGCACCGCATACGTCGACGCCGCGGCCGGAAGGGACGAGAAGAAGGCGGTGTCGAAGACGGCCACGTGGGGCACGCCGTAGTGCTGCCGAGCGGCCTCGATGCCGATGACGGCAGCCGGGTTGTGCAGTGGCGCAAGGGCGCTCAGCGCCCTGATGCGGTCGAGCACGGCGTCGTCGATGACGACCGGCTCCGAGAAGTCGGGGCCGCCGTGGACGACGCGGTGACCCACGGCGCGGAGCGGCACCTCGTAGAGGTCGACTCCGTCGGCGTGCAGCTGGGTCGTCATCACCTCGAGTGCGGCCGAGTGGTCGGTGACGTCGCTGCCGGCCTCGCCGATGCGCTCGACGATCCCACCGGCGCGGACCTCGCCCGACTCCGGCACGACGAGCTGGTACTTGAGCGATGACGAGCCGGCGTTGAGGACGAGGACGGGCCTGTCGTGGGTGGACTCCGTCACTGGCCGGCTCCCTGCTGCTCGGTCGAGACGCCCTGCGCCTGGACGGCGGTGATGGCGACGGTGTTGACGATGTCGTCGACGAGGGCGCCGCGGGAGAGGTCGTTGACCGGCTTGCGCAGACCCTGGAGCACCGGGCCCACCGCGACGGCGTGCGCGCTGCGCTGCACGGCCTTGTACGTGTTGTTGCCGGTGTTGAGGTCGGGGAAGACGAAGACCGTGGCGTGGCCGGCGACGTCGGAGTCAGGCATCTTGGCCCGACCCACGACGGGGTCGATGGCGGCGTCGTACTGGATCGGGCCGGCCAGCGCGAGATCCGGTGCCCGCTGGGCGATGAGCTCCGTTGCGGCACGGACCTTCTCGACCTCGGCGCCGGCGCCGCTCGTGCCGGTCGAGTAGGAGAGCATCGCGACCCGCGGCTCGATCCCGAACTGCTGCGCGGTCTGCGCCGAGGAGATCGCGATGTCGGCGAGCTGCTCTGCCGTCGGGTCGGGGATCACCGCGCAGTCGCCGTAGACGAGCACCCGGTCGGCGAGACACATGAGGAAGACGCTCGAGACCGTCTTGACCCCGTCGGCGGTCTTGACGAACTCGAGCGCCGGACGGATCGTGTGCGCCGTCGTGTTGACGGCGCCGGACACCATGCCGTCGGCGAGGCCGAGGTGCACCATCATCGTGCCGAAGAACGAGATGTCGGTGACGACCTCCCGGGCGCGCTCGACGGTCATGCCCTTGTGGGCCCGCGCGGCGGCATACTCCTGCGCGAAGCGCTCGACGAGGTCGGCGTCGGTGGGGGAGACGACGGTCGCGGCGTCGAGGTCGAGCCCGAGCGCCGACCCGCGGGCCCGCACCTTCGTCTCGTCGCCGAGCAGCGTCAGGTCGGCGACGCCTCGTCGAAGCAGCACGTCAGCGGCCTCGAGGATGCGGTCGTCCTGGCTCTCGGGGAGCACGATGTGCTTGCGGTCGGAGCGAGCCCGCTCCATGAGCTGGAACTCGAACATCAGCGGCGTGCGCACCTCGGAGGCCGAGACGTCGATGGCGGTGAGCAGGGCGGCCTGGTCGACGCTCTCGGAGAAGAGCCGGCGTGCCGTCTCGATCTTGTTGCGCGATCCCTTCGTCATCGGTCCGCGCACCTGCATGAGCCGCTCGGCCGTGCGGAAGGTGCCGTCGTCGGTGAGGGCGATCGGCAGGTCCTGCTGAACGCCGGCCGACAGGCGCGAGATCGTCTCGGGGATCGGGTAGCCGCCGGTGAGGATGATCCCCGCCAGCGTCGGGAAGGTGCCGGACTGGTGGGCGAGCAGGAGGCCCGGGATGAGGTCGGTGCGGTCGCTCGGCGCGATGACGGTGACGTCCGGGCCGAGCCGGGCGAGCACGTTGGGCAGGCTCATTGCCGCGACGACGAGCCCGAGACTGTCACGGTCCATCCACGACTCGCTGCCGAGGACGAGCCGCGCCCCGATCGCGTCGGCGAGGGCCCGGAAGCTCGGCGCGGAGAGGAGCGAGTTCTCGGGGATCGCGGCGGTGACCGGGAAGGGCAGGGTGCCGAGCACGGCCCGCACCTCGTCGAGGTCGGCCGGGTCGACGCGGTTGGCGACGACGGCGACGGTCTGGGCGTGGTTGGCGCGCAGCTCGGTGATGGCACTGTCGGCGGCGACGCGGATCTGGTCGGGCGTGCGGTCGCGGCCGTGCACGACGAGCACGACGGCCGAGCCGAGGTTGGCGGCCACCCGCGCGTTGAAGGACAGCTCCGTGCCGGTCGAGACGTCGGTGTAGTCGGAGCCGAGCACGATGACGACCTCGAAGCGCGCGCTCAGCGCGCCGAACCGCTCGACGATGACGTGGAGCGCCTCGTCGGGGTCGTCGTGCGCCTGGGCGTAGGTGACTCCGAGTGCCTCCTCGTAGGTCTGCTCGACGCCGGGCTGGCTGACGAGCATCTCGACGATGTGGTCGACCTCGTCGTCGGGACCGGTGCCCCCGAGGGTCGTCAGCGGGCGGTAGACACCGACCGACCCGACCTCACGCAACAGGGCGTCGAGCAGGCCGAGGGCCACGGCGGACTTGCCTGTCAGCCCCTCGGGCGAGGCGACGTAGACGCTTCGGCTCACGCGACGAACCTATCGGTCCCGCGGGGCCCGGCGCCGCACCTCGATCGTCGGTGGCTCCCGGAGCGACTGGCCGACGACGCAGTAGCGCTCCGTGGCGGTGGCGAGCCGTTGCAGGGTGGCGTCGTCGGCGTCCGTGGTGACCTCGGCGACGAGCCTCGGGCCGAGGACCCCGACCGGTGCCGTCCGGTCGACACCGAGCGTGCCGCGCGCGTCGAACGTCGCCGCCGCCCGAACCTCCACCTCGCCCAGGTCGACGCCGAACGCGACCGACACGGCGTGGAGCGTCACCCCGGCGCACGCGACGAGCGCCTCCATGAGCATGTCGCCCGAGCACGCATCCGATCCGTCGCCGCCCGTGGCCGGGTGCAGCCCGGCGCGGACCGCCCCCGCGGCGGTGCGCACCTCGACCGTGACCGGCTCGCCGAAGACGGCGCTCGCCGACACCGGGTGCAGGGCCGCGCCCGGGTCCTCGCGGTAGCGGGCCTTGAGAGGCTCCTGCGCGGCCCGGAGCTCGTCGCGGTTCACGCCGCCTCACCCGCGTGCTGCTCGGTCATGACTGTCTCCCGTCGTCCGAGGACTCTCGTGACGACACCGTATGCCGCGTGGTCTCCGCGCGGACGCGTCGACCCGCGTCTACGGTTCAGGCGACCGTGGACAGCCCGAGCCGCCGGACGAGACCCACCGCGTCGTGCGGCGCGTGCCCCCTGGCGTCGTTGTCGAAGTAGACGTGGACGTCGTGCCCCTGCTCCATCCAGTGGTGGCAGGTTCGCGCCCACCGCTCGAGGGACTCGTCCGTGTAGCCGCTGGCGTAGAGCTCGGTCTCGCCGTGCAGCCGCACATAGCGGAAGTCGCTCGTCGCGTCGTCCATGACGGGCCACGTGCCTGCGCTGTCGGCGATCACCATGGCGACGCCGTACTCAGCGCAGAGCGCCCGGGCCTCCTCGGTGTCGAAGCTGTCGTGACGCGGCTCGAGGGCGTGCCGCATCGGGACGTCGACCTCGCACGTCGTCAGGATGCGGTCCTCCTTGAGCTTGTCGTCGTGCTTCTCGGCCAGCCGCGCGGCCTCGCCCGTCGAGCGTGGCAGCAGCTGGAGGAAGCTCCGGACGCGGTGCGGGTCGAACTCGATGCGGGCCGGCAGCTGCCACAGCACCGGGCCGAGCTGGGGGCCGAGCGCGAGGACCCCGCTCGCGAAGAAGTTGGCCAGCGGGGTCTCGACGTCGCGCAGCGCCTTCATGTGGGTGATGAAGCGCCCACCCTTGACCGCGAAGTTGACGTCGTCGGGCACGGCAGCCCGCCACGCGGCATACGAGCTCGGACGCTGGAGGGAGTAGAAGGAGCCGTTCACCTCGACCGACGTCATCCGCTCGGCGGCGTACGTCAGCTCGAGCCGCTGGGGAAGACCCTTCGGGTAGAAGTCGCCGCGCCACGAGGGGTAGCGCCAGCCGGAGACGCCGATCCTTGCGTGGGGCATGTCCGTCCCTTACCCACGAGGCGGCCGCGGGTGCTCGCGGTCAGCGCACGTCGACGTAGGACACCTCGACGGCGTTGTTCCCGTATCCGAGCCGGTTCCACGGTGGGACGTCCGGCTGCTCGTTGCCTGCGGCGTCGGTCGCCTTGGCGCGGATGCTGTACCGCCCCGGGAGGGCGACGTCCCACTCGTAGGCCCAGCTCTGCCACTGGTGCGGACCCTGGGGGGCCTCGACCACGGCAGGGCTCCAGTCACCTTCGCCGGTGAAGCTGAGGTCGACGTTCGTGACCGGCCCGGTGCCCGACCAGGCCTTCCCGCGGATCACGTGGGTGCCCGGCGTGAGGACCGCCCCCGGCGCCGGGTCGGTGACGCGTGCCCGCACGCGCATCGTCGTCACGCGCTCGTGGGGACGATCCGGCCACTCGTACACGTAGTGCCCGGTCTGGAACTCGCCCTCGAACGGCTCCGTGACGACGTCGATCCTCTTGAGCCACTTGACCGAGGCGACGGCGAACCAGCCCGGCACGACGATCCGGAACGGCGCCCCGTGGTCGCGACCGAGCGGGCGTCCGTTCATCTCGTAGGCGATGAGGATCTCCGCCGCCGGGTCGAGAGCGTGCTCGAGGGTCAGCGAACGGACGAACGTCAGGTCGGACTTCACGGTCTGGGCGAGCACCGGGTTGAGGAGGTAGGAGCCGCTGTCGGCGCCCTCGAAACGGACCTCCACGCCGGCGGGGTCGGGCTGCGTCCGCTCGAGCACGTCGCGCAGCCAGGTGCCCGTCCACACGGCGGTGGAGACGGCATACGCCCCCCATGGCTCTCCCGCGGGCAGCGGCCGCGTCTCGAGCCGGCCGTTCCCCGCGCACTCGAGCGTGACGGCTCGCTCGACGGACGGCAGGGCGCGCAGGTCGTCCAGCGTCAGCGTCGTGGGAGAGCCCACGGCGCCACCGATCTCGAGCGTGCCGTCGTGCTCCGGCAGTGCGAAGTTGCTGCGCACGTAGTGCTGCTCCGTCGGGGTGGTGTCGCCCGTCAGCCCTTCGGGCGGGGCCTCGGCGTTGAACGGCTGTTGATGGATCATCGTCAGCGCGGACCGGGCTCGTCGGAGACTGTCGTCAACCAGCATCGTGGGCTCCTCGTCGATCAGGGGGTCGAGCAGGGTGTAGCAGGGGTGTCGATCACGGGTCGGTCAGTAGTCCGAGTCCTGGAAGTGGGGGTCTCGGTTCTCGTTGAAGGCGCCGATCCCTTCGACCCGATCGGGGTGCACGGCGGAGCGCCAGTGGGCGTCCATCATGATCGCGACGGCTTGCTCGATCGGCTGTCCCTCACCCAGGTGAACCGCACGTTTGACGGCCTGGACGGCGGTCGGCGAGTTGCTCGCGATCTTCTCCGCGATGGCCAGCGCGCGAGACATGAGGTCCGCCTGCGGGTGCAGCTCGTTGACCATCCCGATCCGGTGGGCCTCGTGCGCCGTGACGGGGTCTCCGGTCAGGAGCATCTGCAGGGCCCGTCCCCGTGGTAGGAGGCGCGGGAGCAGCGCCGGTGAGCCGCCTCCGGCCGAGAGCCCGATCATGGCCTCGGGTTGGCCGAAGGTGGCGTTCTCCGACGCGATGATGAAGTCCGTGCTCTGGGCGATCTCGGAACCGCCGCCGTACGCGATCCCGTTGACGACGGCGAAGATCGGCTTGCGGAGCTGGCGGAGCGTGTAGAGGGTGCGGTCGAAGTCCTGCCGCTGCCGCAGCCACTGCTCCTTCGTCATGCTCTGGCGCTGGCGCAGGTCGCTGCCGACCGAGAAGGCCCGCGCACCGGCGCCGGTGATCATGGCGACGCGGATGGCGGGCCGGACGGCGATCGTCTCGAGCACCTCGGTCAGGCGTGCGCCCATCTCGGTCGTGATGGCGTTGTCGGCGAGAGGCCTGTTCAGGGTGATCACGGCGACGCTGTCCCCGGCCACGTACTCGACGAGCACGGAGGGCTCGGCCGCGTCCTCGTCGGGGGGAGGCGGCGCGAAGTCAAGGGCCTTCCAGCGGTCGGTGCCGGTCGTGTCGGACATGCGCTCTCCTCGTTCGGTTGGTCAGCCTTCAGGGAGCTCGGAGAGCCACCGCAGCGCTCGCAGCCCCGGGGCGAAGCAGTACTCGCCGCCCCGGGTGACCACGAAGGGCGGCACGTCCGGCAACCTGCGACGGATGGGGTGCTGCGGGATGGTGAAGGCGCCGGACCCGTCGGTCGCCCCGACGAGGGGGTCCTTCTCGGCGGGCGCGCCGATGAAGATCCCGTCGTTGAGCCACTGCGTCTTGACGAACTCGAACTGGCGCTTGAGGTGGGCCCCGGCGAAGACGAAGATGATGCCCCGGTCCTCGCCGTCGTCCTCGAGGACACCGTCGGGCAGCATCGGACCGTAGCTCGTACCCCGGCGGATCATGCGGTGCAGTCGCACGTCGACGCTCATCTCGTGCTCGAGTGAGTCCCTCGGGTTGGCGCGTCGGGCATGGGCTCCGGCGGGGCACTTGAAGCCGTGCAGGTCCGAGGTGTAGCCGAAGTCGTTGTTGCGGCCGGCGTCCCTGCCGAGCTCGGGGTCGTCCTCGTCGGGGGAGAGGACGAGCGGCGCGCCGCTCTGCCATCGCCCGACCATCTTGGCGCCGAGCAGAGCCTCCTCCTCACGCGTCCTCGCCTTGTCGCGGAGGTACTGGCGGTAGGCGGCGACGCGGGTGTGCAGCTTCCTGAAGACGATGTACGTGCCGTTGCGGCCGAGGACCTCCGGGGTCGGCACCGGGGCGAGGCCGCCGGTCTCGTCGGGGTAGCCGAGGATGAACTCGCCTGCCTTGATGGGTGGCTCCCCGCGGTTCGTGGTCGGCGTCCCGACTCCTTCCACGGCGGGCTGCCCGATTCCGTCCTTGAAGCCGAACGACGTGCGTCCGGTGGGCAGCTGGTAGCAGTCCTGACGCCAGATCACCTCGACACCCGGGATCTCCTCCTGCGCGTGGCGGGCCCGGGCGACCACCGTCTCGAGGGTGGCGGCATCAGGGGCGAGCGCGGCCAGCGCGACGTGCACGTCACGGGTGCCCAGAGGCTTCTCCCAGTGCTCAGGGCTGCTCGCGCCGACGTCACCGAGCTCGGCCGCGCGGGCCGCCATCCCCTCCCGGAACTCCGGGGCGAAGCTGTCCAGGGACTCCTGCGGGACACCGAGCACCCTGAGGCCCTCGTAGGTGAACGCCACGGTCAACCAGGCGCCGGACCGCGGTGCTGCGGAGGCCGGCCCCGGCTCCAGGAGAGGGAGCAGCCGTCGGATGAGCTCCCGTCCGTCGGCGGCCTCGTGGATCTGGAGGAGCAGGTAGGTGCCGACGTACGGCGACGGCCGCTCGTAGAGGGCGCCGCCCTGGATGTCGTCGATCTCGAGCGGGAGCCCCGCGGGCGCACCGGTCGTCTCGGCGGTCCCGGCCCCCGGGGAGGCGCTCGTGATGGAGGCAGGCGTCGGCGGGTTCACGGCCCGACCTAGATGTGGGCCGGCGGCACGGGTGGCTCCGGGTTCGGGTCGGCGAGGTACGGAAAGGAGGTCGAGGCAGGCATGCTCGCCCCATCGACGCCGTCGCTGACGGCGGGCCCGAGGCCGGCGGTGACGAGCAGGGTGAAGATCGTGTCCATCACGTCGTCGTTGAGGGCGCGCCCACCGCAGGTGCGGTGCGCCTCCCCGTTCATCAGCGCTCGCTCGATCTCGAAGAACGTGCCACGCTCCGCGTACGGCTTGCTGACGTCGACGACGAGGAAGTCGTCGAGCATGACCCCGCGCAGGGCATGCGCTCCGCTCTCGTCGACCGACCAGTCCGTCTTGCCGTCGAGGCCGTCCCAGAAGGCGAGGTTGGCGTCCAGTCGAGCCCGGTAGGCGCCCTTGTACCCCTCGGCGAGGTGGAAACCGTCCTCCATGTTGTAGAGGTCGCGGATCTCGAGGTCGCGGTTCACCTGGTCGAACTGCTTCGGCGCGAGCATGAGGTTCTTGACCTCGGGCCGGCCGACGCGCTCGATGCGGACGTTCAACCTGCCGCGGGTCAGGGTCTCCGCGATGACGCCCACGAGAGCGGCATCCGCGCCCAGGAGGGTGGCCACGTCGAGCTCGAGGACGATGCTGAGGACGTTCTTGCCGTCGAGGAAGATGGTCCCGGGCTGCGCGAAGCTGAGCTCCCCGGTGGCGATGGTCTTCAACGCGGCAGGAGCGTCCATGAAGAACGGGTCCCAGCGGACGCCGGCGAAGACGCGCAACGGGTCGGTGGAGCCGCCGCTCCGCTCCCCGGCACGGAACGACTGGCTGACGCCGCCCGAGGTGCGGACCACGCCGTCCTGCGCGTGCGGATCCTCCGCGTCCGGCTCGTCGAAGACGACGTCGACCGTGACCTCGCGCTCGGCGATGTCGAACAGTCTGGGGCCGCCGCCGCCGGCGCGGGCCGCGAGCTGGCGCAGGCGGAACCGGTAGATGAGCCCGTCCGAGAAGTGATCGCCGGGCTGGGCGAACGGCAGCGTGTTCATGACGAGCACCAGACGTCCGGGCCGCTGCGGGCTCGGGAAGGCGTACACGTCGGTGATGTCGGCGATCGGCTCGGCCAGCGCGCGCGGGCCGGAGATGTGGTCGGACATGCATACGCTCCCGAGGTAGGGCTGTCGACTAGTCCGCGGCCACGTCGAGCAGCGGTCGCAGCGCTGGGTGCTGCAAGGCGTCGGCTGCCCCGGGGTCGTCGAGGACCTCCTGGAACGCGTCGTTGACCTTGATGGCCTTCCGGATCTGCTTCACCGTGCCGCCGTAGTTGCGGGCGTAGCCTCCGGCGGTCTGCTGGGCACTGAGGATGAAGTCCTTGACCGCCTGCAACGACGGGAGTCCCTCGTAGCCCACGACGTGCTGGAAGATCGAGTCGAACAGCTTGAGCGGCTTCGACGCGAAGTCCTCCATGTACGCGTCCCAGGGGCCGTCGAAGCTCGTGGCGAAGAGAAGCCGCGTGTCGTCGTCGAAGGGGACGAAGCGTGCCTCGTGGATGGAGGCGATCGGCATCTCGTAGTCGCCGGGTCGGTAGCCGGGCGCGTCCTGCAGGTCCCGAAGGGCCTGGTGGAGAGCCTCACCGTGTCCCGGCTTGACGTGGAAGAACAAGCTGAACTCGCTGGTGGGGCCGACGCTGACTCCCGGCCTGGAACTTGTGTTGGAACCCATCACCGATGCCCTGTCTCTCGTGTGGCTTCTGTCCGGTGTCGTGCTGCCCCGAGCGAACGATGTCATTCGGTCCACTCGCCGCCCGGGGCCCCACGAGAGCCCTCCCACCGATCCCACCGTCACGGTTGAGCGCGAGGTGAACATCACCCCCAAAGTATGAAAGAGCACGTGAGATGGCAGCCCCGGACAGCACGTCGGGGGGAACGTGAGGCCGGGCACGCTTGGGAAGGCCGGCAGCTCCAGGCGGTTTTCGTCGGAACGGTTCACCCTCAGCGGTTGAGGCACCTCGCCGGTTCCGTGGGCAGGCTGAGGTCAACGGCGCACGTCAGCGCCCTGATCATCGCCACACCGCACCGAGGGGACTGACATGGACAACATCACGAACAACTTCTGGGACGTTCTGCTGTGGAGCTTCTGGTTCTTCATCTGGATCGCCGCGATCACCGTGTGGTTCCGCTGCATCTTCGACCTGTTCCGTGACCGCGAGCTCAGCGGATGGGGCAAGGCGGGCTGGGCCGTTCTGCTCATCCTCGTGCCCTGGTTGGGCGCCCTGATCTACCTCATCGCCCGTGGGCGCAGCATGACCGAGCGTCAGATGACGGAGATGGCCCAGATGAAGGCCCAGCAGGACGAGTACATCCGTCAGGCGGCCGGCTCGCAGGCGGCGGAGAGCCCGGCGGCCCAGATCGCCAGCGCGAAGGGGCTGCTCGACTCCGGGACCATCACCCAGGACGAGTTCGACGCTCTCAAGGCCAAGGCGCTGGTCTGACGTGGGTGAGCTGCCGTGCTGCCCCTGACCGGCCCGTCCGACACCTCTGACCGCACTGAGGTCGGAGGGCGTCCATCCGGCGCGCGTCGCCGGAGTCGGGTCCGCGTCGGGGGCTGCGCGGTGGCGATCGTGCTGGCCCTTGCGGCCTGCAGCACCGGGACGGCACTGCCCGATGCGCGGGTGTCCGTCAAGGAGCAGGCGCTGGCCAAGGCACGGACGGACGCCGCGGCGGCAGCGGCGCACTTCTGCACCACGGCGGCCGACTACGTCACGGCGGTCGACCGCTACGGGGACGTGCTGACGGCGACGGCCCCGACGGTGGGGGACGTGCAGACGGCGGGTGCCGACCTCGAGCAGCCGCGTGCGGACGCCACCGCAGCCGCCACGGCCGCGGTCGACGCCCGGGCGGCGGTGGTGACGGCAGAGCAGGAGCTGGCGGCCGCCCAGGCAGCCGCGGCCGCGGGGAACACCACGGCTGGGTCATCGTCGAGCGCCACGACCCCGGCGGCGAGCCAGAGCCCGACACCGACCGTGCCGCCGGCGACGGTGAACCGGGTCACGCAGGCCGAGACGGAGTTCACGGCAGCTCAGGAGGGCATCGGTGCTCAGACGCCCCTGCGCCAGGCCTCCCAGCAGTTCAACGCCGCGGCAGTGGCGCTCGAGATGTCGTGGCTGGCCCTGTTCGCCGACGCAGGCTGTCTGACCGACGAGGCGCAGAAGTCCGCCCAGACGGCGGTGCACGACTACACGGCCACGCTGCAGAAGTCCCTCAGCGAGGCCGGGTACTTCACCGGCAAGGTCGACGGCGTGTACGGGCCGTCGACGGTCGACGCCGTGCAGGCGCTGCAGAAGGCCCACGGACTGCCGGTCACCGGCACGGTCGACAAGGCGACGCAGGAGGCCCTCCAGTCCGACCTGCAGACGAAGGGAGGCGCTGCCGCGCAGGAGGAGCTCGCGTCGACGGCCGCCGTGCAACAGACCCTCAAGCTCGCCGGCTTCTGGGACGGTCCCGTCGACGGACGGTGGACACCTGCCCTGACGGAGGCGCTCCAGAAGTTCCAGGCCGAGCTCGACGTCCCTGCCACCGGGACGGTCGATGCCGCGACGGTCGCCGCGCTCGAGAAGGCCATCGCCGAGGCCGGCAAGCCGACGCCTTCGCCCAGCCCTTCTGGGACTGAGACGTCCACGGCGCCGACGCCGTCGGCGGCGACGCCGAAGGCGTCCTCGACGTCCTAGTTGTACTGACCCGACACGTTGGTTAAGGAAGTGCGATCCGTCGCGCTGAGGTGCTGACATGGGAGGGCCTCCCGCGGTGGAGTGGAACTGCTCAAGGTTCACTTCGCCAAACAGGAGGCCCTCGTGTCCCACGCTAACGCTGCCCTGACGCCCCGCGCTCGGCTACGAGTGGCCCGGCTGGTGGTCGACCACCAAGTGCCGATCGCKGARGTYGCSGCCCGGTTCCAGTGCTCSTGGCCSACSGTCAAACGCTGGGCCGAKCGGTACGCCGCCGGKGAGRCGATGACSGACCGGTCCAGCCGRCCYCGGTCGATGCCGGCCAAGACCMWCYCGKCSACGACCAARCGGATCGTGKCRTTGCGGCTGCGTAARCGCYTGGGCCCGGTCCAGCTCGCMGCMCTGACCGGCGTGGCCCCCTCGACCGCGCACCGCGTCCTGATCCGCTGCCGGCTGAACCGGCTGTCGCATGTCGACCGCGCCACCGGTGAGCCCGTGCGCCGGTACGAGCACGAACACCCGGGCGCGATGCTGCACGTGGACGTCAAGAAGCTGGGCAACATCCCCGACGGCGGCGGGTGGCGCTACGTCGGACGCGTCCAAGGACGGCACAACCGGGCATCGACACCGGACAAGCCCAAGAACGTGCGCTACCAGCCGAAGATGGGCCACGCGTTCGTGCACACCGTCATCGATGACCACTCCCGCGTCGCGTACGCCGAGGTCCACGACGACGAGACCGCCGCCACCGCGACCGCGGTCCTGCGCCGCGCCGTGGCCTGGTTCGCCACCCGTGGAATCCCCATCGAAAGAGTCCTGTCCGACAACGGCCCGGCGTACCGATCCCACCTCTGGCGCGACACCTGCCTCGAGCTGTCAATCAGGCACACCCGGACCCGGCCCTACCGGCCCCAGACCAACGGCAAGATCGAGCGCTTCCACCGCACCCTGGCCGACGGCTGGGGCTACGCCCGCTGCTACGCCTCCGAAGACGAACGACGAGCCGCTCTGCCAGCATGGCTCCACGAGTACAACCACCACCGACCCCACACCGCCTGCGGGAACAAGCCACCCATCACCCGCTTAACCAACCTGTCGGGTCAGTACACCTAGTCGCGGTGCTTTGCCGGCGCTGGGTGCCGACGATCCACCACGATCTGCGGGCGCGGGTCGATTGGGTATGCCGGTCGGCGTGGTGTTATCGTTCCTTCGCACCAAGGGGCTGTGGCGCAGTTGGTAGCGCGTCTCGTTCGCAATGAGAAGGTCAGGGGTTCGAATCCCCTCAGCTCCACAGATGGCAGAGGGCCGGACATGCTTTTCGTCCGGCCCTCTGCCATTTCCGGATGGGATTCGGGAGGAGACGGAGCGACGGCTCCCTTCGGCTTCACCAACGGAACGGGCTCGTCACAGGGCCTTGGGCTGACCGGTCTCCGGGTCGAGTGTGAGGCGCGGGGCGCGGGCGCCGTGGCCGTCGTCTCCGGGGGTACGGAAGGTGAAGAGGTTGGTCAGGGATCCGGCCTTCTCGTCGAAGGAGTAGTTGCCCACCCGCCCGGTGTTCCAGTTGTCCTCGATGAACCTGAGGATCGAGGTCTGGTCGGTGACCGAGTGGTCGACGAAGTTGCGTTTGGCGAACGGCGAGATGACGAGCAGCGGCTGCCGTGGACCGTAGCCACACCGGTCCAGGTAGCCGCCGGCGATCCGGGCGGGGTTGGTGCCACAGGCGCCCGGCCCGGTCAGCGCATCATTGGCCTCCCGGGACTGGTTGACGATCGGCGACATCTGGTGGTCGTACCAGCCGTCGCTGTCGTCGTAGGCGATGACCACGGCGGTGTGCTCCCACTGGGGCGACTTCTGGAGCTGGTTGAGCGTCTCGACGAGGAAGCGCTGCTCGTCGAGCGGCGTGGAGTATCCGGCGTGCCCATCCTGGTAGGCGGCCGCCTTGAGGAAGCTGACCGACGGCAGGCTGTGCGCTCGCACGGCGGACCAGAAGTCGGTCAGGTCGTACTGGTGGTTGGCGGGTCCGGCGTGTCCGATCTCGGCCATCGACGTCGGACGCGTGTGGTCGGGGTTCGCCGTGCTGGCGTAGTACTGGAACGGTTCGTGGTGCGGGATGTAGTCCTTGCTCACGACCCCGCCGGCGTCGGTGTGCGAGGCCGCGCAGTCGGCGAAGCCTCCCTGGAACCAGCCCCAGCTGACTCCTTGGGCGTTGAGCAGGTCGCCGATGTTTCGATTGCGGGGGTCCACCGACGAGCTGGTGTCGCGGGTGTCGCAGATGTCGCCCGTCGGCTGGGGGTCGCCGATCATGGTGCCACTGGCGGCCGGCACCGCCCCGCCGTCCGGGCTGAACCCGTGCGTCTGCCCCGAGACGAGGTTGATGGCTCCAGGCGTGGAGGGCCCGAAGGTGCTGCTGAAGGCGTTGTCGCTCATCGCGAAGTGCTGCGCGTAGTTCCAGAGCGCCGTGACGGTGTTGCCGTCGTAGTAGCCCATGACCAGACCCTTGCCGTGGCCGTAGTCGGCGCAGACGCCGGCACCTCGGCCGACGGTCTCGACGAATTTGTCCATCAGCCCGTGGTCGAAGGCCAGCTGCTCGTCCTTGTAGTTGTGGTCCTGGTCGCAGGTCTGTGCCTGGGATCGGGCCAGACGGAACGGCTGGACGGAGTTGGGGTTGTTGGGCGACTGCAGGGAGACGCCCAGCCCGTTGACGCTCGGCGTGCCGGGTGCCGGTCGGAACGAGGGTTCACCGGCGGTGTTCGCGGCCTGCGGGTAGGTGGCGAAGTAGTGGTCGAAGGAGACGTTCTCCTGGTAGATGACCACGAGGTGCTCGACCGGCGTGGCCGTGGCCGTGTGTGATCGGGCTGCGACCGGGTGCACCTCGGAGACCGCACCCGCGTCCGCGACGTCGGGATGTGAGGCCGTGGTCGGCCCCGACGCAGCGAGGAGGGCGAGGGCGCCGACCGCCGCCGCGACTGGCGCGTGAGCTCGGCCTAGGGGAAAGAACGTCATCAGGACTCCTTTGAGAAGGGACAGCGCGCTTCTGGGGAGCGGTCTTCCGCGCTCTCGTCCGCAGATGAGGGGTCTCCTCACCTGCTCCCGAACGGGCGTGGGCGCCGGCCGTACCTCTAGCAGACGGTGGGTCCGAGGGATGGGTCAGATGAACGGTGGTGCACCGTTCAGGGTAGACCGTTCTGCCCCGATCGTCCGGGTCGTGCACTGACCGGTTGCGGCCGAGGACCGGCGTCTCCGGCAGACGTCCCACCTTGGCGACGGCCGGCCCGCCCGGGTTCAGACCCAGCTGGGGAACCACATCCGAGCCTGCCACTCCGACAGCGGGATGACGTCGGCGACGTAGATCGGGTGGAAGAACGCGAAGAGGCCGATGGTGACGAGCACGAACGCACCCATGAGCCCGTAGCCGATGCGGCGGCGCGTCAGGGAGGCGTCGCGGCCGCCGACGACGAGCCCGAGGACGTAGACGCAAGCGAGCACGGCGTAGGGGACGAACGCGACCTCGTAGAAGGAGTAGATCGTCCGGTCCCCGAGGAAGAACCACGGCAGGTAGCCGGCGAACAGGGCGCAGAGGATCGCGCCGGCGCGCCAGTCGCGGTGCAGCGCCCACATGAAGAGCAGCACGAAGATCGCGAGCGTCGCGCCCCACCAGATGGAGACGGTGCCGATCGAGGTGATCGCCTTGCTGCACTGGTCGACGAGGCACCCGTCGGCGCCCTTCTTCGGGCCCTCGTAGAAGAACGACGTCGGCCGTCCCTGGATGAGCCAGGACCACGGGTTGGTCTGGTACGGGTGCGAGGAGGTGATCGCCTGCGTCGACGCGTACATCTGCTGGTGGTACGCCCACAGCGAGCGCCACCAGTCGGGCAGCCAGCCGTAGTCGGTGTCGGGGTTGTTCTGCGCCCACGTGCGGAAGGAGCCGCCCTTGGTGAGGATCCAGCCGGTCCAGCTCGCCACGTAGGTGACGACGGCGGTGACGACGAGCTGCACGAACGCATACGGCCCGTCCTTGGCGACGCCGCCGGCGCCCCAGCCACGGACTCCGGCGGCGCGACGCGCGCCGACGTCCCAGAGGACCGTGAGCACCCCGAAGAAGACGAGGAAGTAGAGCCCGGACCACTTCACGCCGGCCGAGAGGCCCAGCATGATGCCGGCAACCCAGCGCCAGGGCCGCCAGCCGAGCCACGGCCCCAGCCACGACGTCGCGGTGCGGGCGCGGTCACCGACCTTTCGGGCGAGCACCTCGCGGGCCCGGTCGCGGTCGATGAGCAGCGCGCCGAAGGCTGCGAGCCCGAAGAACATGACGAAGATGTCGAGCAGGCCGGTGCGCGAGTGGACGAAGTGGTGGCCCTCGAAGGCGAGGAGCGCGGCCGCGACGGTGCCGAGCAGGTCGGAGCGGAAGAGCCGACGGGCGATGCGACCGAGCATGAAGATCGAGATCGTGCCGGCGAGCGCGACCGCGAAGCGCCAGCCGAAGGAGTTGAGGATGCCGAACGGCGCCTCGCCCCAGCCGATGAGCCACTTGCCGACGGGTGGGTGGACGACGAAGTCGCCCTCGGTGCCGTAGACCATCGGGTCGTTGGCGGTGAAGTGCTGGTCGACCTGTTTGGCCTGCTGCAGCACGTCGTCGTTCTTCATCTCGAACCAGTACAGGACCATCGACCAGCCCTGCTTGACGTAGTACGTCTCGTCGAAGATCAGCTGGTGCGGGGCTCCGATGTGCCAGAAGCGCATGAAGCCACCGACGAGCATGAAGAAGAGCGGCCCGGCCCAGCCGAGCCACGCGATGCGTCCGGCGGTGCGGCGGGTCAGCCGGTAGTCGTCGGCCGGGTCCCCGAGCAGGCGAGCGCGCACCTGTCTGGCCGAGTTCATGGGCGACATCGTATGCAGTGAGGCTGGGTGGGCCGCGCAGCGCTCCGACGGCGCCCGGCGGGGGCGGTCAGATCGAGACCCCGCGCGACCGCAGCACGGAGTAGCCGACGAAGGCCACGGTGTCGAGCACGGCATGGCACACGACGAGCGGCATGACGCGCCGGGTGCGCACGAAGACGAGGCCGAGGACGAGCCCCATGACGATGTTGCCGGCGAAGCCGCCGAAGCCCTGGTAGAGGTGGTAGCTGCCACGGATCAGCGCTGAGAGCCCGATGACGAGCGGCCACGACCATCCGGTCTGGCGCCACCGCGTGAAGAGGTAGCCGACCATGATGACCTCCTCGAGGAGGGCGTTCTCGACGGCCGCGAGGACGAGCACGGGAGCCGACCACCACAC
Source organism: Terrabacter sp. 2TAF16 (assembly GCF_052115065.1). Classification (NCBI taxonomy): domain Bacteria; kingdom Bacillati; phylum Actinomycetota; class Actinomycetes; order Micrococcales; family Intrasporangiaceae; genus Terrabacter; species Terrabacter sp. 2TAF16. The sequence goes on from NZ_JBFRFZ010000002.1 coordinate 55,153, forward strand.
CGCCTCGAGGTTGGCGGCCGAGACCTGGGTGTTGATGCCGATCGCCTTGGCGAGGAAGTAGAAGCCGAGTCCCGGGATGCCGATGACGGCGGCGAGCCCGAGCCCGCGGAGGAGGTCACGGCCGGGCTCGCGGCGGTCGAGGCCGACGAAGTGGCCGGCGCGCACGTCGACAGCCGGCCTCCGGACGTGGTTGAGCAGGTAGAGCGCCAGGGCGACGGCGACGAGGGGCAGGACGATGCCGGCGAGCTGGTAGGCGAGGTCGAGCCACGGACGTCCCGGCGTGGCCGACTGGTTCATCGCCGTCGTCTGCTGCGACAGCGGGACCGGACGGGTCAGCTTCTCGATGATGCTGAGGACGGCGTAGACGGCCGACGACCCGAGGCTGACCCCGAGCACGAGGACCGTCTCCCAGCGGAGACCGCGCCGCTCGGCCGGGTCGGTGACGGGGGCCGGGTCCCGTGGCGACGGCCGGGACAGGAACCGCGGGAGGGCGCTGCCGCCGTGGGCGGGGACCTCGGTCGGTGCCGCACCGGCGTCGCTCGACATGGCGTCACTGTAGTCGCGCGGTGGACTCTGCCCACGGGAGCGCCGACCGCCGTAGGGTCCTTGCATGTCGTTGCTGGCGGGCTGGGCAGGCGGGGAGTTCACCGCGGACGGCTTCGCCTACCCCGTCTACGAACGTGGTGAGGGGCCCGGGATCGTCGTCGTGCACGAGAGCCCGGGCCTGACCCCGGAGGTCATCGAGCTGGGTGACGAGCTCGTCGAGGACGGCTTCACCGTGACGATGCCGCACCTGTTCGGCTCGTCGCACGCGCCACCGCACACGTGGGAGGCCCTGCGAGTCGTGCCGCGGCTCTGCGTCACCCGCGAGTTCACGATGTTCGCGACGGGTCGCACGGCACCGCTTGCCGGGTGGCTGCGTGCCCTCGCGCGGGACCTGCACCTCCGCGTGGGCGGCCCGGGAGTGGGGGCGATCGGCATGTGCGTGACCGGTGGTTTCGCGCTCGCGATGATGGTCGACCCCGTCGTGGTGGCCCCCGTCGTCGCCCAGCCGGCGACACCGCTGCCGCTCGGACGGCGGCGGGCCGCAGACATCAACCTGGCGGCTGCGGACCTCGAGGTGGTGCGACGCCGCGTCGCGCAGGGGTGTCCGGTGCTCGGTGTCCGCTACCGCGGTGACTGGGCCACGGGGACGCGGTTCGAGACGCTTCGTCGTGAGCTCGGCGACGGCTTCATCGCGGTCGAGCTCGACGGCCACGACCACGCGACGCTCACCGACCACAAGCACCCGGAGGCGGTGGCGGCCGTCCGCGACTTCTTCCGAGAGCGGCTTCGTCCGCCGGGCTGAGCTCAGTCGGGGCGAAACTCCTTGGCGCACAAGGTAGGCAGCGGCATACCGTCTCGGCATGTCATCGGCACTCCGCACCGTCCTGCGCTCCCGTCTGACGACGGCCATGCGCGAGCGCGACCGGGCAGCCGCCAGCGTGCTGCGCACCGCCGTGGCCGCGATCGAGAACGCCGAGGCCGTGCCCGTCGACGACGGCCGCACCGTCGCGACGTCGGCCGACGTGGCCGGGGCGGCCGTCGGGCTCGGGGTGACGGAGGCCGAGCGTCGTCGGCTCGACGACGCCACCGAGCGCTCGCTCGTGGCCGCCGAGGTGCGCTCGCTCGTCGAGGCGGAGGCCGCGTATGCCGCCGCCGGGGACCGCGAGCGGGCCCGGGATGCGGCGGCCGGGGTGGCCCTCCTGCGGGCCGTTCTCGACGAGTCGGGCGGGGCCGGCGACTGAGCCCCCGCCGTCCACAGGGGTGGTGCACAAGCTGTGCACCGACGCGTACGACCGGTGGAGAAACGGACCCTTCCTGTGGACGACACGCCGCCCGCCTGTGGACCGCTGAAATGTTTCACGAAAGCCCTTGCGGACCCCGTCGGTGCGGGATAGAAATCTCTCACGCCCTCCCCTCGGGGAGAGCGGGGCAACTCGGAGACGAGGGTCCACATGGTGGGGCAACCCACTGCGGCAGCCGGGTGACGAGGCGGCCGGGACCGGAGACGACGAGGAGTCGATCGGGAGCGTCATCATCGACCGATCAACCAGAAGGGCCCTTGAGACTCATACTCCCAAGGGCCCTTCGCCTTTGTGCTGCAAGCGTTGTGCTGCAACGGAACTCGCGTCAGGTGCTGCTCCGCGCGGCCGGTCGCCACGGTGTGAGCCACGGCGTCTCGGGCCAGCCCTCCCGGGCGGCCACGAGCGCGTACATCGTCGCGCCGTCGATCGACTCGCGGACGATGTCGGCGTGCCCGGCGTGCCGGGCGAGCTCCTCGACGAGGTGCATCGCGACCCAGCGCACCGACCACGCGTCGACGTCCTGGGGGAACCACGGGGCGTCGCGCGGCACCGGCACGGCGGCTCCGAGGTCGGCACGGCGGAGCACCTCGCGGGTCGTGTCGCCCTGGGCGGCGAGCGCGGCCAGGAGCGACTCGAGTGAGTCACCGTCGGTGACGCGGAAGTCGTCGCCCCAGGCGGCGGCCTGCTCCTCGGGGGACCGGTCCTGCGGGGCCGGCGCCTCGGGCGCCGCAGCCATCCGCTCGGTCCAGCCGCGCTCGCACGTGGTGACGTGCTTGACGAGGCCGCCGATGCTGAGGGTTCCGGCGGTGGGTGCGAGTCGGATCTGCTCCTCGGTGAGGCCGAAGGCGACGGTGGCGAAGGCGTCGCGCTGCTGGTCGAGGTAGGCGATGAGACTCTCGCGCTCGTCGGCGACGGGTGGGACGTGGGCTGCCATGTCTGGTCCTTCTCTCAGTCGTCGCGGTGGGCGTAGAGGTCACGGAGCAGCGCGATCTCTGCGCCGTGGTGGATGAGCTCACGGTTGATGTGGAGGACGAGCTCGACGCGCGGGTGCTCGGCCCAGGGGCCCTCGCTCGGTCCGCAGGGCTCGGCGAGCGCGGCCTCGTCCCAGCCCCGGGCGCCTGCGGTCCAGGCGGCGAAGGCTGCGTCGACCTGGGCCAGGGCCTCGTCGGCGGTGCCGGCGTAGTCGAAGGTGAGGTAGTCGACCTCGGGGCCGCCGAAGTGGCTGTGCACCCGGGCGCCGAGGACGCCGACGATGATGTGCGCGAGCCGCCAGGCGATCGTCGTGACGGGTGCGGGGACGGGCTCGGGGTGGGCGAAGTCGATGGTGAGCGCACCGCTGCCGCCCTGGATCTCGGTCGTGCCCTGTCCGCGCGGGTGGACGTTCCACGCGCCGGGAGTCGGCTCCCAGAGGTACTCCTCGTCGGTCAGTCCCTCGAGACGGGGGCGCAGCTGGTTGGTCCAGTGCCGGGCGGCTTGGTCGACGAGGGCCGAGGTCCAGTCGATGGAGGTCTGTGACGTGGTCATGGCTCGACCCTCCCAGCCCTATAGGACAGTTTCTGTCCGCAGAGGCTGGCATGCTCGAGCCATGTCCACGACGTCCGACAGCGGCTCCGGCACGACGGCCCGCGTGCTGCGCCTGCTCGACCTGCTCCAGAGCCGGCCTGTCTGGAGCGGCACCGAGCTCGCCGACCGGCTGGGCGTCACGACGCGGAGCGTGCGCCGAGACGTCGAGCGGCTGCGCGACCTCGGCTACCCCGTCAACGCCGCCCACGGAGCCGGTGGCGGCTACCAGCTCGGCGCCGGGCGACGCCTGCCACCGCTCCTGCTCGACGACACCGAGGCCGTCGCCGTCGCCGTCTGCCTCCGGCTCGCGGCCGGTGGCACGGTCGAAGGGCTGGGGGAGGCGGCGGTGCGCACGCTCGCCAAGCTCGACCAGGTGCTGCCGGGACGGCTCCGAGCGCAGGTCGAGGCCATCCACGAGGCCACCGTGACGCTCGACGGTGGAGCCGCGCCGGTCGATGCGGCGACCCTCCTGCTGCTCGCGCGGGCCTGCCGCGAGACGGAGCGGGTCACCTTCGCGTATGCCGGCCCGCGCGGTTCGGGGGAACGCCGCGTCGAGCCCTACCGCCTCGTCGCCACCGGACGCCGCTGGTACCTGCTCGCCTACGACCTCGACCGCGAGGACTGGCGCACCTTCCGGCTCGACCGGATGGCCGATGTCGAGGCCCGCGGCTGGCGCTTCCGCCCACGCGACGACGCGCCCGACGCCGCCGAGCACGTGCAGCGGGCGATCAGCCGCGACGCGTACGACCACGTCGCCCGGGTGCGCATCGAGGCGCCGAAGTCGTCGGTGGACCAGCAGGTCCCGCCATCGGTCGGCACCGTCACGGCAGACGGCCCCGACCGCTGCATCTTCGAGGCCGGCGGCAACCACCTCGGCGCGATGGCGATGCACCTGGGGGCCCTGCCGTGGGAGATGACCGTGCTCGACCCGCCGGAGCTGCGCGAGGTCATGCGCGAGCAGGCGTCCCGGATGCTCCGCGCCGCGGGAGACCCGGCCACCGGCTGACCGGGCCGGTGCGCTCGTCGGGGCCGGCGGCATACGCGACCACACGCAGTCGAGTGAGCGCCCCGTCCCACACGAGTGAGCGCCCCGTCCCACACGAACGCGGAGTTTGGGGTGAGGCGCTCACTCGAGTGTGGTCGGGCGCTCACTCGACTGCGTGTGGTTGGGGTTCAGCCGGTGTTGCGCAGGCCTGCGGCGATGCCGTTGATCGTCAGGAGCAGTGCGCGCTGCACGTCCGCATCCGGCTCGACGTCGTCGGGCACCGCGCGCGACCGTGCGAGGAGCGAGGTCTGCAGCGCGTGGAGCGGGGCGAGGTAGCTGTCGCGCAGGTCGAGCGTGCGCCGCAGGACGGGGGCCGCCTCGAGCAGCTCCTTCTGTCCGGTGACCCGCAGCACCTCCTCGACCGTCCGCGCGTGCTCCTCGCGGATCGTGTCGAAGACCCCGGCGACGTCGTCGGGCACGAGGGCCCGCACGTAGCCGGCGGCGATGTCGAGGTCCGACTTCGCGAGCGTCATCTGGACGTTGGACAGGAACGTGCGGAAGAAGGCCCACGAGCCGTACATCTCGCGCAGCGTCTTCTCGCGCCCGTCCTCGCGAGCCGCGGCGAGACCGGAGCCGACGCCGAACCAGCCCGGCAGGATGATCCGCGACTGGGTCCAGCCGAAGACCCACGGGATGGCGCGGAGGTCCTCGAGTCCGCCCTCGCCGCCGGGTCGCTTGGAGGGCCGCGAGCCGATGTTCATCTTGCCCAGCTCGTCGACCGGCGTCGCCGACACGAAGAAGGGCACGAGCCCGGGGTCGCGCACGAGGGAGCGGTAGGCGTCCTGGCCACGACCCGCGACGAGGTCCATCGTGCCGTTCCAGCCGTCGAGGACGTCCTGCGGCAGCAGCGACCGCCGGTGCAGGACCGAGGCCTCGAGCACGGCGGCGAGAGCGACCTCGAGGTTGAAGCGCGCGAGTCCGGGCAGGGTGTACTTGTCGCTGATGACCTCGCCCTGCTCGGTGATCTTGATCGGGCCGTCGAGGCTGCCGTAGGGCTGGGAGAGGATCGCCTCGCCGGTCGGGCCGCCGCCACGTCCGACCGAACCGCCTCGGCCGTGGAAGAGCCTCAGGACGACGCCGTGCTGGCGGGCGACGTCGCGCAGGGCGCGCTGGGCCCGGTGGATCTGCCACTGCGAGGCGGCGATCCCGGCGTCCTTCGACGAGTCGGAGTAGCCGAGCATGATCTCCTGCACGTCGCCGCGGGCCGCGACGACACGGCGGTACGACGGGTCGGACAGCAGCGCGTCGAGGAGCGGTCCGGCGGCCTCGAGCTCGGCGACGGTCTCGAAGAGCGGCGCGAAGCCGATGCGCGCGCTGGCCGGAGTCGAGTCGGTGCCCGTGTCGACGAGGCCCGCCTCACGGGCCAGCACGACGACGGCGAAGAGGTCGTCGACGTCGTGGGTCATCGACACGATGTAGGTCTCGATCGCCTCGGGGCCGTAGGTGTCGAGCGCCCTCCCGATCGCGGCCATGAGTGACAGGGACGCCTGCGCGGCGTCGCCGACGTCGTGGACGCCGACACCGGTGAGCGGACGGCGCGAGGCCATCTCGCGGGACAGCACCGTGATGCGTGCGGCGTGGTCGAGCTCGCCGTAGGGGGTGTCGAGGCCGCCGATGCGGTCGTAGAGGTCGGCGAGGGCGGCGTGGTGCTTCGCGCTGTGCTCGCGCACGTCGAGCGTCGCGAGGCCGGTGCCGGTGGCGACGGCCGCGCGGATGAGGCGCAGGATCGCACCGTCCGCCGTCAGCGTGTCACCGGCCGCGAGCATCGAGTCGCGCATGAGGACGAGGTCGTCGAGCAGCTCGTCGAAGCCTGCGTAGTCGCGACCGGGCTCGTGCGCGCTCCCGTGGGTGAGGCGGTCGCGCGTGCGCAGCAGCCGGACGCGCACGAAGCTGAGCTTGAGGCGATAGGGCTCCTCCGCGTTGAGCCGGCGCACGGCGGCATACGTCACCGGCAGGGCCTCCGCGTCGCGCTCGAGGCTCTCGCGCAGTGCGTCGCTGACCTCGACGAAGCGGGTCGACGACGACAGCTCGTGGAGCATGTGGTCGAGCTTCTCGACGAGCTCGGCGAGGCCGGCGTCGTGCTGCATGCCGATGACCGCGAGGGTCACCTCGGGCGTGACGTTGGGGTTGCCGTCGCGGTCGCCGCCGGCCCAGGCGCCGAAGCGCAGCGGCCGGGCCGACGGTGGCAGCTCGACGCCGATGCCGGCGAGCGTCCGGTCGAGCTCGGCGAGCAGGTCGGGCACCACCTGGTCGGCGAGGAAGCGGAGCGTGTGCATGGCCGTGCGGGCCTCGTCCGTCGGCTCGGGTCGGACGATGCGCAGCTCGTCGGTCTGCCACATCATGTCGACGAGCTCGGCCAGCCGACGCTCGGCACGCGGTCCGTCGGAGACGGGACGGCGCGGGTCCTCGAGCTCGTCGACGGTCACGGCGATCCGCCGGAGCAGGTTGAGGACGGTGCGTCGCGTCGCCTCGGTGGGGTGCGCGGTGAACACGGGGCGGTACTCCAGGCGGGCGAGGATCGACTCGAGCTCGGCGCGCTCGAGGGTCCCGGCCTCGAGCGCGGCCCCGATGCGCCCGACCGTCGCTGTCAGCGGGGTCTGCTCGACCGCGCTCAGCTCCTGCCAGCGGTGCAGCTGCTCGGTGACGTTGACGAGCTGGAAGTAGGCCGTGAAGGCCCGGGCCAGCACGACGGCAGTCGAGGCGTCGACGCCCTCGAGGAGCGCCCGCAGCTCGTCGTCCTCGGGCTCGCGGGCCAGCCCGCGCACCTTCTCGACGAGGGCGAGCAGGTCGGCGCCCTCGTGGCGTTCGAGCGCCTCGCCGAGCAGCGCGCCCAGCTGGCGCACGGACGCGCGGAGGGCGGCGTGCTGCTGCGCCGACGAGACGCCTGAGGCGAACGTCGCGGCGTTCGGCTCGCGTCGGTCGGCCTCGAGGAGCTGCTCGGTCGTGGCGGGGCCCTGGCTCGTCATGGGTCTGTCGTACCGCGTCGAGGTTCCGTCGGCGTTTCGAGTCCACGATGGGGACCATCTCGTGGACACCGAAGTCCACCACGTGGACGGGCGTCGGGGTCGTCGGCGGCTCGTGACCTCGACGAGCCGCCACCTGGCCGGTTGTCGTGACGCGCGGTCGCGACAACGGCACGTCGGTGCCCTGCGAGGATGACGGCATGACCACCGGCACCCTCGTCCTCGCGGCCACTCCGATCGGCGACCCACGGGACGCGGCCCCCCGACTGGGGCAGGAGCTCGCCACCGCCGACGTCGTCGCGGCCGAGGACACCCGTCGTCTGCGCCGCCTGCTCACCGACCTCGCCGTGACCCCGACCGGGTCGGTCGTCAGCTACCACGAGCACAACGAGGCCGCCCGGACGCCCGACCTCGTCGCCCGGCTCGTCGCGGGGGAGCGCGTCGTCGTGGTCACCGACGCCGGTATGCCGTCCGTCTCCGACCCCGGCTACCGCCTCGTCGCCGCTGCGGTCGACGCTGGCGTACGCGTCACGTGCGTCCCCGGACCGAGCGCGGTCCTCATGGCGCTGGCGGTCTCGGGCCTCCCGGTCGACCGCTTCTGCTTCGACGGCTTCCTCCCGCGCAAGCCGGGCGAGAAGGCCAAGGTCCTCGCCGAGGTGGCCGACGAGCGGCGCACCATCGTCTTCTTCGAGGCGCCGCACCGGCTCCCGGAGACGCTCGCCGCGATGCGCGACGCCTTCGGCCCGGACCGCCGGGCCGCCGTGTGTCGCGAGCTGACGAAGACCTACGAGGAGGTCCGACGCGGCACGCTCGACGAGCTCGTCGCGTGGGCCGAGGGCGGCGTCAAGGGCGAGATCACCGTCGTCGTGGCCGGTGCCGAGCGGGTGGTGCCGTCCCTCGAGGAGGCCGTGGCCGGCATCCGCACGCGGGTGGACGCGGGGGAGCGGCTCAAGGACGTCGCCGCCGACGTCGCGGCGCGCACGGGGCTGTCCAAGAAGGCGCTCTACGACGCGTCGCTCGCCGCTCGCTGACCGCCCGGCGGGCCGTCTCGACAGGCGAACCCCTTGCCTCCCGGGGAACAGCGGGCAAGGCTGCTCTCGTTCCCTCTTCGGAGGCCGGCGACCGTCCGGCCGAGTCGACTGCACAGCGAAGGAGCAAGGCATGGGCACCACTCGCACCGCCAGCACGCACTGGGAGGGCTCGCTCTTCGAGGGCTCCGGACAGGTCAGCCTCGAGAGCTCGGGCATCGGCACCTACGACGTCAACTGGCCCTCGCGGGCGGAGTCGTCGAACGGCAGGACGAGCCCCGAGGAGCTCATCGCCGCCGCGCACTCCTCGTGCTACTCGATGGCGCTGTCGAACGGTCTCGCGCAGGCCGGCACGCCCCCGACGACGCTCGACACGACCGCCAACGTCACGTTCGTCCCCGGCACGGGCATCACCGAGATCGTGATCAGCGTCGTCGGTGACGTGCCCGGCATCTCGGCCGAGGACTTCCAGACCGCCGCCGAGGACGCCAAGGCCAACTGCCCGGTGAGTCAGGCGCTCAAGGCCGTGCCGATCTCGCTCGAGGCCCGCCTCGGCTGAGCCCGCGACGCTGCGGCCCCGCACGCCATCGGCGCCGACCCCCTCCGGGTCGGCGCCGATTCCGTTGTGGGTCAGGGCCGCTCGTGAAAGACGCGGAGCCCTCAGCCCGACTCGGCGGTCGACTTCAGCGACTCGAGCATGCCCTGCCAGCTCTGCGAGAACTGGTCGGCCTGCTCCTGCGAGTCGTTGCCGTCCTGCTCGAGCGCCAGCGTGGTGCGGCCGTCCCTCGTCGGGGTCAGCGTGTAGGTGACGGTGTGGTAGTTCTCGGGCCGGTCCTCCTGGCCCATGAGCGGGCTGTAGTGCGTCATCGAGAGACGGTGGCCCTCCTCGACCTCGAGCACCTCGCCCTTGTCCTCGTAGGGCTTGCCCTCCATCTCGCCCTGCCAGGTGATCGGACTGCCGACCTGCCAGTCGGTGGTGAGGGTGGTGCCGGCCATCCACGACCTCACCCGGTCCGGCTCCGTCAGGGCGCCCCAGACGGCACGCGGCGGTGCGTCGACGATGACCTCTGCCTGTGCGATGTGTCCAGTCATGCCTCTGTCGTACCCGCACGAGGGCGTCTCGCGCTAGAAGGAAGCCGACAGCGCGACCGCGCCCGAGTGGGCGACGGGGCCCACGGCATACTCCCGCGCGGCGCCGCCACGGGCCCGCCTAGGATTGCTCGCCATGAGCCATGTCCTGTCTGCCGTCGCCTGGCCGTACACCAACGGCCCGCGCCACATCGGCCACGTGGCCGGTTTCGGCGTGCCCTCCGACGTCTTCAGCAGGTACATGCGGATGGCCGGGCACGACGTCCTCATGGTCTCCGGCACCGACGAGCACGGCACGCCGATCCTCGTCCTCGCCGAGGAGGAGGGGCTGACGCCGCAGGAGCTCGTCGACAAGTACAACGCCGTCATCGCCCAGGACCTCGCTGACCTCGGCCTGTCCTACGACCTCTTCACCCGCACGACGACGCGCAACCACTACGCCGTCGTGCAGGAGATGTTCCGTCAGGTCCACGCCAACGGCTACATGATCGAGCAGACGACGCGCGGCGCCATCAGCCCGTCGACGGGCCGCACGCTGCCCGACCGCTACATCGAGGGCACGTGCCCGATCTGCTCCTTCCCCGAGGCCCGCGGCGACCAGTGCGACAACTGCGGCAACCAGCTCGACGCCGACGAGCTGATCAACCCGCGCAGCAAGATCAACGGTGAGACGCCCGAGTTCATCGAGACGCAGCACTTCTTCCTCGACCTGCCGGCCCTCGCCGGTGCGCTCGGCGAGTGGCTCGCGGGCCGTGAGGCGTCCGGCACGTGGCGGCCCAACGTCATCAAGTTCTCCGAGAACCTCCTCAAGGACGTCCGCCCCCGCGCGATGACCCGCGACATCGACTGGGGCATCCCCGTTCCGCTCGAGGGCTGGGAGGACAACCCGAGCAAGCGCCTCTACGTCTGGTTCGACGCCGTCATCGGCTACCTCTCGGCGTCGATCGAGTGGGCCCGCCGCGTCGGCGCCCCGGAGCGGTGGCGCGAGTGGTGGAACGACCCGTCGGCCGTGTCCTACTACTTCCAGGGCAAGGACAACATCACCTTCCACAGCCAGATCTGGCCGGCCGAAATGCTCGGCTACGCCGGCAGGGGTGACAAGGGCGGCGAGCCGGGGGAGTACGGCGTGCTCAACCTGCCCACCGAGGTCGTGGCCTCCGAGTTCCTCACCCTCGAGGGCAAGCAGTTCTCGACGAGCCGCAAGCACGTCATCTACGTCCAGGACATCGTCGCGCGCTACGGCCCTGACCCGATCCGCTACTTCATCTGCGCCGCCGGCCCCGAGAACCAGGACGCCGACTTCTCCTGGGCCGAGTTCGTCCAGCGCAACAACAGCGAGCTCGTCGCCGGCTGGGGCAACCTCGTCAACCGCACGGCCGCGATGATCGCCAAGAGCTTCGGCGAGATCCCGAGGGCGTATGCCGTCGAGCCCGTCGACGAGGAGCTGCTGGCCACCGTGCGGGGTGCGTTCGCGACCGTCGGCGCCTCCCTCGAGCGGCACCGGCAGAAGGCCGCCCTCGCCGAGGTCATGCGGGTCGTCGGGGAGGCCAACGCGTACGTCTCGAAGACCGAGCCGTTCAAGCTCAAGGGCGACGACGAGCGCGAGCGCCTCTCCACGGTGCTGCACACGCTGGCCCAGGCCGTCTCAGATATCAATACGCTGATCTCACCCTTCCTGCCCCACGCGGCGAACCGCGTCCATGCCGTCCTCGGCGGCGAGGGCCAGTTCATGCCGATGCCTCGTCTGGAGGTCGTCGCCGACCTCGACGACGACGCCCGGAGCTACCCGGTCATCACCGGCGAGTACTCCGCGACGCCCCGGTGGGAGTCGCGTCCGGTCGTCGTCGGGACGCCCGTCGCCAAGCCGTCCGGCGTCTTCGTCAAGCTCGACGCCGAGCAGGTCGTCGAGGACGAGCGCGCCCGCCTCGGCGACAGCGCGCCAGGCGGCACGCGGCACCACACCGACCCGCTCGCCGCGCCGAAGATGAGTGCGCCGAAGGGCGCCGGCCGGGGCGCCGGGAGCGCCACCGGCGCCGACGAGGCACCGACCGCATGACCTCGCACGCGTCGGGGCAGCGGGGCCTGCCGGAGACGGCGCCGGACCCGCTGCCCATCGACGTCGTCGACAACCACGTCCACCTCGACATCACGCGCGAGGGTGACGAGCCGTTCGACGTCGCCGACGCGATCAAGGCCGCCCGCGCCGTCGGTGTGACCCGTCTCGTCCAGGTCGGGTGCGACCTCGACGGGATCCGCTTCACCATGGACGCCATCGACGCCCATGACGAGCTGGTCGGCGGAATCGCCTTGCACCCCAACGAGGTTCCACGCCTCGCGGCGGGCGGTCGGCTCGAGGAGGCGTATGCCGAGGTGGAGCGCTGCGCGGCCCACGACCGCGTCCGCGTCATCGGTGAGACCGGTCTCGACTACTTCCGCACCGGCCCCGAGGGCGTGCCGGTGCAGCAGGACGGCTTCCGCTGGCACATCGACCTCGCCAAGCGGCTCGGCAAGGCCCTGCAGATCCACGACCGCGACGCCCATCCAGACGTGCTCCGGATCCTCGGGGAGGAGGGGGCGCCCGAGCACACGGTGCTGCACTGCTTCTCCGGCGACCTGACGATGGCGCGCGAGTGCGTCGACCGGGGCTACTACCTCAGCTTCGCGGGCACCGTGACCTTCAAGAACGCGCGCGGCCTGCGTGACGCGCTGACCGCGATCCCGCTCGACCGGATCCTCGTCGAGACCGACGCGCCCTACCTCGCTCCGGCCCCGCACCGGGGTGCCACGAACGCCTCGTTCCTCGTGCCCGTGACGGTCCGGGCGATGGCCGCGGTGCTCAACATCGACGTCCCCGCGCTGTGTCGTGCGGTCTCGGAGAACAGCGAGCGGGTCTACGGTCCGTGGGGTGCGGAGCGAACCGGGCAAACCGCCTAGCGCACTGCAGAACGTCGCGTCCACCGACACCGGTCTCCGTTACCGAAATTTGACCTTTCCGTGGTGTGTCGGTCACTGTGGACGACTGTTGGCCGGTTGCCACCCCGCATCGACCTCCTTCCGACGACGTGAGGAGGACGGATCGAGAGCGCGTTGCACCCGGGTCGTTCGACGTTCGGAGTGTTTTGATTTCTCGCAACGCCAAGATCCTGGCCGCCGCTGGCGCGGCCGTCGTCCTCACCGGTGGCGCCGTCGGCGCCACCCAGCTCGACAAGGCCGTCAACCTCTCCGTGGACGGCACGGCCAGCTCGGCCCACGTCTTCGGCAGCACGGTCGGCGACGTCCTCGACAGCCAGGGGATCGCGGTCAAGCCGGGCGACGTCGTCGTCCCTGCCGCGGACGCCCCCATCAGCGACGGCGACACGATCACCGTCAAGTACGCCCGCCTGCTGACCCTCACGGTCGACGGCAAGACGCGCCAGCTGCGCACGACCGAGACCACGGTCGACGGAGCGCTCCTCGCGCTCGGCCTCCGCGGTGAGGGTGCCCGCCTGTCGGTCTCCCGTTCGCAGACCATCGGTCGCCAGGGCCTGACCGTCAGCATCGTCACCCCCAAGGCCGTCACGGTCGTGGTCGACGGCAAGACGACGAAGAAGACCATCGCCGCGGCAACCGTCGGCGAGGCGCTGACGCAGCTCGGCGTCCGTGTCGGCAAGGCCGACAAGGTCAACCCGCCGGTCACGACCCGCCTCACCTCGGGTGCCAAGATCGCCGTCCAGCGCGTGCAGACCAAGGACAAGAAGGTCAACGAGTCCATCGCCTTCGGCACGACGAAGAAGAAGACGAGCGACCTCTACGCCGACCAGACCAAGGTCTCGCGTGCCGGTGTCGCCGGCGTGCGCACCGTCACGGTCCGCACCACCGTCGTCGACGGCAAGGTCGTCTCCACCAAGGAGATCTCCTCGAAGGTGACCAAGGCGCCCGTCGACCGCATCCTGCTCGTCGGCTCCAAGGCCCGCCCGGCCGCTGCCCCGCGCACGACGAGCACCGGCAGCACCGGCAGCACCGGCAGCACCCGCAGCACCGGTGGCTCCACCTCGGGTGCGGGCATCAACCTGGCCCGCGCGGCCATGTGGGACAGCATCGCCCAGTGCGAGTCGACCGGTAACTGGCACATCAACACCGGCAACGGCTACTACGGAGGCCTGCAGTTCCTCACCTCCACGTGGCTCGCCTACGGCGGTGGCGACTTCGCCTCCCGCGCCGACCTCGCCTCGCGCGAGCAGCAGATCACCGTGGCCAACCGCGTCTACGCCGACAACGGCACGTCGCAGTGGCAGTGCAAGGCCTGACCTGACGCCAGGCGTTGCCATGCACGAGAGGCCCCCGACCGTCACGGTCGGGGGCCTCGTCCGTTCGTGTGCGGGTGCGCGAGCGAGCGTGACTGCGACACCCGCCCGACGGCATACGCCATCGAGCACGGCCCCATAGGGTGAGCGCATGAGCAAGAAGGACGCGCCGGCCGTCGACGATGCCGCGCTCCTCGGGCCGGCACAGGTGCGTGAGCTCGCCGAGCGTCTCGAGGTGCGGCCGACGAAGCAGTGGGGCCAGAACTTCGTCGTCGACGCCAACACGGTGCGCAAGATCGTCCGGGTGGCCGGCGTGGGACCGCACGACGTCGTCGTCGAGGTCGGGCCCGGACTCGGCTCGCTCACCCTCGCGCTCCTCCCGGTCGTCAAGCACGTCACGGCCGTCGAGGTCGACCCGCGGCTCGCGGGGGCGCTCGAGGAGACCGTCCGCTCGCTCCAGCCGGAGAACGCCGACAAGCTGCGCCTCGTCGCGGCCGACGCCCTGACGATCACGAAGCTCCCCGGCCCCGACCCCACCGCGCTCGTCGCCAACCTGCCCTACAACATCTCGGTCCCCGTCGTGCTCTCCTTCCTCCAGCACTTCCCGACGATCGAGCGCGTCCTCGTCATGGTGCAGCTCGAGGTCGCCGAGCGGCTCGCGGCCAAGCCGGGCAGCAAGATCTACGGCGTCCCGAGCCTCAAGGCCGCGTGGTACGCCGATGTCGAGCTGGCCGGGCGGGTCGGGCGCAACGTCTTCTGGCCGGCGCCCAACGTCGACTCGGGCCTCGTCGCGCTGCGCCGGCGCAAGCCGCCGAAGACGACCGCGAGCCGCGAGGACGTCTTCCGCTGCATCGACGCGGCGTTCCTCCAGCGACGCAAGTCCCTGCGCGGGGCGCTCGCGTCCTGGGCGGGGTCCGCGGACGCCGCCGAGCAGGCGCTCGTCACCGCCGGGGTCGACCCGCGCACCCGCGGCGAACAGCTCGACATCCTGACCTTCGCGCGCATCGCGGAGGCCCGACCGGAGGGCGTGCGTCCCGCCGAGCCGCGCGCACGCCGTCGGGGCCATACGTCCTGACGCCGACGGGTCGGCCCATAGGGTGGGCGCATGACTGTCGCTCCGACCCTGCCCGGCGCGGTGACCGTGCGGGTCCCGGCCAAGGTCAACCTCGAGCTGCGCGTCGGTCCCCGGCGCCCTGACGGCTTCCACGCGCTCGCGACCGTCTACCAGGCGGTCTCGCTGCACGACGAGGTCTCCGTCGCACGCTGGAACGACTGGCAGGTCGTCGCCGCGGGAGCGTATGCCGACCGCATCCCCACCGACGGAGCCAACCTCGCCGTCCGCGCCGCCCGTCTCGTCGCCGACCGCTGGGACGTCGACGAGCGCCTCTCGATCCGCATCGACAAGGACATCCCGGTCGCGGGCGGCATGGCCGGCGGGTCCGCCGACGCGGCCGCCACCCTCGTGGCGTGCGACCAGCTGTGGGGCCTCGGCCTCGACCGCGAAGAGCTCGCCGAGCTCGCGGCCACCCTCGGCAGCGACGTGCCGTTCATCCTCTCCGGCGGCAACGCCATGGGCTCGGGCCGCGGCGAGCAGCTCGCGCCGGTGCTGGCCCGCGGCACCTTCCACTGGGTCTTCGCCATCAGCGACACCGGACTGTCGACCCCGGAGGTGTATGCCGAGTGCGACCGCCTCCGCGCACGTGACGGCGTCGACGTGCCCGAGCCGCAGGTCAGCTCCGAGCTCATGGCCGCCTTGCGTTCGGGTGACCCGGCCCTGCTCGGCGCGGCCCTGCACAACGACCTCGAGCCGGCCGCCTTCTCGCTCCGGCCCCAGCTGCGCGAGCTGCGTGACGCGGGCGTCGAGTTCGGTGCGCTCGGCGGCGTCGTGTCGGGCTCGGGCCCGACCGTCGCCTTCCTCACCGAGAGCCACGAGGCCTCGCTCGACCTGTCGGTGTCGCTCGCGGCCTCCGACCTCTGCCGCGACCTGCGACGCGCCAAGGGCCCGGTCCACGGCGCCCACGTCGTGGCGACACCTCGCCACGCCGACTGAGCCGCGGGGACTCGACGGTGGGCTCCCGGCTCACTGACGCCGGAGCGCTGCGGCACCCCTGAGCCGGACCGGCGACGCCGCGCGTGTCCGGCGTCGATGAGCGGGATTCGGCGGCCGCCCGCGCAGGCCGTAGGGTCAGTCAGCGATGGCAAACCTGATCTCCCTCGAGCGCGTGTCGCTCGTCTTCGGCACGTCCCACGTCCTCGACGACGTCAGCCTCGGTGTCCTCACGGGCGACCGCATCGGCGTCGTCGGCGTCAACGGCGGTGGCAAGTCGACGTTGTTGCGCGTCATGGCCGGCCTGCAGGAGGCCGACTCGGGCCGCATCACCAAGCAGGGCGGCGCCGACGGCATCCGCATCGGCATGCTCGCCCAGGAGGACGCGCTCGACCCCGAGTGGACGATCCACGAGGCCGTGCTCGGCGACCTGCCCGAGCACGTCTGGGCGGGCGACCCCCGCATCCGCGACGTCCTGACCGGGCTGCTCGGCGGCATCGAGGCCGAGAACGTCGGCGGCCTCGACAGCCGCGTCGGCCCCAAGTCCGGTGGAGAGCGGCGCCGGCTCGCGCTGGCCCGCCTGCTCGTCTCGGACCCCGAGCTGCTCCTGCTCGACGAGCCGACCAACCACCTCGACGTCGAGGGGGTCGCCTGGCTCGCCGACCACCTCGCGACGAAGCGACCCCGACCCGGCAACGCAACCGTCGCGATCACCCACGACCGCTGGTTCCTCGACGCCTATGCGACGAACACGTGGGAGGTCGAGGGGGGCAAGGTCAGCGCCTTCGAGGGAGGGTATGCCGCGTACGTCCTCGCCAAGGCCGAGCGCGACCGCCTCGCCGGGGTCGTCGCCGACCGCCGCTCCAACCTCATGCGCAAGGAGCTCGCGTGGCTGCGCCGCGGGGCGCCCGCGCGCACGAGCAAGCCGAAGTTCCGCATCGACGCGGCCAACGCGCTCATCGCCGACGAGCCCGCCCCGCGCAACAGCGTCGAGCTCGCGTCGTTCGCGAGCCGCCGCCTCGGCAAGGACGTGCTCGACCTCGAGGACGCCACGGTGTCCGTCGGCGAGCCACCGCACGAGCGTCGGCTGCTCGACCACGTGACGTGGCGGCTCGCGCCGGGGGAGCGCATCGGCATCGTCGGGGTCAACGGCGCGGGCAAGTCGACCCTCCTGCGCGCGCTGACGGGCGAGATCCCGCTCGACGCCGGCCGCCGCAAGATCGGCAAGACCGTCGCCATCGCCCACCTCACGCAGGAGGTGCGCGAGCTCGAGCGCTTCGAGCAGTGGCGGGTCATCGAGGCCATCGAGGACGTGAAGCAGTGGACGACTCTCGGAGACAAGGAGATCAGTGCGAGCCAGCTCGCGACGCGTCTCGGCTTCCCCGGCGGTCGCCAGCAGGCGCGGGTCGGTGACCTGAGCGGTGGCGAGCGTCGCCGGCTCCAGCTGACCCGGCTGCTGCTCACGGAGCCCAACGTCCTCATCCTCGACGAGCCGACCAACGACCTCGACATCGAGACGCTCACCTCCCTCGAGGACGTCCTCGACGGCTGGGCCGGCACCCTCGTCGTCGTCTCGCACGACCGCTACCTGCTCGAGCGGGTGGCCGACAAGCAGCTGGCGCTGCTCGGCGACGGCAAGGTGCGCGAGCTGCCCGGCGGCGTCGAGGAGTACCTCCGGTTGCGCACGGCGGACATCGCGGCCCAGGTTGCGCGCGCGGCCGCGTCCTCGGCCCCGAGCAGTGGCGCGGCTGCCCCATCGAGCTCGCCGGACGGCACACCTGCCCAGGCTGCGGCGACCGCGAGCCCGGCCGAGGTGCGCGAGGCGCGCAAGTCGATGGCGCGCATCGAGAAGCAGCTCTCGCGGTTGCAGGACCGTGAGGAGCGCCTGCACGGCGACATGGCCGAGAAGGCCACGGACCCCGCGGCCCTCGCCGACCTCAACGCGAAGCTGCAGGCCGTCGCCACCGAGCGCGAGGACCTCGAGCTCGAGTGGCTCGAGGCCGCGGAGGTCGTCGGCTGACCGTCTGGAGCCCGGGTCGCCGGGCTCTTGAAAGTATCTTGATGTCAAGATACTTTGAGGGCATGGAGATGTTCCTGCACCACGTCCAGGTGTCCGGTCCGGCCGGGTGCGAAGACGCCATGCGCGACTTCTACGTCGGCGTCCTCGGGATGACCGAGGTCGACAAGCCCGAGCGGCTCCGGGCCCGCGGCGGCGCGTGGTTCCGGGCCGGCTCCGCCGAGGTGCACGTCGGCATCGAGGAGGGCTTCGTCCCGGCGCGCAAGGCCCATCCCGGCATCGCGGTCGGTGCCGTCGCCGCCCTCGCGCTCGCCGTCGGGCAGGCGGGGGCGCCGGTGACGTGGGACGAGAGCATCCCTGGCCTGCGCCGCTTCCACACCACCGATCCCGTCGGCAACCGGCTGGAGTTCCAGCAGGCGCAGCGGTGACCGAGTGAGGACCTCAGCCGTGCGAGTCGCGACGCGTCTCGCGGGTCTCCCGGGTCTCGAGCGGGGCCAGCATCCGCCGCAGCAGCCCGGCCAGCTGGGTCCGGTCAGTCGCCGACAGCTCCGAGAGCAACGACTTCTCCTGCTCGATGAGGTCGGCCATCGCCGAGTCGACGACGTCGCGACCCGCCGGGGTCAGGCGCACGAGCACGCCGCGCCGGTCACCGGGGTCGGGACGCCGCTCGACGAAGCCGCTGCGCTCGAGTCGGTCGACGCGGTTGGTCATCGTCCCCGACGTGACGAGGGTCTGCTGCACGAGCTGGCCGGGCGACAGCTCGTAGGGCTCGCCGGCCCGGCGCAGCGCCGACAGCACGTCGAACGCCCACCCGTCGAGCAGGTGCTCGGAGAACGCCGAGCCGCGGGCGAGGTCGAGGCGGCGCGCGAGCCGCGACACCCGCGAGAGCACCTCGAGCGGCGACACGTCGAGGTCGGGGCGCTCCCGGCGCCAGGCCGCGACGATCTCGTCGACATCGTCGGCGGGCCTGCGGTCGGCGCTCATGCCCCCAACTGTAGTCGCCGTCAAGACTCTTGACATCGAAAGAAAGCGAGACGACATGACCGAGCCCACGACCCCGCCTGCGGCTGATCCAGCCGAGCCTGCCCCCGACCGTCCCGTCGCCCCGGGCGCTGCCGCTCGCTCGGCCGACTCCGCCTGGGACCCGCGGCAGTATGCCGTCTTCGCCGGCCACCGCGGCCGCCCCTTCGCCGACCTGCTGGCGCGCGTCGACGCCGACGATCCCGCGCTCGTCGTCGACCTCGGCTGCGGGCCCGGCGCGCTGACGCTCGGGCTCGCCCACCGCTGGCCCGGCGCACGGATCATCGGCGTCGACAGCTCTCCCGAGATGCTCGAGCGCGCCCGGGCCCTCGACGCCGACGGCCGCGTCGAGTGGGTCGAGGCGAGCGCCGAGGACTGGGACCCCGCCGGGTCCGGCGGGTCGGTCGACGTCCTCGTCACGAACGCCACGCTCCAGTGGGTCCCGAGCCACCTGCGCCTCATCCCCTCGTGGCTCGAGAGCCTCGCGCCCGGGGGCACGTTCGCCATGCAGGTCCCCGCGAACTTCGAGGCGCCGTCGCACCGCCTCATGCGCGAGGTCGCCGCGCGCCACCCCCGCGCCGACGACCTGCGCCCGGGCCTCGACCGGGCCCAGGCCGTGGCACGCCCGGAGACCTACGCCGCCCTCCTGCTCGACCGCGTCGCCGACGTCGACGTGTGGCAGACGACGTACCAGCACGTGCTCACCGCCGAGCACGACAGCCCGCACCCGGTGCTCGAGTGGGTGCGGGGCACCGGCCTGCGCCCGGTGCTCGGCGTCCTCGACGGCGACGAGCGAGACGCCTTCGTCACGGACTACGAGCGCGAGCTCGAGACGGCATACCCGCGTCGTGCGTTCGGCGTGCTCTTCCCCTTCACGCGGACCTTCGCCGTGGCCCGCGCCCCGCGCTGACGCGGCTTCGCCTCAGGGGGCTGCGTCACCGCGGTGCCGCTCCTGCGCGACGACCTCGGTGAGGTCGGCCAGGCGCTGGCGCTGCTGCAAGGGTCGGGCCATCCGGTGGTTGCCCTCGAGACGTTCGGCGTTGCGGTCGAGGTAGGCCCAGTAGCCGGCAGTGAAGGGGCAGGCGTCGTCGCCGACCCGCTTCCTGGGGTCGTAGCGACAGCTGCCGCAGTAGTCGCTCATCCGGTTGATGTAGGCGCCGCCAGCGACGTAGGGCTTCGTCGCCATCGCTCCGCCGTCGGCGTGCTGGCTCATCCCGACGACATTGGCCGGCATGACCCAGTCGTAGCCGTCGACGAACCGCGTCTGGAACCACTCGGTCAGCGCGTCGGGGTCGTAGCCGCGCTGCGCCGCCCAGTTGCCGAGCACCATGAGGCGCGGGATGTGGTGCACCCAGCCGCGGTCGCGCACGCCCGCCACCGCGTCCTGCAGGCAGGCGGCCTCGACGGCGTCGGCGTCGAGCCGCTCGAACCAGTCCGGCAGTGGCGACCGGGCCTGCAGGGCGTTGCGGCGGCGGTAGGTCGGGCCGAAGTGCCAGTAGAGGTGCCAGACGTACTCACGCCAGCCGATGACCTGGCGCACGAAGCCCTCGACCGACGCGAGAGGTGCGTCGCCGTCGCGGTAGGCCTGCACGGCGCGGTCGGCGACCTCGACCGGGTCGAGCAGTCCGAGGTTGAGTGGCACGGACAGGAGGCTGTGCGCCATGGCCCAGTCGCCGCGGAGCATCGCGTCCTCGTGCGGACCGAAGGCCCCGAGTCGGTGCGTGACGAACCGTTCGAGGGCCGCCAGGGCCTCGCGACGGGTCACGGCGAAGAGGCGTGGCCCGTCGACGCCGGTGGGTCGGACGTGGCCCTCGCGCGTCCAGCGGTCGAGGTCGTCGCGCACCTCGGCGTCGATGTCGTCCTCGCGCGGCTGGTAGGGCGCCGGCACGTCGAGCCGCTCGGCTCCCTTGGGCGCGGGCTCGCGGTTGTCCTCGTCGAACGACCACCGTCCGCCGACGGGCCGGTCGCCCTCGACGAGCAGGTCGAGCCGCTGCCGCTGGAAGCGGTAGAAGTCCTCCATCCGCAGCCGTCGCCGACCGTCGGCCCACCGGGCGAAGTCCTCGCGCGACAGGCTGTAGCCACGCGTCGGGTCGACGGACTCGACCATCCCCGAGGCGAGCAGGCGGCGCACGAGGCGCTCGGCGGCATACGACGTCGGCTCGTGGACCCGCACGGGCTCGCCCACCTCGCGCAGCGCCTCGGTGTACGTGTCGGTGCGCAGGAGCACGGCGGAGTCACCCAGCTCGGCGGCCCGGTGGCGCAGCGCCGAGAGCACGAGGTGCAGCTTCTGGCGGTGGAACGGTCGCCGCCCCAGCGCCCGACGGCTCTCGACGAGCAGGACGCCCCCGCGGCCCACGTCGAAGTGGGGGCCGAGCTGGTCGGCGAAGAGCCAGCGCCTCGTCATCGGGTCGGCGGCGTCGTCAGGGGCACGGCCCTCATCATGGCCGAGGCCGGCGACAGTGGGGGATTCGCATTCGCAGGGTTGGGCGCCGGGTCGCCGGGTAAACCGCCGGTCTCGCCGCGTTAAGGCCCCGGTCTCGTCGAGGCCGGCCGTCTCGCTCGAGGAGAAAATCTGAGTCAATTTCCGGCATTTCGGCCCATTTCGGGAAACCGTGTCATGAAATGGGTCCCGGCACGTCATACCGATGACGGCACCATAGGGGTCTCCCGCTTGGTCAGGGGAGGGAGTGACCCCTACGGGTTTGTCTTCGGTGGTGCCGCCAGGTTTCGTCCTTCCGCGTGGTTTCGTGGAGGGGATCATTCGGAAGGACGAAACCTGCCCACCGCGCGTCGAGGCAGACCCCGAAGAGGGTGCCACCGCAGGGCCCGATCCGGACTGTTTCGTCCTGATCTCGCACACGCCCGCGTTCCGACTCGACGCCCGCCCCGCCGCTTGGCAGACTGACCCGCACCGGGGCAGTAGAAGGGCGAAAGGGTTGTCGGCAGACGCGACCTTGTGGTCGAGCGAGGCATGGGCCTCGGCCCCTGACGTGTCCCTCCTCGTCCGGACCCGAGAAGGCTCGGCCGAGGCGTTCGGTGAGCTGTGGCGTCGCCACCTGCCGGCTGCGTATGCCGTCGCGGGACGTCACCGTGGCCGCTCGGCCCCGGAGGACATCGTCGCCGAGGCCGCCGCGCGCGTCCTCGCGCTGATTCGCGCCGGGAAGGGACCCGACGAGCACTTCCGGGCCTACTTCCTCTCCGCCGTGCGGTCCGTCGCCATCGACCAGGGCCGCCGCGACCTGCGGGTCGTCCCGACCGAGGCCGACGACCTCGAGGTCCTCGCCGATCCGGCCGACGACCCCTTCGAGGGCCTCGCGACCGACGACGAGGGGCTCGCCCTCGTCCGGGAGGCCTTCGCCGGGCTCTCCGAGCGCGACCAGCGCGTGCTGTGGCACACCACGGTCGAGGGCGCCGCGCCGCGCGCCGTCGCGCCGGCCCTCGGCATGACCGCCAACGCCGTCAGCGTTCGCGCCATGCGCGCCCGCGAGTCGCTCCGAGCGCTCTACCTCGACGCCCGCGCCGAGCGCGGCCTCGCCGCCGCTGACACCGACGAGTGCCGCTGGACCGTGACCCACCTCGGGGCGCTCGTCCGCGGGCGCCTGCCCAAGCGGCAGACCGAGCGCGCCGAGGCGCACGTCGCCGAGTGCCCGCACGCAGCGACCATCGCGGCCGACCTGAGGGTCATCCACGACGGCTTCCCGGCGCTCATCGTCCCGCTCGCGCTGCTGGCCGGTCTCGGCACGCCTGGATTCCTCAGTCTCCCCGCCGTCGTGGGCCTCTCCGGTGGCGCCGGAGCTGCCGGCTTCGCCGGGTTCGCCGGCGGCGCGGGTGGGCCCGCCCCGGGCGCGGGAGCCCCGGCTCCGCCTGCGCCGTCCCCCTCCTCCTCTTCATCCGCCGGGTCGGGGGTCGATGCCGTCGCCCAGGTGGCGAGCCGGGTCACCGGTCTCGTCGCCGGGCTCGCCGTCTCGGCCGGGGTCGCTGGGGCGCTGGCACTGCCCGGTGCCTCGCTCGCGGCGCCCTCGGCGACGGCCTCCCCGGTTCCGAGTGCGACGGCCTCGAGCGCCGCACCCGGGGCCCGCGCGGGAACCGGCGCCGGCGCCGTCCCGGGTGCTTCCCCACGAGCCGTCGTCACCTCACTGCCGATCTCCCCGACCGGCGTGCCCACCCGGACCATCAGCGCCTCGCCCATCCCGTCGGCGGCGACTCGGACGTCGCCGTCGTCGGGCGACGTGGCGCGTGACCCCGGCAGCACGCCCTCGACGGTCGGCGGCACCCCGGTCCCCCGAGGCGGGACGTCGGCCGAGAGCGGTGGCGCGACCCCAGCGACTCCGGCGCCCCCGACGGGCACGGCCACCGGACGGCCGACGATGCCGCCGGCCACCACGCCGCCGGCCCCGCCGACGACGAGACCCCCGTCCCCCAGCCCGACACCCCCGGCGCCGACCACGACGCCCCCGGCGCCCCAGCCGGGTGGCGTCGCGCCCACCATCACGGTCCGCCTCGTGTCCGGACGCGACCCGGCGCGGATCTCCGTACGCGTGCGCTCTCAGGTCGGGGGCTCGATGACGGTACGCATCAGCAACGCGTCGGGCGCCGGGACGCTCTCCGTGCGCAACTCCAGCTGGACGTGCGCCCAGACGAGCACGTCCGCGGTGCGGTGCGCGGGGGAGCGGGGCCAGGCGCTGCTCGAGCAGTCCGGCACCGGAGCGACCCAGGCTGTCGTCGTGCGCGTCACCGACGCCGCCGGCGACACCTGGACCGAGACCCTCCGCCCCACCTGACCCCCCCTCCTCGAGTGAGCGCCCAACCACCGTCGAGTGAGCCCGTCGTCCCATCCGTCACAGGAGGGGTGGGACGAGTGGGACGGGGCGCTCACTCGTGTGGGACGGGGCGCTCACTCGAGGTGGGTTGGTCAGCGGTGGGGGACCGTGACGAGCCGCGGCGTGCGGTCGAGGCCCGAGAGCCCGTTCCAGGCGAGGTTGACCAGGTGCGCGGCGACCTGGTCCTTCTTGAACTTGCGCCGGTCGAGCCACCACTGCCCGGTGAGGGCCACCATCCCGACGAGCATCTGCGCGTGGATCGGTGCCGACCTGGGGTCGAGGCCGCGCTGCTTGAACTCGGCGGCGAGCAGGTGCTCGACCTGCACCGCGACATCACCGAGCACGCTCGCGAACGACCCGGTCGACTGGCCCGGCGGCGAGTCCCGCACGAGGATGCGGAAGCCCGACGGGTCGCTCTCGATGTAGTCGAGCAGGGCGAGCGTGGCCCGCTCGAGCAGCACCCGCGCCCCTTCGGGCTCCTCGAGCGCCGTGCTGATGCCGCCCATCAGTGCCTGGATCTCACGGTCCACGACGACGGCGTAGAGGCCTTCCTTGCCGCCGAAGTGCTCGTAGACGACCGGCTTGGAGACGCTCGCCTTGGCAGCGACCTCCTCGACCGTCGTCGCCTCGAAACCCTTGTCGGCGAAGAGCTTGCGCCCCACGGCGATGAGCTGCTCGCGGCGTTCCGGGCCGGTCATCCGGGCGCGAGGGCGGGAGCGGTCGGCGCGGTCTGAGCGGTCGGCGGTCACGCCGCCATTGTGCCTGTCCCGGTCTCGTGGGCCGCGACGGACGAGGCCGGACCCGACTTTCTTGCCGAATCCCGTCATGAAACGGCCCCTCGACACGTCTATGTCATTGGTAGGGAGGAGGCGGTTCGCGCGTGGCGCCGTGTGGGGACACGGTCCGGGCGAGACCGCCGGTGAGGTCGATCTCGACGCGAAAGGGGCGGGCGCGGATCGACCTCACCGTCATGCCCGACGACACTTCGGCAAAGACCCCCACGGGGCGGCCGTCGTGGCGCACACTGGTGAGGCACATCTGGCGAAAGGTGCCGCAGAGTGTCAGCACACACGATGGGACCACGGTCCGACACCATGACCGGTGCGCTCGCGACGGCCGGGGTCGAGGAGTCCGATTGCGTGCTGCTCGCGCGGGCGCGCTCGGGCGACGAGGAGGCCTTCGCGGCCCTCTGGCGCAGGCACCTGCCCGCCGCCCACGCCGCCGCTACGCCGTACCGCGGCCGCGTGTCCGCCGAGGACCTGGTGGCCGAGGCCTCCGCCCGCCTCTTCCGTCTCCTGAGCGAGGGGCGGGGACCGTCGTCGAACTTCCGGGCGTACTTCGTGTCGACGGTACGCACCGTCGGCGTCGACGCGATCCGCCGGGAGATGAGCCTCGTCCCGACGTCGACGACGGACCTCGACCTGCTGCCGGGCCCCGACGAAGGACTGTCGGCCCTCAGCGCGCAGGGCGTCGACACCGACCTGGTCCGAGAGGCGTTTCTCCGGTTGAGCGAGGGTGACCGACGGCTGCTCTGGCAGACGATGGTCGAGGGCCATCCGCCGCGGGTGGTCGCTCCCGAGCTCGGTGTCTCGGCCAACGTGGCCAGTGCGCGCGCGAAGCGCGCTCGTGACGAGCTCCGGGACCGCTATCTCGACTCCTGGCTGCGGCGCCGGGTGCCGGTCTGCGACGCGAGCGACTGCCGCTGGACCCTCGACCATCTCAGCGGTCACGTCCGGGGCCGACTGACGGAGAGGCAGCGGGCGCGCGTCGAAGCGCACCTGGCCAGCTGTCCTCGCGAGTCGGGACTGGCGCGGGAGCTGCAGCGCGTCTACGACGGGTTCGGTGCCCTGACCGGTCCGCTCCTCTTCGCGGCCGGAGCGACGATGCTCGGCGGACTGCCTGCGGGGGCGTTCGCTGCTCTGGTCGGGTCCAGCACGACGGGTGCGACCACGGGAGCCACGGCCGGCGCGACCACCGGCGCGACCACGGGCGTGACCACGGGTGCCACGGCGGGTGCCGGTGCTGCGGGTGGAACGGCCGGCGCGGGTGCAGCGGGCACGAGCGCCGTCGCCTCGGTCGGCGCCGGGTCCACCGTCGGAGGCGCCGCCGCAGGCAGCGCCGGTCTCGGCGGCACGCTCACCGCGAGCGGTGCCGGCGCGACGGCATCCGGCGCGGCTGCAGGAGCGGCCCTGACCACGGGGGCGACCTCCGTGTCTGCCGCCACCGCCGCCGGCACGGCCGCCGCCGGTACCGCCACGTGCGCGGGGGCGGGCGGCGCCGTCCTCGCGGTGCCGGCCGCGGCGGGCGTGGCCGGGACCACCGCCCTCGTCTCGAGCGCGGCCATCGTCACTCCCGTCGCGGCGTTGACGGGCGGGTCGATCCTGGCCGGGACGGCGATCGGCCCACCCCTCGCCACCGCGATGGCCGGCCTCGTCGTGGGGCTCGGCCTCTCGGTCGCCCCGGCGGCGGCGCACGACCTCGGTACGACGACGACGTCGGTCGTCACCTCGGTCGACGGCGCCACGGCGGTGCTCGCCCCCGGCTCGGGGGCCGCGGCGGGCGTCGGCATGACCCCGGTCGACGTGCTCCACCTCGCCCTCCTCCCTGCGCCCGCCGACCCCGCGCCCGCCGATCCCGCGCCGACCGATCCCGCGCCGACCGATCCCGCGCCGACCGATCCCGCGCCGGTCGACCCGGCGCCCGCGGTCTCGGCGCCGTCCGATGCGACGCCCGTCGACCCAGCCCCTGCACCCCCGCCACCTGCGGACCCGGCACCTGCTGCTCCGGCACCTGTCGCTCCGGCACCCGCGGACCCCGCGCCGTCCGACCCGACACCCGTCGACCCAGCGCCTGCGCCCTCGGCACCTGCCGCTCCGGCACCCGACGCACCGGCACCGTCCGACGCGACGCCTGCCGACCCGACGCCCGTGGATCCGGCGCCCACGGCTCCGTCCGACGCGACGCCTGTCGACCCGACGCCGGTTGACCCGGCCCCTTCGGACCCGGCCCCTTCGGACCCGGCTCCATCCGACCCGATGCTCACGGATCCTGCTCCGGCTCAAGGCGATTCGGGATCCTCGACATCAGACCCTGTCTCCGCTCCGGCTGGCGGAGACTCGGCGGACCCCACGGCGACGAACGCGGCGTCCAGCCCCGCGGCCGAGAACGGCCAGCTGCTTTCGATCGGTCCAGGAGCCGACCAACCGGTCGATCCGCCGGCCGATCCGACATCCGTCGTCGCCGCCACGGCCCACGGCTCCGACGGTCCGCCGACCGGCGACCCGACGCCGGAGACGCCGACCGGCGAGGCTCACCCGGCAGGTGCATGAGTCCGCGACGGAGCGACCCGGGGTCTGCACTACCCTGTCCACGTCCACGACGATCCCCGGTTGGTCTGCCGGCAGGGCCCGCCTGACTTTGAATCAGGACAAGCGACGCAGGTTCGACTCCTGCCCGGGGAGCAGGGGCCGGTGACGGTCCTCGGACGAGCGGCGTCGCCCGACATGCGTGGGGGTTCGCGGTCGAGCGACGCCTTGGCCGCTCGGCAGGGAGTTGGTGCCAGAGCCAGCCCCGGGTCCGCCAACTTAGGGGGGGACTGACGGGCCCGTCCTCCCATGGTCGCACGGTTGGCAGAGATCGGCGCCGCCTTGCGCCCGGCACCCCACCGGCGACCTGTGCCACCCGGCATACGCCGTCGCGCGGGACGTCGATGTGAGTGGGGTCACGGCGCGCCCGTGGCCGGGGCGGCACCCTCGCTCCCCACGAGTAGCATGGCCGAGGCGCACCCCGGCGCCCGCGTGGGCCGGGGTCGTCCGCACCCGAGTGCACCCCGATCCAAAAAGGAGCTGCGCCCTGTGAGCGATCTACGGCCGACCGCCGTGATCGTCCTCGCCGCCGGTGAGGGCACACGCATGAAGTCCACGACCCCCAAGGTCCTCCACACGATCGGAGGCCGCAGTCTCGTGGCCCACGCGATCCGGGCGGCCCGGGGCACGAGCCCGCACCACCTCGCCGTCGTCGTGCGCCACGAGCGCGACCGCGTCGCCGAGCACGTGGCGCAGGTCGACCCGGAGGCGGTCGTCGCCGACCAGGACGACGTCAAGGGGACAGGGCGCGCCGTGGAGTGCGCGCTCGAGGCGCTGCCCGGCGACCTCGCCGGCACCGTCGTCGTCACCTACGGCGACGTGCCGCTGCTGACGAGCGCCACGCTCGAGGGACTCGTCGCGGCGCACCACGCGTCCGGCAGTGCCGTCACCGTCATCACGGCGACGCTCGAGGACCCCACGGGCTACGGCCGCGTCATCCGTGACGCGGAGGGCTCGGTCGTCGCGATCGTCGAGCAGAAGGACGCCGACGAGGAGCAGCGCGCGATCCGCGAGGTCAACAGTGGCCTGTACGCGTTCGACGCGGCGGTCCTGCGCGAAGCCCTCTCCGAGGTGGGCACCGACAACGCGCAGGGCGAGAAGTACCTCACGGACGTCATCGCCATCGCACGGGGGCGCGGTCTCGGGGTGCGCGCGCACCTCGTCGCCGACCTCTGGCAGACCGAGGGTGTCAACGACAAGGTGCAGCTGGCCCGTCTCGGCGCCGAGCTCAACCGCCGCACCGTCGAGCAGGCCATGCGCGACGGCGCGATCGTCATCGACCCGGCGACGACGTGGCTCGACGCCGACGTGACGATCGGGCCCGACACCGTCGTGCGCCCCGGCACGCAGATCCTCGGCGCCAGCACGATCGGCCGCGACTGCGTCATCGGTCCCGACACGACGCTGACCGACGTCGAGGTCGGTGACGGTGCGAGCGTCGTGCGGACCCAGGCCGAGCTCGCGGAGATCGGGCCCGGCGCCACCGTCGGGCCCTTCTCCTACCTGCGACCCGGGACGCGACTCGGGGCGAAGGGCAAGATCGGCGGCTTCGTCGAGACGAAGAACGCCGACATCGGCGCGGGCGCCAAGGTGCCGCACCTGACCTACTGCGGCGACGCGACGATCGGCGAGGGCGCCAACATCGGCGCCGGCACGATCTTCGCCAACTACGACGGCGTCACGAAGGGCCACACGAACGTCGGGGCGCACAGCTTCGTCGGCAGCAACTCGGTCATCGTCGCGCCCCGGACGATCGCCGACGGCGCCTACGTCGCCGCGGGATCGGCCGTCGTCAGCGACGTCGACCCGGGACAGCTCGCCGTGACCCGCGCGCAGCAGCGCAACGTCGACGGCTGGGTGGCCCGGCGCCGGGCCGGCACGAAGACGGACGAGGCCGCCCGGGCCGCGCAGGGGCAGGCCACCCCGGCGCAGACCCCCGGGCGGACCTCAGAGCAGACCTCAGAGCAGACCCCCGCGCAGACCCCCGCGCAGACCTCCGAGACGAAGGACGCCCAGCGATGAGCGGCATCAACAAGGCGACCGAGAAGCACCTCATGGTCTTCTCCGGCCGGGCCCACCCGCAGCTCGCGCAGGAGGTCGCCGCGGCCCTCGGCACCGACCTCGTCCCGACGTCGGCCTACGACTTCGCCAACGGCGAGATCTACGTCCGCTACGAGGAGTCCGTCCGCGGCTCCGACGCGTTCGTCATCCAGAGCCACACCGCTCCGATCAACGAGTGGATCATGGAGCAGCTCATCATGATCGACGCGCTGAAGCGGGCCTCCGCCAAGCGCATCACCGTCGTCCTGCCCTTCTACGGCTACGCCCGGCAGGACAAGAAGCACCGTGGCCGCGAGCCGATCTCGGCCCGCCTCATGGCCGACCTGTTCAAGACGGCCGGCGCCGACCGGCTCATGGCGATCGACCTGCACACCGCGCAGATCCAGGGCTTCTTCGACGGCCCCGTCGACCACCTCATGGCGATGCCGATCCTCGCGGACTACGTCGGCAGGAAGTACGGCCACCTCGACCTCGCCGTCGTCTCGCCCGACGCGGGGCGCATCAAGGTCGCCGAGGACTGGAGCTCACGCCTCGGCGGTGCTCCGCTCGCCTTCATCCACAAGACCCGCGACATCAACCGGCCCAACGAGGTCGTCGCCAACCGCGTCGTCGGTGAGATCAAGGGCCGCGTCTGCGTGCTCGTCGACGACATGATCGACACGGCCGGCACCATCACCAAGGCCGCCGACGCGCTCATGGACCAGGGTGCCGCGGGGGTCATCATCGCCGCGACGCACGCGATCCTCTCGGGCCCGGCCGTCGACCGCCTCAAGGCCTGCAAGGTCGAGGAGGTCATCGTCACGAACACGCTCCCGATCCCCGACGACCGCCGCTTCGACAAGCTCGAGGTCCTCTCGATCGCGCCGCTCGTCTCGATGGCGATCCGCGAGGTCTTCGAGGACGGCTCGGTGACGAGCCTCTTCGACGGCAAGGCCTGAGCGGCCACCACACGACGAGGGCGTATGCCGCCGGGACCCACCCGGCGGCATACGCCCTCCGTGCGTGACGGGTCCTCAGGCGTGCGCGGCGCGGCGGGCGCGGTAGGCGGCGGTGTGGGCGCGTGCCGCGCAGCCGCCCTCGCAGAAGCGACGCGAGCGGTTGCGGGAGAGGTCGACGACGACGTCGTCGCAGTCGGCGGCCTCGCAGACGCGCAGCCGCGCGAGCTCTCCGGCGCGCACGACGTCGATGACCGCGATCGCGGCCTCGACGGCCATCCGTCGGGCGAGCGGGGCATCGGCCGGGGTGGCGTGGACGTGCCAGCCCACGTCGTCGTGGTCGACGAGCTGGGGGACGGCACGGGCCTCGGCGAGCAGCGCGTTGACGAGGGTCACGACGCCGGCCTCGTCCTCGTCCCAGAAGCCGCGCAGCCGGGGCCGCAGCGCCCGGACCGCTGCGAGCTCAGCGGCGTCGCGGTCGAAGCGGCCGGTCCACCCCTGGCCGCGGTAGAGCGACTCGAGCTCCTCGAGGGAGGTCAGGCGGTCGGGGTCACCGTCGCCGGGGACCGAGCCCGGCATCGTGTTGACGAGGGCTGCGGCAGCGGCGAGGGCGACATCGGTGTCATGGGTGAAAAGCATGTTGACTCCTGACGGATGCGGTCGCTACCGTCATGAGTGTAATCAATTTCGGTGCTGACATGATGCTCGCTCGACGCGAGCCGGTCGGCGGGAGCGGCGAGGAACTGTCATGGCGGAGCGAGTCGTGGTCGGAGAGGCCGCGGTGGTCGGCGCCGTGGGGAGCGGCGGGACGGACGGGGCTGCGGTGCCGCTGTCGCGGCAGGCCCGCCACCCGCTCGTCGGCCTCGGGGTCGCCCTCGCGTCGGCCGCGGCCTTCGCGACGTCCGGTGCCTTCGGCAAGTCGCTGCTCGTCGGTGGCTGGTCGCCCGGTGCCGTCGTGACGATGCGCATCACCCTGGCCGCCGTCGTCCTCCTCGGCCCTGCCCTGTGGTCGCTGCGCGGCCGGTGGGCGGCGCTGCGCCGCAACGGCTGGGTCGTCGTCGGCTACGGCCTCACCGGTGTCGCCGGCTGCCAGCTCGCGTACTTCAACGCCGTGACGCACCTGTCGGTCGGGGTGGCCCTGCTGCTCGAGTACCTCGCCCCGGTGCTCATCGTCGGCTGGCTCTGGCTGCGCCACCGGCAGGCACCGCGCCGCCTCACGCTCGCCGGGGTGGCGCTCGCCGTGGCCGGGCTGCTCCTCGTCCTCGACGTCGTGGGCGGGGGCGCGAGCATCAGCGTCGTCGGGGTGCTCTGGGGGCTCGGTGCTGCCGTCTGCCTCGTGCTCTACTTCCTGCTCGCCGACCACGTCGACGACGACGTGCCGCCGCTCGCCCTCGCCGGCGGTGGCCTCGTGGTGGGTGCGGCGTCGCTCGGCCTCGCGGGGCTGGTCGGCGTGCTCGACATGTCCCAGGGGGCGGCACGCGTGCCGCTCGGCGGCGTCGTCGTCGACTGGTGGGTGCCGGTCCTCGTCATCGCGATCGTCGCCGCCGCCTTCGCCTACGTCACCGGCATCGCGGCCGTGCGGATGCTCGGGCCCAAGGTGGCCTCCTTCGTGGCTCTGACCGAGGTGCTCTTCGCGGTGCTCTTCGCGTGGCTCGTCCTGGCCGAGCTGCCGACGCCGGTCCAGCTCGTCGGCGGACTGCTCATCGTCGGCGGCCTCGTGGCGGTCCGTGCGGACGAGTCCCGCGGCCCCGGCCTCGTCGTCGACGAGCCCGTCACCGGGCCGGCCGCGCGGCCCTAGCCTCCCACCCCCGCGCTCCGCTCGGTCCAGGGCGCCGGGTCCGCCGGTGCGCCCTGGAGCGACCGCAGGCGGTGACGTCGCGACGACCGGTGGCGTGCTCCGGGCCACGTCGTGCTCCGGCTCCGATGCGCACCTGGCCCTCGGCGACCTCTCCTGCGGCTCCCCGGGCGGGGAGAGCGCGTGGTGCTCCTTCGTGACCTCGCGCGTCGGCACGTCGTTCCCCTTCGAGCCGCTCTCCGGCAACCACGAGAGCAACGGCACCAACGCAAGCGCGTCGACCTCGTGCTGTCCGGTGAGAAGCACCTCTACCAGCGCACGAAGCAGCTGCGCGAGGGCACGGGGTGCGCGCGCGTCGCCGTCGGGTCGTACTCGCCGGCGTGCGTCGTGCGTCGTGCGCGGAGGGGGGCAGCTTCACGCACTCCTGGGTGCTCCGGCGTACGCCCTCCCTGTGACCCGTGGACGTCCGTGGATCGTGGATTTCACCGCCCGGGCGTCCGTCCCGTAAGATCGAGCAGTTGCCTCGGCGAGGGACGGTGCACGGCTGCCACGGCAGGGCGTGACGAGGTCCGTGATCGACGCGGTGGCCTGACGTGGAGCACTTCATGGTCGGGTTCGCCTCTGCGTGCGGCCCTGAACGACCGTCCCGCTCCGTCACTGCCGAAAACCGCGCGTCGTCCCGCGTCGAGGCCGACCACAGAGACCGCCTCATCCGAGATACCCAGGAGACCCCCGTGTCCGACAACACCAAGCTCGTCGCCGAGAAGCGCACCGACTTCGGCAAGGGCGCCGCCCGCAAGATCCGCCGCGCCGGCAACATCCCCGCCGTCATGTACGGCCACGGCACCGAGCCCGTGCACATCTCGCTGCCCGGCCACGACACGATGATGGCCCTCAAGCAGGCCAACGCGCTGCTGACGATCGTCGTCGACGGCAAGGAGCAGCTCGCTCTCGCCAAGGACGTTCAGCGCGACGCCATCAAGCCGGTCATCGACCACGTCGACCTCGTCGTCGTCCGCAAGGGCGAGAAGGTCACCGTCGACGTCGCCGTGCACCTCGAGGGCGAGGCCGCTCCCGAGACGGTCGTCACGCTCGACCACAACACGCTCCAGGTCGAGGCGCTCGCCACGAACATCCCCGAGAACGTCGTCGTCTCCGTCGAGGGCCTCGAGGCCGGCACGCAGATCCTCGCCGGCGCCGTCGAGCTGCCCGAGGGCGCGACCCTCGTCACCGACGAGGAGGCTCTCGTCGTCAACGTGACGCAGGCCATCTCCGCCGAGGCCCTCGAGGCCGAGCTCGCCGAGGCCGAGGCCGAGGCCGGCATCGAGCGCGAGGAGTCCGACGAGGAGGCCGCCGAGGCCGCCGAGGGCGAGTCCGCCGAGGGCGACGACGCCAAGGCCGAGGGCGACGAGGCCTGAGCGTCCGCTCCCTTCCGTGGCGCCGCGCGCCACACCACGCGTCCACGGGTCCCGCCCGAGCTCCGGCTCGGCGGGGCCCGTGCCCGCACCACCAGCACGACCGCCCCTGACCCGCGGGCTCGTCGCCCACCCAGCACCCCCCGATCGAGGACCGCATGGACACCTGGCTCGTCGTCGGACTCGGCAACCCCGGGCCCGGATACGCCGGCAACCGGCACAACGTCGGCGCCATGACGGTCGAGGAGGTCGCCGGTCGGGCGACGGGTGGTCGGGCCACGTTCAAGGCGCACAAGGCCGCCCGGGCCCGCGTCGCCGAGGCGCGCCTGCGGGTCGGCGGCCCCAAGGTGGTCCTCGCCGTCCCCTCGATGTTCATGAACGAGTCGGGGTCGGCCGTCGCGGGGCTCGCGAAGTACTACGACGTGCCCACCGACCACATCGTCGTGCTGCACGACGAGCTCGACATCGACGCGGGCCTCGTCCGGCTCAAGCAGGGTGGCGGTGAGGGCGGCCACAACGGGCTGCGCTCCATCTCGCGCTCGCTCGGGACCCGTGACTACCTTCGCGTGCGCCTGGGCATCGGGCGCCCGCCCGGCCGCCAGGACCCGGCCGACTTCGTGCTCAAGGACTTCTCCAAGGCCGAGCGCACCGAGGTGCTGCCGTTCCTCGTCGACGAGGGGGCCGACGCCGTCGAGGCGCTCATCGAGGTCGGGCTGCTCGACGCCCAGCAGCGCTTCCACGCACCACGCTGACGGCCCGTGACCGTCGGGCCCGCGGCCCCTTCGACCCCCACCGAGCGGGCGCCCGCACCGGCCTCACGGCTGTCGCCGCACCGACCTAGACTGGAGGACCTGATGCCGCACCCACTGCTGTCCGCCTTCAGGGCGATTCCCGATGTCCGCCACGTCCTCGACCAGGTGGGGCGGGCCCGTCTCGTCGACGTCTCCGCGAGCGACGGCACCCGGCCGTTCCTCGTCGCCGCGCTGGCCCAGCGCGCCGACGGGTCCGCAGCCGCGTCGACCGACCCGGCGGCCACCGAGCCCGCCCCTCTCGTCGTCGTCACGGCGACGACGCGCGAGGCCGACGACCTCGCGAGCGCCCTGGGCCTCTTCCTCCCTGCAGACCGCATCGCCGTCTTCCCGTCGTGGGAGACCCTGCCGCACGAGCGCCTCTCGCCCCGGAGCGACACCGTGGGCCGGCGACTGGCCGTGCTGCGACGGCTCGCGCACCCCGATCCCGACGACCCGGCATACGGTCCGCTCTCGGTCGTGGTGGCACCCGTCCGCGCCGTCCTCCAGCCCCTGACCAAGGGGCTCGGCGACCTCGTGCCCGTCGCGCTGCGTGCCGGCGACGAGCGCCCTCTCGAGGACGTCGTCGACGCCCTCGTCGGCGCCGCCTACACCCGCACCGACCTCGTCGAGCGACGCGGCGAGTTCGCCGTGCGCGGCGGCATCCTCGACGTCTTCCCGCCCACCGAGGAGCACCCGGTCCGCATCGAGTTCTGGGGCGACACCGTCGAGGAGGTCCGCTGGTTCAAGGTCGCCGACCAGCGCTCCCTCGAGATCGCCGACCACGGGCTCTGGGCCCCGCCCTGCCGCGAGCTGCTGCTCACCGACGACGTGCGCGCCCGAGCCCGGGCCCTCGCCGACCAGCTGCCCGGTGTCGCCGAGATGCTGTCCAAGGTCGCCGAGGGCATCGCCGTCGAGGGCATGGAGTCCCTCGCCCCGGCGCTCGTCGACGGCATGGAGTCGGTGCTCGACGTCCTGCCCGAGCACTCGATCGTGCTGCTCGCCGACCCCGAGCGGGTCCGCCGCCGCGCCCACGACCTCGTCGCGACGAGCGAGGAGTTCCTCGAGGCGAGCTGGGCCAACGCCGCCGCCGGCAACCAGGTGCCCGTCGACCTCCAGTCGCTGCTCGGCAGTGCGTCCTACTGGTCGCTCGCCGACGTCCGTGCCCTCGCCGAGCGGTCCGGTCGACCCTGGTGGACGCTGACGCCCTTCGCGGCCGACGCCGACCTCGTCATCGAGGACGACGACGTCGACGAGCGCCTCGCCGTGCGCACCACCGACCCCGAGGCCTTCCGCGGCGACACCGACCGCGCCGTCGAGCACCTGCGCGAGCGGGTCGCCGACGGCTGGACCGTCGCCGTCGTCACCGAGGGCCCCGGCCTCGCCAAGCGCGTTGCCGAGGTGCTGGGCGAGCACGAGGTCGCCGTGCGTCCCCTCGACACCACCCGCGACGACGCGCTCGAGCCGGGCTGGGTCCACGTCACGACCGCCACGCTCGGCCGCGGCTTCGTCCACGAGGGCGCCCGCGTCGAGGTGCTCACCGAGACCGACCTCACCGGGCAGCCCGGCAGCGGCACGTCCACCAAGGACATGCGTCGTATGCCGTCGCGGCGCCGCAACCAGGTCGACCCGCTGCAGCTGCGCCCCGGGGACCACGTCGTCCACGAGCAGCACGGTGTCGGCCGCTTCGTCGAGATGATGCAGCGCACCGTCGCCGGCGCGACCCGCGAGTACCTCGTCATCGAGTACGCCCCGGGCAAGCGGGGCCAGCCCGGTGACCGTCTCTTCGTCCCCACCGACCAGCTCGACCAGGTGACGAAGTACGTCGGTGGCGAGGAGCCCACCCTCAACAAGATGGGTGGCTCCGACTGGTCCAGGACGAAGTCGCGGGCCAAGCGCTACGTCAAGCAGATCGCGGCCGACCTCATCCGTCTCTACAGCGCCCGCCAGGCCACGAAGGGACACGCCTTCGCGCCCGACACCCCGTGGCAGCGCGAGCTCGAGGACGCCTTCGCCTACGTCGAGACCCCCGACCAGCTGATCAGCATCGACGAGGTCAAGGCCGACATGGAGAAGCAGGTCCCGATGGACCGGCTCATCTGCGGCGACGTCGGCTACGGCAAGACCGAGATCGCCGTTCGCGCGGCGTTCAAGGCCATCCAGGACGGCAAGCAGGTCGCGGTCCTCGTGCCGACGACCCTGCTCGTGAGCCAGCACCAGCAGACCTTCGCCGAGCGTTACTCGCAGTTCCCGGTCAAGGTCGCCTCCCTCTCTCGCTTCCAGAGCGACAAGGAGGCCAAGGACGTCATGGCCGGGATGGCCGACGGCACCATCGACCTCGTCATCGGCACGCACCGCCTGCTCGCCAAGGACGTCACGTTCAAGGACCTCGGGCTCGTCATCATCGACGAGGAGCAGCGCTTCGGCGTCGAGCACAAGGAGCTGCTCAAGACGATGCGCACGGCCGTCGACGTCCTGTCGATGTCGGCCACGCCCATCCCGCGCACGCTCGAGATGGCCGTCACCGGCATCCGCGAGATGTCCACGCTCGCAACGCCGCCCGAGGAGCGCCACCCGGTGCTGACCTTCGTCGGCGCCTACGACGAGAAGCAGATCACGGCGGCGGTGCGCCGCGAGCTGCTGCGCGAGGGCCAGGTCTTCTTCGTGCACAACAAGGTGAGCAGCATCGAGAGGGCGGCGGCACGCCTGCGTGAGCTCGTCCCCGAGGCGCGCATCGCCACCGCGCACGGCCAGATGGGCGAGCACAAGCTCGAGCAGGTCGTCGAGGACTTCTGGGAGAAGCGCTTCGACGTGCTCGTCTGCACGACGATCGTCGAGACCGGCCTCGACATCTCCAACGCCAACACCCTCATCGTCGAGCGCTCGGACGTCCTCGGCCTGTCCCAGCTGCACCAGCTGCGCGGTCGCGTCGGCCGTGGCCGCGAGCGGGCCTACGCCTACTTCCTCTACCCGCCCGAGAAGCCGATGACCGAGACGGCGCACGACCGTCTGCGCACCATCGCCAGCAACACCGACCTCGGCTCGGGCATGGCCGTGGCCATGAAGGACCTCGAGATCCGCGGCGCCGGCAACCTGCTGGGCGGCGAGCAGTCCGGACACATCCAGGGCGTCGGGTTCGACCTCTACGTGCGCCTCATCGGCGAGGCCGTGTCCGACTTCCGCGGCGACGCCGTCGACCTGCCGGCCGAGATCAAGATCGAGCTGCCCGTCGACGCGCACCTGCCGCACGACTACGTGCCGGGGGAGCGGCTGCGTCTCGAGGCGTACAAGAAGCTCGCGACGGTCGAGACGTTCGAGGCCGTCGACGAGATCGAGGCCGAGCTGCGCGACCGCTACGGCGCACCGCCGAAGCCCGTCGAGAACCTCCTCGAGGTCGCGCGGCTGCGCGTCGTGGCCCGCGAGGCGCGCATCGGTGACATCGGCGTGCAGGGCAAGGTCGTGCGCTTCGGCCCGGTCAAGGACCTCCGCGAGAGCCAACAGCTGCGGCTCATGCGCCTCTACCCGGGCACGCTCGTCAAGGACGCCCTCGGCACCATCCTCGTCCCGGCTCCGATGACGGCCCGGGTGGGCGGCAAGCCGCTCCGCGACGTCGAGGTGCTGACGTGGGCGCGGCAGCTCATCACGGCCGTCCTGCTCGACGACATCGCCGCCGCGTCGGGAGCCGCGGCCAGGGCCTCGGCGGGCGCTTCGTCGGGCGCGGCGAAAACCCGCGTGGCAGCACCGTAGGATGTCAGACGCATCCGCCAGAGGAGGAAATCAGTGAAGGCTTGGTCTGCTCAACCCGCGAAGCGCGTGGCCGTCGTCGGCATCGCCGCGCTCGGCGCCGTGTCGCTGCTCGGCGGGTGCGGTTTCGAGACGCGCCAGCAGGCCGCCGCCGTCGTCAACGGCGAGGTCATCCACGAGTCCGACGTGCGTGAGACGTACGACCAGCTCAAGGCGGCCAAGCTCGACTTCGCCGAGAACATCGTCGTCACCGCCCTCGTCGCGGCGCCGCTGCTCAAGGACGTCGTCGGCAAGTCCGGCAGCTGGAAGCCCGACGAGACGTACGCCTCGGTCATCTCCTCCATCCCCGACGCCACCGACACGACGAAGGAATTCGTCGCGGCGGTCGCCCTCATCCAGTCGCAGAAGATGACACCCGCCGACGTCGCCGCCTACCGCGCGGACCTCAAGAAGGCCGACATCAGCGTCAACCCCAAGTACGGCTCCGTCGTGCAGTCTGCCGAGGGGCCCGTCTACTTCACCATCGGTCAGCAGACGCCCAACTGGGTCAAGCCGGGCGGCAACACCGCCCCGGCCACCGCCCCCGCCCCGGCCCCGGCCCCGGCCCAGTAGACCTCCGCAGCCCTGCGTCGTGACCGCCCGCGTCGTCCTGCTCGTCACAACCCCACGCATCGCCCCGGGTCTGCTGACCCGTGAGGCGTGGCAGAGCCTCGAGCGGGCGTATGCCGTGTGGGGCCGTCCCGACGAGCCGCAGGTCGCCGCGCTCGTCGAGGCCGGCATCGCGGTGCGTCCCCGCGAGGACGGTCACCCGGCCGACCTCGCGCGCGACCTCGTCACCGCCTCCGAGGTGGGTGACGTCGTGTGGGTCGGCTCGTCCGACGGTGACCCCGGCCTCAGCGACGCCGTGGCGGTCGAGGTGACCCGGCTGCCCGAGCCACCCGAGGTCGAGCTGCTCATCGGTTCGTTCGACGTGCCCGGTGCCCGGCTTCTCGACGTCGTCGCCGTCATGGACCGGCTCCGGTCGCCCGGTGGCTGCCCCTGGGACGCGAAGCAGACCCACGACTCGCTCGTGCCGTACCTCCTCGAGGAGGCGCACGAGGCCATCGAGGCCATCGAGAGCGGCGATCCGTCGCACATGCAGGAGGAGCTCGGCGACCTGCTGCTGCAGATCGCGTTCCAGTCCCGCGTGGCGCAGGAGCACCCGAGCGAGCCGTTCGACATCGACGACGTCGCCGGCGGTCTCGTCGACAAGCTCGTCCGGCGACACCCGCACGTCTTCGCCGAGGTCGAGGCCGACACGGCCGACGCCGTCGAGGCCAACTGGGAGTCGATCAAGGCCGACGAGAAGCAGCACCGCACCCACCCGGTCGAGGGCGTCCCGAGCTCGCTGCCGGCCCTCGCCCGGGCCGAGAAGTACGTCTCCCGGCTGCGTCGCGCGGGCCGCGAGGACCTCGTCGACGCCGCCGTCGCCGGCGGGGGGCTCGGTGCGCAGCTGCTCGACCTCGTCCGCACGGCACGGGCCGAGGGCATGGACGCGGAGGCCGCCCTCCGCGAGACCCTGCGCGCTCTGGAGGCCGCGAGCGCGGCCAGCACGCACCCCGACGCCGACGCCTGAGCCGGCCGGACGGCATACGCCCTCGGGGTCGTGCCGGCCCAAGCGGGACGAATGGTGAGGGCCACGTCACCGGGGTGCGGTGGCGCGGCCCTCACCGGGCTGAGGATGCGTGTCAGTAGGCACCGCGCGAGGCGAAGACGGCGTGGATGGTCTTGGCCATGATGGACAGGTCCTGGACGATGGACCAGTTGTCGACGTAGTAGAGGTCGAGGCGCACGGTGTCCTCCCAGGACAGGTCGCTGCGTCCGGAGACCTGCCAGAGGCCGGTCACGCCGGGTCTGACGTGGAGGCGGCGCTGGACGTCGGGCACGTAGCGACGGACCTCGGCCGGGAGGGCGGGTCGGGGGCCGACGAGGCTCATGTCGCCGTTGACGACGTTGATCAGCTGGGGCAGCTCGTCGATGGAGTAGCGGCGGATGAACGCGCCGACCCGGGTGATGCGCGGGTCGGCCTGGGCCTTGAAGAGGACGCCGTCGGCGTTCTGGTTCAGGTGCGAGATGCCGGAGAGCTTGGCCTCGGCGTCGATGACCATGCTGCGGAACTTGAGGCACTCGAAGAGCTCGCCGTCGCGGCCGACGCGGGTCTGCCGGAAGAGGATCGGTCCGCCGTCCTGGAGCTTGGTGGCGATCGCGACGAGGATCATCAGGGGCGCCGCGACGAGCAGCAGGAGCGTCGCTCCGGCGAAGTCGAAGGCGCGCTTGAGGCCACGTGAGGCGCCCAGGCTCTGCGGCTGCTCGACGTGGACGAGGGGCAGTCCGCCGACCGGGCGCATCGCCATCCGCCCCGAGCTGATGTCGCTGAGGCTGGGGACGACCGCCATCTGCACGTGGTGGCCCTCGAGGTCCCACGCGATGCGGCGGAAGTCGACGGCCGAGGGGAACGCGCCCTCGGTGAAGACGACCATGTCGGCCTTCTCGGCGATGACCGACTCCGCGGTCTGCCCGGTGTTCCCGACGACCGGCACCCCGCGCGGGGTCGCCGCGGTCGGGTGCGACGAGGGCGTCAGCGCGCCGACGATGCGGTAGCCGAGCCACGTCTCGCGCTCGAGCACCGCGGCGACGTCGTCGACGTGTGAGGCCGAGCCCGAGATGAGCACCCGGGTCAGCAGGTGGCCGTGGGCGTGGGCCCGGTGGACGAGCCGGCGGGCGTACCACCGCCAGAGCAGCACGAGCGGGACCCCGATCGCGAAGATCAGCACGAAGAAGCCTCGCGAGAGGTTGAACTTCGTCAGGTAGCTGAGGATCCCGATGGCCCCGGCCGTGAGGCCGGCCGCGCTGCACACCCGGGCGTACTCGATCGTGCCCACCCCCAGGTGGCTGCTCGTGTACGTCCCGAGCGCGAGGTTGGCGACCATCCACGCGGCGACGATCCACAGGCCGACCGACTGGGCGACCTGGTTGACGTCGTTCGCGGCGTTGAAGACGTCGAGACTCGTGCGTCCGACGGCCGCCAGCGCCGTCGCCGCCGTGATGATGACCAGGTCACCACCGGCGATCCCGAGCTGCAGCAGACGCTGCCCCCGGCCCCTCTCGCTGAGCGGCTGCGTCACCGGACGCGCGCTCACATTCAGTAGAACAACCCCCGACTCGCGCATGGGTTGACCCATGACAACACCCCACCCCCGGCACCCACTGGTGCCCTATTCACGACCAGCTCCACCCCCCCGGATGGCTAGTTGTGAGTATGCCTTCTCCCGGTCAGCCTTTGGTAAGGAAGTAGTAAAAATGTTTGGGCGGAAGGACCCCGGTTTGTCCCCGTGCCCGATACGTCCCGGTCTGCCCCACGTGCCCTTCCACCTGCCCGTATGCCGGGTCGCTCCACCGGCCCGGAGACCCCACGGGCTAGGCTCGTCCCCAGCACCTGTGCTCGGTGCGCGGGGGTTCGCAGCGCTGCGACTCGTCCGCGCCGAGCACCCCATGAGCACCCATGAGCAGCACCAGCACAGGAGAGCCAAGTGGCCAGCATTGAGGAGATTGGCGCCCGCGAGATCCTGGACTCGCGCGGCAACCCCACCGTCGAGGTCGAGATCCGTCTCGACGACGGCACGTTCGCTCGCGCGGCCGTCCCGTCGGGCGCCTCGACCG
This sequence comes from Terrabacter sp. 2TAF16, assembly GCF_052115065.1. Classification (NCBI taxonomy): domain Bacteria; kingdom Bacillati; phylum Actinomycetota; class Actinomycetes; order Micrococcales; family Intrasporangiaceae; genus Terrabacter; species Terrabacter sp. 2TAF16. Next base: position 96,677 of record NZ_JBFRFZ010000002.1, read on the forward strand.
GGGCCTTCGAGGCGTCCGAGCGGCGTGACGGCGACAAGGGCCGCTACCTCGGCAAGGGCGTCGAGCAGGCCGTCGACGCGGTCATCGAGGAGATCAACCCGCGGCTCGTCGGCTTCGACGCGAGCGAGCAGCGCCTCATCGACGCCGAGATGATGGCGCTCGACGGCTCCGCCAACAAGGAGAACCTCGGCGCCAACGCGATCCTCGGCGTCTCGCTCGCCGTCGCGCACGCCGCCGCCGAGTCGGCCGGCCTGCCGCTCTTCCGCTACGTCGGTGGCCCGAACGCCCACGTGCTCCCGGTCCCGATGATGAACATCCTCAACGGTGGGTCGCACGCCGACTCCAACGTCGACATCCAGGAGTTCATGATCGCGCCCGTGGGCGCGCCCACCTTCCGCGAGGCCGTGCGCTGGGGCGCCGAGGTCTACCACGCGCTCAAGAAGGTCCTGCACGAGCGCGGTCTCGCGACCGGCCTCGGCGACGAGGGCGGCTTCGCCCCGAACCTCGAGTCCAACCGTGCCGCCCTCGACCTCATCCTCGAGGCGATCAAGGCCGCCGGCTACGAGCCGGGCCGTGACATCGCCCTCGCGCTCGACGTCGCGGCGTCCGAGTTCTTCGAGGACGGCTCCTACGCCTTCGAGGGCGCGAGCAAGTCGGCCGACGAGATGATCGCATACTACGCCGAGCTCGTCGAGGCCTACCCGCTCGTCTCCATCGAGGACCCCCTCAACGAGGAGGACTGGGACGGCTGGAAGTCCATGACCGACCTGCTCGGCTCCAAGGTGCAGATCGTCGGCGACGACCTCTTCGTCACCAACCCCGAGCGACTCGGGCGAGGCATCTCGACCGGCACGGCCAACGCGCTGCTCGTCAAGGTCAACCAGATCGGCACGCTCACCGAGACGCTCGACGCCGTGACGCTGGCGCAGAGCAACGGCTACCGCTGCATGATGAGCCACCGTTCCGGTGAGACCGAGGACGTCACGATCGCCGACCTCGCCGTCGCCACCAACTGCGGCCAGATCAAGACCGGTGCCCCGGCCCGCTCCGAGCGCGTCGCGAAGTACAACCAGCTGCTGCGCATCGAGGAGGAGCTCGACGACGCCGCCGTCTACGCCGGCACGGGCGCCTTCCCGCGCTTCGACGCGAGCCGCTTCGGCGCCGAGGGCTGACCTCGTGGCCGACCGCACGCCGTCCCGCCCGGGCCGCCCGTCGTCGACGGGCCGCTCGGGTGGTGGCGCGCGACCGGCCTCCCCCCGGCAGGCCCCCGGCGCGAAGCCCGGTCCGAAGCCCGGTCCGAAGCCCGGTCCGAAGGCCACGTCGAAGCCGGGGGCCGGTACCGGGACGTCGGGGTCGACGTCCACCGGTCGCCCGTCCTCGGCCCGATCGACCAGCCGTGCGGGCGCGAGCCGCTCGTCAGCCACCCGGCCGGGTCAGTCCCGTCCGGGGGCTGCGCGCGCGAGCCGTCCCGGAGCCGGCAAGGAGCGCCCGGCCCTGGCGGCCCGGCCCCGCACCCCGCAGACGGCCCCGCCGTCGGCCTCGACGGCCTGGGTGCGCGGTGCCATCCTGCTCGGCATCCTCGTCATGCTCGCCGTGACCATCGTGCCCACCCTCCGATCCCTCGTCCAGCAGCGGGGCGACGCCGCGGCCATGCAGGACAAGGTCGCCGCCCAGCGGGACACCGTGGCCCGGCTCGAGCGCGAGGCGGCGCTGTGGAAGGACCCCGCCTACATCGAGGTCCAGGCCCGCGAACGCCTCAAGTTCGTGCGGGTCGGCGACCGCGCCTACACCGTCATCGACCCGTCGACCAACGAGGCGAGCGCTCCCGCTGCGGAGCGCCCCGTCGTCGCCGCGCCCATGGCCAACGCCGCATCGCCGTGGTACGGCAAGGTGTGGCAGTCCATCCAGATCGCCGACCGACCCACCGCCGGGGTCAACCGCCCCAAGTGACCTCGTCGTCACCCACGGCACCCCCCCCGGCGCCCATGAGAGCCCGAGAAGTGAGTCCCGCGTGAGCGACCCCTCCCGTCCGTCCGCACCGGCCGCCGCCGGCGCCCACCACGTCGAGGTCGCCGACCTCGACGCCGTCGAGCGCCAGCTCGGTCGCCGCCCGCGCGGCGTGGCCGAGGTGGCCCACCGCTGCCCGTGCGGGGAGCCCGACGTCCTGCGCACCGAACCCCGCCTGCCCGACGGCACTCCGTTCCCGACGACGTACTACGCGACGTGCCCGCGCCTCACCGGCGCGGTGAGCACCCTCGAGACGGCCGGGGTCATGAAGGAGATGACCGAGCGGCTCGCCCACGACGAGGAGCTCGCCGCCGCCTACGCGAGGGCGCACGAGCACTACCTCGCGCAGCGGGCCGAGCTCGGAGACGTGCCCGAGATCCACGGCATCTCGGCCGGTGGCATGCCGACCCGCGTCAAGTGCCTCCATGTCCTCGTCGGACACTCCCTGGCGGCCGGTCCGGGCGTCAACCCGCTCGGCGACGAGGCCCTCGCGATGCTCGACGACTGGTGGCTGCCGACGTCGTGCGCGGCCCTGCACGCGGCCGAGGACGCCGGCGTCGAGGGAGCCCCCGGTGAGTGACCGGATCGTCCGCGTCGGCGCGATCGACTGCGGCACCAACTCGATCCGTCTGCTCGTCGCCGACGTCGACCCGCTGACGCAGGCGCTCACCGACGTGCTGCGCCGGATGGAGATCGTCCGCCTCGGCCACGGCGTGGACCGCACCGGTGTCATCGCCCCCGAGTCGATGGAGCGCACGCTCGCCGTCACGCGGGAGTATGCCGCCTCGTGCCGTGAGCTGGGCGCCGTGCACGTGCGCTTCGTCGCCACCTCGGCGTCCCGCGACGCGCGCAACGCCTCGGACTTCATCGAAGGTGTGCGCGCGGCCTTCGTCGATCAGTACGGCTCCGAGGTCTCGCCGGAGGTCGTCTCCGGTGACGAGGAGGCCGCACTGTCGTTCGCCGGCGCCACGGGTGGCCTGGCGGCCCAAGGTGTCCTCGGTCCTTACCTCGTCGTCGACCTCGGCGGCGGCTCGACCGAGCTCGTCCGCGGCACCGACCACGTCGAGGCCGCACGCTCCGTCGACATCGGCTGCGTCCGGATGACCGAGCGACACCTCGTGGCCGACCCCGCCACCGACGACGAGGTCGCCGCTGCCACCCGGGACATCGACGCCGCACTGGACGTCGCGGAGTCCGTCGTCCCGCTCGAGGGCGTCGCGACGCTCGTCGGTCTGGCCGGCAGCGTCACGACGATCACGGCGCACCTGCTGCGCCTGCCGGCATACGACGCCGTGCGGATCCACCTGGCCCGCTCCACCCCGGCCGACATGGTCGCCGCCTGCGACGACCTGCTGGCGATGCCGCGCGCGCGGCGCGCCGAGCTGCCCTACATGCACCCGGGACGCGTCGACGTCATCGGCGCCGGTGCGCTCGTGTGGCGCCGCATCGTCGAGCGGGTCGTCGACCGTGCAGGCGTCACCGAGGTCGTCACGTCCGAGCACGACATCCTCGACGGCATCGCCCTCAGCGCAGCCCGGCGCGGCTGACCGACGCCTGACCGGGGTTCAGCGGCGGGGGAGCGCGGCAGCGAGGAAGGGCTCGTCGGCCTGCTCGTGCACGCGACGGCGGTTGGCGCGCAGGCGGGCCGCCATCCAGAGCGCGGCCGAGACGCCGAGCGCCCACGTGCCGTTGGAGACCGTCGCGTCGACGACGCCGTAGGTGACGAAGAAGAGTGTCACGAAGACGACGGCGCGCACGTGCTTCGCCGAGAGGCGCACGGCGGCGAGGAGCAGCCCTCCCCAGAGGAGGTACCACGGGTGGATGACCGGACCCGAGGCGCAGAGCACGAGCAGGGCTCCGGCCGTGGCGAGCACCGGGTTGCGCGGCGCGACGCGCCAGGTGATCCAGGCGATGGCGGCCAGACCCAGGAGCAGCCCGATCGTCTGGGCGATGGGGACGGGCGCCGAGGTCACGCTCTCGGGCATGCCGGCGAGCCTCAGCAGCCACTCGACGACGCTGCCGACGAACGTCGGCGGGGAGAGCATCGAGCGCAGCGACACGGGCACGGAGAGGTTGGGGATCCAGCCCCAGCCCAGACCGGAGACCGCGGTGATCGCCGTGAAGGCGGCCGCGGTGACGCCGCCGTAGACGAGGCCGTGCCGGACCATCGCCTTGAGCCGTGCGGGAGCTCCGGGCTCCAGATCGGTCTGCGCCTGCAGGGCCATGCCGACGACGCCGATGAGCGCGAGGACGGCCGTCTGCTTGTAGGCGGCGGCCGCGGCGATCGTCACGGCCGCAACGACGAACTGGCCGCGGCTCGCGAGGAGCAGGGCGAAGGTCACGAGGGCGACCATGACGGCGTCGCCGTGGCCTCCGCCGACGAAGTGCATGAGGACGAGCGGGTTGAGCACGCCGAGCCAGAGGGCGTGCCGACCGCTGACGCCGTAGCGCTCAGCGAGGCGCGGCAGGGCGTAGGCGAGCAGCCCGACCGCGAGGAGCGCCGGCACGCGCATGGCCAGGGCCGAGACGTAGGCGTTCTCCGGGAAGATGCTGACGACGAGGTGCTGGACCTGCAGTGCGAGCGGACCGTAGGGCGCCGGCGTGTCGATCCACATCGGGTCGACCTGGTCGGCGAAGGGGCCGGGCACCCAGAACGGCCCCACGGCATACGGGTCCATCCCGCGCAGGACGATCTGTCCCTGCGCGGCGTAGCTGTAGGCGTCGCGGCTGAAGAGCGGCGGCGCGAGCATGATCGGCAGGCTCCAGAAGAGCCAGGCCATCGACGGGGCCTTGCGGCCGTGCACGGGGCGCATCCGCAGCCACGCGTCGACGAGCAGGGCCATGCCGACGGCGAGCAGGATCGTCGTGAGGACCCGTCCGGCGCCTGAGCCGAGCCACACGAGGCCGAAGCGCTCGATGAGCGGCGAGGCGGGAAGCTCGAAGGTGTCGGCGGGCAGGAAGGCGGGGCTGACGGAGCCGGCGGCCACGAGGGTCGTGCCGAGCGTGCCGCGCCGGACCATCGGGTCGGCCCACGTGCGCCGGAGCGCGGCGGAGAGGCGGTCACCGAAGTCGACGACGCGCGGGTCGACGACCCAGGCCGCGCGCGGCGGAGCAGCGGTCGTCGCGCCGGCGACACGATGCTCCAGCACCCGCTGCTCCTTCGTGTGGTGAGGGGTTCGCACTCGAGGTGCGGTACAGGTCGAGAAGGAGCGCATCGGCAGGGCCCCTGGACCTCGGTCTCGACGGCCAGTCTAGGCGGAGCGGGCGCGTGCGTGGCGTGCCACGCCAAGGCGTGAGCGTGGCGTTACCGAACCGTGCCGGACAGCCGACGCCCGTGACGTACCCCCGGAGGGACTCGAACCCTCACCTGTGGCGATTTTAAGTCGCCTGCCTCTGCCGATTGGGCCACGGGGGCGGGGTCCCCAGTATGCCGTCGTGCCGGGTCGCCGGGGTCACCGCGGGGCGCGTCACGATCCCGTGTCGGGCGAGCACTTCTCGCGCGCGGGAACCTTCCGGTGGGGTGCGTTCGCTTACTCTTGGGGACAGTCGCCACGCCCAGTCGCGGGTCGTGGCACCCAGTGCTTTTAGGAGCGCACTCACATGGCAGGTGGAAACCCGGTCTTCGACCGGCTCAACAAGCAGATCGAGAAGGAGCGCTACGCCGGCTTCGGCTCGCCGCAGGGCAGCCCACAGCAGGCGCAGCAGGGCACCCAGGCTGCGACGACCGGTTACGCGGGCCAGGACGCGATGACGGCGCAGCAGCTCAACGAGATGTACGCGCAGCCGCCGGCCGGCCCGGCCGACACCGGTCGCGTCACGGTCGACGACGTCGTCGTCAAGAGCATCACGCTCTTCGTCGTCACGATCGCCGTGGCCTTCGTGTCGTGGTTCTGGACCGAGGCCAACACCGACATGACGCTGCCGTTCTGGCTCGGCGGCATGTTCGGCACGCTGATCCTCGGCTTCGTCATCGCCTTCATGAAGAAGGTCTCGGTGCCGCTGCTCATGGTCTACGCCGTGCTCCAGGGCGCCTTCCTCGGCGCCTTCAGCCAGTACATCGCGGCGATCCCGGACTACGACGGCGTCGTGCAGATGGCCGTCCTCGCCACGCTCTGCGTCTTCGTGGCCATGTACGTCGGCTACGCGACCGGCTTCGTCAAGGTCAACGACAAGACGCGCCGGATGTTCTTCTTCGCGATCGTCGGCTACGGCCTCTTCTCGCTGCTGCAGGTCGTGCTGCTCATGACCGGCGTCATCCACGGCTGGGGCTTCGGCGCCAGCGGACCGCTCGGCATCGGCCTGTCGATCCTCGGTGTCGGCCTCGCGTCGTACTCCCTCGCCGTCGACTTCGACTCGATCGACCGTGCGGTCCAGATGGGCGCCCCGAAGAAGTACTCGTGGCTGCTCGCCCACGGCCTCATCGTCTCGATCGTCTGGCTCTACATCGAGTTCGTCCGTCTCTTCGCGCGTCTGCGCGACTGACGCGCTCGTGACACCTCAGAGCGTGGGTTCGCCGACCCCGCACGAGGTGTCCGACGAGCTCCGGCGCGTGGTCGAGCGGTGGCACCAGCTACCGCTCGACCACGCGCTTTCGCGTATGCCGTCCGTCCGGGCCCTCGTCCAGACGCTCGCCGACCGGGTGGCCGGGTCCCGTGGCGTCGACGCGCAGCCGGTGCCCGAGCTCGGGCCGGCCGTCGTCATGGACCAGCTGGCCGTCATGGTCCTCGACCTCTTCCGGGCCGAGCCAGACGCCGACCCGTCCGACGTCGCGGACGAGCTTGCCGGCATACGCCGTTGCCTCTAGTCGAGGACCTTCCCCGGCCCCGAACGTCGAGTGGGCACCGTCCCCGCGGGGACGGTGCCCACTCGACGTGGTGCGGAGGGCGGAACCTCAGCTGAGGCGCTCGAAGATGACGGCCATGCCCTGGCCGCCACCGACGCACATCGTCTCGAGGCCGAACTGGCCGTCCCGCTCGCGGAGCGCGTTGATGAGCGTGCCGGTGATGCGGGCTCCGGTGGCGCCGAACGGGTGGCCGATCGCGATGGCACCGCCGTTGACGTTGAGCTTGTCGTAGTCCATGCCGATCTGGTCGGCCGACCCGATGACCTGCGCGGCGAAGGCCTCGTTGATCTCGTAGAGGTCGATGTCGCCGATCGACAGTCCGGCCCGCTTGAGCGCGAGGTTCGTCGCCTCGACCGGACCGAGGCCCATGATCTCGGGGGAGAGGCCCGTCGCGGCCGTCGAGACGACGCGGGCGAGCGGCTCGAGGCCGAGCTCCTTGGCCTTGGTGTCGCTCATGATGACGAGCGCCGCGGCGCCGTCGTTGAGGGGGCAGCAGTTGCCGGCCGTGACCGTGCCTTCCTGCCGGAAGACGGGGTTGAGTCCCTGGACGGCCTCGAGGGTGACGCCGGCGCGGGGGCCGTCGTCCTTGCTCACGACGGTGCCGTCGGGCGTCGTGACCGGCGTGATCTCCCAGTCGAAGAAGCCGCGCCCGATGGCGGCTTCGGCGCGGTTCTGGCTCGTGACGCCCCATTCGTCCTGGCGCTCGCGCGAGATGCCGTAGGCCGTCGCGACGTTCTCGGCCGTCTGGCCCATCGCGATGTAGATGTCGGGGAGCAGGCCCTCCTCGCGGGGGTCGGTCCACGTCTCGTTGGTCTCGGCGATGCGCTTGGTGCGGGCCTGGGCGTCGGCGAAGCGGCCGTTCTGCTGGTCCTCCTTGGCGCCACCGGCGCCGGCCCAGTCGGTGTACTGCGAGACGCACTCGACACCGGCAGAGACGAAGATGTCGCCCTCGCCGGCCTTGATCGCGTGGAAGGCCATCCGTGTCGTCTGGGCCGAGGAGGCGCAGAAGCGGTTGATCGTCGCGGCCGGGGTGGCGTCGAGGTCGAGGAGCGTGGCGACGACCTTGGCCATGTTGGAGCCGTGCCGGCCCGAGGGCTCGGCGCAGCCGAGGTAGAGGTCCTCGACGAGGCGCTTGTCGAGGGCGGGCACCTTGTCGAGCGCGGCCTGGATGACGGTCGCGGCAAGGTCGTCGGGACGGACCTCCTTGAGCGAGCCCTTGAAGGCCCGGCCGAACGGCGAGCGGGCGGTCGAGACGATGACGGCTTCGGTCACGGGAGATCTCCTGGTGCAGCATCGACGGCCCGCGCGGCGGTGCGACGGGCGACTAAGCGCTTGCTCAGTCCCCACGATGGTAGGACGTCCTCGCACCGGTTGGACAGGCCACCGGCCATGACGTGCGTCTCGCCCACCCCACGCGTACGCCCGGTCAGCTCCGCCCCGCCAGGGCGCTTCGAGGACGCCTCCCGCCGAGCGGGTACGACTCCGGGGTCCGCCTGGGCGACCGCTAGGGTGGATGAGTTGTCGGCGCCTCCACGCGCCGGCCGGGTCCGGACGCTCACGCCGGACCCTCCGACGATCAGGGGGCACGCCCACCATGAAGACCTTCACGACCCGCGTCGTCGCCGTGTCCGGCGCGATCGCGATCAGCCTCGGCGCCGCCGCGTGCTCGAAGTCCGAGACGCCCGCCACCGGCTCCGCCAGCTCGAGTGCGTCGACGCCCGCCGCCTCGGCGAGCTCGTCCACGTCGGCCGCCAGCGACGCCCCCGAGGCGTCGGAGATCCTCGACAAGGCCAAGACGAACGCGCTCGCCGCGACGTCGGGCGCCTTCGTCGGCCAGGTCGACCAGAGTGGCAAGACGATCAAGATCGACTTCAAGGGCACGAGCGACGGCAAGACCGCCGACATCGCCATCGAGCTGGAGGGCGACGGCAAGGCGCGCGTCATCTCCGTCGGCGACGCCGTCTACATCCAGGGCGACGCGACCTTCTGGAAGAAGCAGGGTGCTCCGGCGTCGGTGCAGAACGCCGGCGACAAGTTCATCAAGGCGCCGTCCTCGGCCGGGTCGATGACCCAGAGCCTCAGCCTCAACAGCTTCCTCCAGAAGGCCTTTGGCGCGGTCACGCCCCAGCAGCTGGCCACCGACGTCGCGAGCGAGAACGTCGGCGGCGTGGACTGCTGGGTCCTCACCGACAAGAAGGGCAAGTCGGAGGGCGCGCTCTACGTCTCGAAGGACAAGTTCGAGGTCGTGCGCTTCACCGGCTCCAAGGCCAGCCCCGGTCAGCTCGACTTCTCGCAGTGGAACGCCGACCTCGGCATCAAGGCGCCCGACGCCAGTCAGATCATGAAGATCAGCTGACCTCGTCCACCCTGCGAGGGGGCCGTCCGCATCAGCGGGCGGCCCCTTCGGCATGTCCCGGTCAGTGCAGGACGGGGTCCTCGGCGCGCCCGCCGGCCGGCCGCTCGTCGGTGCCGCCGGAGTGGTCGGCCGAGTCCGTCCGGTCGGTGACGTCCGACGGGGCCGGGTCCAGGTCACCGAGGCCGTATGCCGTCCCGGATGGCCCAGCATCCGGCGCGGTCGGGTCGCCGGGCACGGTGGGGCGGATGCGGTGCAGCAGCACGGCCCAGCGTCCGTGGGCCCCGCGCGCTTGGCCGCCCACCTCGGCCGGAGCCACCTCGGTGCCCGGCTGGGTCACCGCCTTGGTCGCGGCCACGGCCAGCGGCCCGACGCTCTCGCCGCGCCGCAGGTTGGGCTCGGTGGGGGCACTGCCCTCGCCGAAGAGGTCGAGCGCCGCGCTCACCGTCGGGAGCAGGGCGGCGGCGACGCGGGCGTAGCCGGCCGGGCTCGGGTGGAAGCGGTCCTTGCTGAACATGACGTGCGGCTCGGCCGAGAACGCCTCGCTGAGCAGGTCGCCGATCGACACGGCGCGTCCGCCGGCCTCGACGACAGCGACGGTCTGGGCCGCTGCGAGGTCACGCGACCAGCGGCGGGCGAGCAGGCGCAGCGGCTGGGGCACGGGCTGGATGGCGCCGAGGTCGGGGCACGTGCCGACGACGACCTCGGCCCCGGCCTCCCGTAGGCCGCACACGGCCATCTCGAGGTGGCGCACGGCGATCGAGCGGTCGATGCGGTGGGTCACGTCGTTGGCGCCGACCATGATGACGGCGACGTCGGGCTGGGGGACGGCCGCGAGGCCGCGCTCGAGCTGCTCGTCGAGGCCGGTCGACTCGGCGCCGATGACGGCGACGTTGGTCAGCTCGACAGGGCGGCCGCTGAAGGCGGCGATGCCGCTCGCGATCGTCGCCCCGACCGTCTGGTGAGGGTGTTCGGCGCCCATCCCGACCCCGGTCGAGTCGCCGAGCACGAGGAACCGCACCGGCGTCCCCGGGCCGGACCCGTAGGTGCCGCTGTCGGACGGTGCGCCCTCGAAGTGCTGGCCCACGATCCTCCGGGCCATCATCGCCTCGCCGCGCAGGATGCCGTAGCCGAGGGCTCCGAGCGCGCCGAGGCCGGCGACCCCCATCCCACCGCCGTAGGCGGCCGCCTGGGCGATCTTGCGCGCGCGTCGTGCACGCCCCATGCCGGACCCCCTTCCTCTGCCGGGTCGAGATGCTCGACCGGGTCCACCACGGTAACGCCCGGGCCGGACGCTCCGTGCCGCTTCGCACGTCCTGCCGGCGCGGTGGCGGGCACCCGCGTGTCTCGGACCGTGGGACGGCCCTCCTAGGATGGACGCGTGAAGTACGCAGAGAACGTCGCCGACCTCGTCGGCAACACGCCCCTGGTCAAGCTCGGCTCCGTCGTCGCGGACGCGGGGGTGAGGTGCACGGTGCTGGCGAAGGTCGAGTACTTCAACCCCGGCGGCTCGGTGAAGGACCGCATCGCCCTGCGCATGGTCGAGGCCGCTGAGCGGGACGGCCTGCTGAAGCCCGGCGGCACCATCGTCGAGCCGACGAGCGGCAACACCGGAGTCGGTCTGGCCCTCGTGGCGCAGCGCCGCGGCTACCACTGCGTGTTCGTCTGCCCCGACAAGGTGAGCCAGGACAAGCGCGACGTGCTCAAGGCCTACGGCGCCGAGGTCGTCGTCTGCCCGACGGCCGTCGAGCCCGAGCACCCCGACTCCTACTACTCCGTCTCCGACCGCCTCGTCCGCGAGATCGACGGCGCGTGGAAGCCGAACCAGTACTACAACCCCGAGGGTCCGAACAGCCACTACCTGACGACCGGACCCGAGATCTGGCGCGACACCGACGGGCGCATCACGCACTTCGTCGCGGGCGCGGGCACGGGCGGCACGATCAGCGGCACCGGCAAGTACCTCAAGGAGGTCAGCGACGGCGCCGTGCGCATCATCGCGGCCGACCCGGAGGGCTCCGTCTACTCCGGCGGCACGGGCCGCCCCTACCTCGTCGAGGGCGTCGGTGAGGACTTCTGGCCGGGCGCCTACGACCCGTCCGTCGTCGACGACGTCATCGCCGTCAGCGACGCCGACTCCTTCGAGATGACCCGCCGACTCGCCCGCGAGGAGGGCCTGCTCGTCGGTGGCTCGTGCGGCATGGCCGTCGTGGCCGCGCTGCGTGCCGCGAAGGACCTGCCCGAGGACGCCGTCATGGTCGTGCTGCTGCCCGACTCGGGCCGCGGCTACATGAGCAAGATCTTCAACGACGAGTGGATGCACTCCTACGGCTTCCTCAACGACCACACCGAGGCGACGGTCGGGTCCGTGCTCCACGGCAAGTCCGGTGACATGCCGGCCCTCGTGCACACCCACCCCAACGAGACGATCCGCGACGCCGTGCAGATCCTGCGCGAGTACGGCGTCTCGCAGATGCCGGTCGTCAAGGCCGAGCCGCCCGTCATGTCCGGCGAGGTCGCGGGTTCCGTCAGCGAGCGGGCCCTGCTCGCAGCGCTCTTCACCGGTCAGGCGCACCTCGCCGACTCCGTCGAGAAGCACATGGAGAAGGGCCTGCCCCTCGTCGGCGCCGGCTCACCCGTCTCGGCGGCCCGCAAGGAGCTCGAGGAGTCCGACGCGATCCTCGTCGTCGAGGACGGCAAGCCGATCGGTGTGCTGACCCGGGCCGACCTGCTCGGCTTCCTCGCCGACTGACCCCGTCAGCTCCCGGTCAGCTCTCGTCCGAGACGCCGTATGCCGTTGGGCTCGCTTCCACGAGAAGCGAGCCCAGCGGCATCCGTACGAAGCGTGGTGTGGCTCAGGCGTCCTGCTTGGCCTTCGCCTCGGCCTTCTTGGCCTGCTTGAACTCCCGCACCTTGAGAAGGGAGTCGCCGTCGACGACGTCGGCGACCGAGCGGTAGCCGTCGAGAGCGTAGTCACCGGCGACGGCCTCCCAGCCCTCCGGCCGGACCCCGAGCTGCTTGGCGAGCAGCGCCACGAAGATCTGTGCCTTCTGCTTGCCGAAGCCCGGCAGCTCCTGGACCCGCTTGAACAGCTCCTTTCCCGTCGTCGCCTCGGTCCAGAGCCGGGTCACGTCGCCGTCGTAGCGGTCCTCGACGAGGGCAGCGAGCTCCTGCAGCCGGGCCGCCATCGAGCCGGGGAAACGGTGGATCGCCGGAGGGGTGCTCGCCATGGCCTTGAACTCCGCGGGGTCCGCTGCGGCGATCGCGGCGGGGTCGAGCGTGCCGAAGCGGCTCAGCACCTTGTAGCCGCCGCGGAACGCGTGCTCCATGCCGTACTGCTGGTCGAGCATCATCCCGACGACGATGGCGAAAGGGTGCTCGTCGAGGACCTGGTCCGCGGCGGGATCGTTGGCGATGTGGAAGGCCATGCAGGCATGCTCTCACGCGTCCGTCGCCTGCCGGTGGGGCCGGCGGGGACCGAGGCGACCGGGAGGGGAGGACTACCGCGTCGGGACCCGGACCCACGACCCGGGTCCGCCGGTGACCTCTCCGGCGCCTGCGGTGAGCGCGCCGACGAGCCCGCGCACGGAGTCCCCGGTGCCGGGCTCGACCGCGACGTCGAGGACGAGCCCGGTCGCGCCCCACGTCGTCGAGGTGACGGCGCAGCCCGGGTGGCCGCGCAAGGCGTTCTCGACGCGGGGCGCGTCGGCGCTGCCCACCGTGACGACGAGCCCGTCGCGCCGCGCGTACGCCACCACGGTCGCAGCGTCGACGGCGGCGGAGACGGCGTCCCCGTACGCGCGGATCAGGCCTCCCGTGCCGAGCAAAGTGCCACCGAACCACCGGGTCACGACGGCGACGACCTCGGTCAGGCCCTGTCCGCGCAGCACGTCGAGCATCGGCGCGCCGGCCGTGCCCGACGGCTCGCCGTCGTCGTTGCTGCGCTGCGTGCCACCGTCGGGCCCCAGGACGAACGCCGTGCAGTGGTGCCGCGCGTCCCGCGTGACCGACCGCACCGTCTCGACGAACGCCCGGGCGTCCTCCTCGGACGGCACCGGCGCGACGTCGCACACGAAGCGCGACCGCTTCACCTCGAGCTCGGCGGAGGCCGGGGACGCGAGGGTGAGGTAGCGACGTGGCGGGCTCAGCGGCATACCTTCTCGGGCGGTGGGCGGGACGCTCCGAGTATGCCGTCGAACCGGGGAGGACTCCCCATTGCACGTGGATGCGCCGGCAGGTGAGGATGGGCCCGGTGTGCAGGGGTGAGGGGGAGATCTGTGTTCTCGAAAGGTGCTGACGTCGACGCGCTCCGCGACTCGGCGGGCCGGATGGCGTCGTTCGGCCGTGAGGTCGACGTCGTCCGCGCGCGTGGGCAGCGAGCGGTGTCGACGATGCAGCGGGCCTGGCAGGGGCCGGACCTGCAACACCTCGTCGAGCGGTGGCGGCGGGTCGAGCACGACCTCACGCGCATCAGCACGGAGTTCGACCGGCTGTCGCGACGCCTGCACGACAACGCCGACCTCCAGCACCGCTCGAGCGGAAGCTCCGCGGCCGGAGGGTCGCACGACGGCGTCGGCGGTGGCGGTGGTGCTGTGGCGCCCGCGGGCGGTCACACGGGTGGCCACGGGGAAGGTCACGGGCGTGGTCACGGGGGTCGACCCACGCTGCACGCCGCGTCTGCCGCCCGGTGGTCGCAGGTCCTCGTCGGGTGGGGCCCGGACGGCGGTCGACCGCTCGTCACGCCGGGCGTTCCGCAGCCGCTGCACGGGATGGGCTGGGGTCACTGGTTCGGCAGCCCGTCCGTCGGTGCCGGGTCGGGGCCGGTCGACGTGACGTACGGCCCGGTCCTTCCTGCCGACGTGGCAGCGGCGGCAGCGCACGGTCTCGGCCTGCCGATCCGCTGAGGACGCCCGAGCCGTCGGGACGGCTCAGCACGGTCGGGTCGCGGCTCGCCCGGACCGTGGCCTCGCGCGGACAGCCGTGCCCGGGCTGAGAGACTGGCGCCATGCACCCGTTCGCAGTGGCCCTCGGCGGCGCCGTGGGCACGCTGCTCCGGCTGCTCCTGACGATGGGCGGCAGCGGCGCGGCTGGCTGGGACCCGCGGATCAGCGTCATCAACGTCGTCGGCGCCTTCCTGCTCGGGGTGCTCGTCCGGCTTCCCGTGCGGCCCCGACTGCGCTCGATGCTCGCCTCGGGCGGCCTCGGCTCGCTGACGTCCTTCTCGGCGCTCAGCATCGCCTTCGTCGACGGCACCCCCGGGTATGCCGTCGCGCTCGGCCTGCTGACGAGCATCGTCCTCGGGGTGGCCGCGGCGGCCCTGGGCATGTGGCTGGGTGGCCTGCTCACCGAGGGTGACAGGGAGACCGCGTGAGCGCGGTCGCGTGGTGGGGCTGGGCGCTCGCCGTGGGAGCCGGCTCGATCGGCGCCCTCCTGCGGACGTGGCTCGTGCGGACGCTGACGAAGCGTCCGCTGCCCTTCGGCGTGCTCGGCGCCAACGTCGTGGCGTCGGTGGTCGGTGGAGCCGTCGTGGCCGACCGGGTCGAGCTGGGGCCGACGTGGTCGCTCGTCCTCATCGGTGGCTTCTGCGGCGGCCTGTCGACCCTGTCGACGCTCGCGGCCGACACGGTGGAGCTGTGGCTCGAGAACCGTCGCCGTGACGCCGTCGGCAACATCGCCGTCAACGTGGCACTCGGGTTGTTCGCGGCCTGGGGCGCCTGGGCGCTCGTCAGCTGAGGTAGCGCTCGACGACGACGTCGACGAGGGCCTCGGGCGCGGGTTCGTGGGGCAGCAGGAGCGGTGGGGTGACGACGTCCGCGCCGGACCTGCCGGCGAGGTCGGCGAAGAAACCGGGCGCGAGAAGGTAGGTGGCGACGACCACGCGACGCCCCGGAACGCGTTGTGCCGCAACGGCCTCGGCGAGCTTCGGCTCGGCGGCCGACAGGTAGCCGGCTACGACGGGTCGCCCCAGGCGCCGGCCGAGCGCGGCGGCGACGCGCTCGCAGTCGGCGACCGCCGAGGCCTGCGACGACCCGGCGGCACCGAGCACGACGTCGTCGTCGTCCCGCAGCCCGGCCGCCACGAGCCGGTCGCGCAGCAGGTCGGCGAGGCGGTCGTCGGGGCCGAGGGCCGGTGCGACCGTGGTGCCGGGCACTCGCTCGGCGGCCTCGTCGAGGTCGACGTAGACGTGGTGGCCGGCCGACAGGAGCAGCGGCACCAGCCGGGCGGGCGCATCGTCGTGCAGGGACGACAGCACGGCGGCAGGGTCCGGGGGCTGCACGTCGACGAACGCCGCACGGACGGTGAGGTCCGGGCGCCGCGCGGCGACCGCCGCGACGAGGCTGCCGATGGCCGACCGGCCGGCGGCCGACGACGTGCCGTGCGCCACCGCCACGAGCACGGGCGCAGGTGCGGGCACGGGGCTGGTCATGGGCTCACTCTGTCAGGTCGGTGTCACGTCGGGTCGGAGCGTGGGCTTCGGGGGGACGCGTGACGGGACCCGGTCGGGCGACCGCACGGGACGCATACGCCCGGGTGAGTCCGCCGTTACCGGGGCATCGCGGGACGGAAACGCGGACGAAACACACGCTTCCTACCGTGGGAGCCGACGTGGACCACGAGCTGCGACGGGAGGCCGCCGTGCTGATCGAGACCGACCTGACGGGACTGCCCGTGCTCGTCGTGGGGCCTCCGGGCCTCACCGCCCCCGTCGTGCGTCGTCACGAACGGGCCGGTGCCGTGGTCACGGTCGCCGCCTCGCCGGGGGACGTGACGGACGAGGTGTGCGCACGTGCGCGGCTCGCGGTGCTCGTCGGGCCCGGAGCCGGCTGGGGCTCGGTCCGTGACGCGCTCGCGGGACGGTGCCCCGTCGTGACCGAGCCGGTCCCGGATGCGCCCCGGGGCCGGGTCGTCCTCGTGGGGGCGGGTCCCGGGGGTCTCGAGCTGCTGACGCTCGCCGGGATCCGCGCCCTCGCGGAGGCCGACGTCGTGCTCACCGACCGGCTCGCCGAGGTCGGTGACGTCGCCCGCCTCGCCCCGGGGGCGGAGGTCGTCGACGTGGGCAAGCGGCCGGGACACCACGCGGTGCCCCAGGACGAGATCGAGCGGATCATGGTCGCGCGCGCCCTCGCCGGCCTCACGGTCGTGCGGCTCAAGGGTGGCGACCCCTATGTCTTCGGCCGGGGCGGCGAGGAGGTCGCGGCGGCCGTCGAGGCGGGGCTGCCCGTGACGGTCGTCCCCGGGGTCTCGTCCGCCGTCGGCGTGCCGGGGAGTGCCGGCATACCGGTGACCCACCGCGGTGTCAGCCACGCCTTCACCGTCGTGTCCGGCCACGTGCCGCTCGAACCCGAGCAGGCGAGCGCGCTCGCGGGACTCGGGGGAACCGTCGTCTTCCTCATGGGGATGCACAACCTCGTCCCGCTGACGACGGCGCTGGCCAGGGCCGGACTCGCCGCAGACACCCCGGCTGCCGTCGTCGAGCGCGGTTTCACCCCCGACCAGCGCAGCATCGTCGGGACCCTAGCCACGCTGCCCGACCTCGTCGCCCGGGCCGGGGCGTCGTCGCCGTCGGTCATCGTCGTCGGCGAGGTCGTGCGCCAGGCCGAGGTCTGGGCGCGTCGCGTGGGGGCCCGGGGCGCCGACGGCCTCGCGATGGACGTCGTCGCGTGAGCGAGCCGGGCGTCTCGTCGACGCGAGCAGCCGGGGCAGCACGGCGCAGCCACCCGCCCACGGCGTGGTCGGCCGAGCTGACGGGACCCGATCCCGACGCCGTGCGGGTGGACCCCACCGGTCCGGTGCTCGACGGCTTCCGGGTCGCCGTGACGTCCGACCGGCGGTCGGGAGACCTCATCGACGCGTTCGTGCGCCGCGGCGCCGAGGTGCTGCACGCGCCGGCCGTGCGCATCGCCCCCGTCGAGGAGGACGAGATCCTCATCGGTGACACGCGCGCCGTCATCGACTGCCGCCCCGACGTCGTCATCGTCACGACGGCCTACGGCTTCCGGCGCTGGATCGAGGCGGCCGATGCGGCCGGCCTCGGTGAGGACCTGGCGCGAACCCTCGACCACGCCCGCGTCATCGTCCGCGGACCCAAGGCGCGCGGCGCCGTGCGGGCGGCGGGCCACGTCGACGACGGCATCGCCGACGACGAGCGGACCGCGTCGACCGTCGGGCTCGCCCTCGAGGGCGGCGTCGTCGGGAGGCGGGTGGCCGTGCAGCTGCACGGCCACGAGGACGTCGAGCAGCTCGAACGGCTCCGGTCGGCCGGGGCGACGGTGCTGACCGTGGCGCCCTACCGCTGGGTGCGGCCGACCGACGAGAGCCGGCTGGGACGTCTCGTCGCGGCCGTTGCGGCCCGTGAGGTCGACGTCGTCACCTTCACGTCGGCGCCGGCCGTCGACGGACTCGTCTCTGCCGCAGCGCAGCTCGGCATGGACGGCGTGCTCGTCGATGCCCTGCGGTGCGGCGTCACGGCCGCTGCGGTCGGACCGGTGACGGCGGCGCCGCTGCTCGACCTCGGGGTGACACCGATCGTGCCCGACCGCTTCCGGATGGGCGCGCTCATCCGCACCGTCGTCGAGCACCTGACGCTCAACGGCGTCGCCGAGGTCCAGACCGCGCTGGGTCCGCTCGTCGTGCACGGGCGGGTCGTGACCTTCGGCGGCGAGACGGTGACCCTGGCCCGCGGGCCGCGGGCGATGCTCGCCGCCCTGATGTCCGAGCCGGGCGTGGTGCTGAGCCGCGAGCGGCTCCTCGACGAGCTGCCCGAGGCCGAGAACGAGCACGCGCTCGACATGGCCGTGAGCCGGCTCCGGTCGGCGCTGCCCGACCGTCACCTCGTGCAGACCGTGGTGCGACGGGGCTACCGGCTCAACGTGTAGCGGCGGCCGCCTCGGCGTCGCCGACGATCGCGGGCGCGTGGTCGGCGATCCAGTCCATGAGCGGCACCATCCGCTCGGCGAGCTCGCCGCCACGTGCGGTGAGGGTGTACTCGACGTGCGGCGGGA
The DNA here is from genome assembly GCF_052115065.1 of Terrabacter sp. 2TAF16. Taxonomy (NCBI): domain Bacteria; kingdom Bacillati; phylum Actinomycetota; class Actinomycetes; order Micrococcales; family Intrasporangiaceae; genus Terrabacter; species Terrabacter sp. 2TAF16. The sequence goes on from NZ_JBFRFZ010000002.1 coordinate 114,882, forward strand.
CGACCGGCCGGGCGTCCCGGTGGACGAGCCCGTCGGCCTCGAGCATGCGCAGGGTCTGGGCGAGCATCTTCTCGCTGACGCCTTCGGCGCGACGGCGCAGCTCGCTCCACCGCAGCGGATCGCCCTCGGCGAGGGCGAGGATGACGAGCGTGCCCCACTTGCTCGTCACGTGGTCGAGCACGACGCGGCTGGGGCAGTCGGAGGCGAAGACGCCGTCGGGGAAGTGTCGACGCAGGGTGGGACTAACCGTCATGTCAGTACCTTACTTCAAAGTGGGTACTAACTTCTGGGAAGCATGCTGTCGGAGCGGTCGTTCTGGAGGGTGTCAGCCCCACCCGAAAGGAACGTCATGACCCTTCTCGTCACCGGTGCCAGCGGTCACCTCGGCCGTCTCGTCGTCGAGTCCCTCCTCGAGCGCGGCACGCCCGCCGACGACGTCGTCGCCATCGCCCGCAACCCCGAGTCCGTCGCCGACCTGGCTGACCGCGGTGTCGTGGTGCGCCGCGCCGACTACACCGATCCGGCGTCGCTCGACGCTGCGTTCGAAGGTGTCGACCGGCTCCTCCTCGTCTCGGGAAGCGAGGTCGGCCAGCGCATCGCCCAGCACGCCAACGTCATCGATGCGGCAAAGCGGGCCGGGGTGGGCTTCGTCGCCTACACGAGCATCACGCGCGCCGACACGTCCGACCTCGCGTTGGCCGCCGAGCACCGTGCCACGGAGGAGCTGCTCGCGGCGTCCGGCCTGCCGCACGCCCTGCTGCGCAACTCCTGGTACCTCGAGAACTACACCGGCCAGCTGCCGACCGTCCTCGAGCACGGTGCCGTCCTCGGTGCCGCCGGCGACGGGCGCGTCAGCGCCGCGACCCGGGCCGACTATGCCGACGCCGCCGCCGTCGTGCTCGCGGGTGAGGACGGACGCGGTCACGAGGGCGCCGTCTACGAGCTCGGTGGCGACGACGCGTTCACCCTCGGCGAGCTCGCCCAGACCGTGGGTCGCGTCGCCGGACGCGAGGTCGCCTACCGCGACCTGTCCGTCCCCGACTACACCGCGGCTCTCGTCGCGGCCGGCCTCCCCGAGGGGTATGCCGGCGTGCTGGCCGACAGCGACCGCGGGATCGCCGCGGGGGCCCTGTTCACCGACAGTGGCGACCTGTCGCGTCTCATCGGCCGCCCGACGACCAGCCTCGAAGGCGCCCTGAGCGCCGGCTTCGTCGCCACCACCCCCACAGCCTGACCCCGCTCACCCCGTTCCACCCGTCGAAGGGCCACACACCGGGCTCCGGTTTGTGGCCTTTCGACGGTGGGGACCGGCAGAGTCTGGCCTCTCAACGGTGGGGGACCCGCAGATCGTGGCCTTTCGACGGTTCAGGGGAGGGGGAGGCCGACTCGCACGATGCCGTGCTGGACGCGGACGGCATACGTCGGCAGGGCCACCTCGGGATCGTCGAGGGCGGCGCCGGTGCGCAGCGAGAAGACGTGCTTGAGCAGCGGTGAGGCCACGGTCGGCTCGCCGCCGCGGTCGCCGGTCAGGCCCCGCGAGAGGACCGCTGCCCGCGCGTACGGGTCGAGGTTGTCGACGGCGTAGATCATCCCGTTGGGCAGCAGGAAGAGGGCCGCCTGGGCGCCGCCGGGGAGGAGCACGGCGACACCACGGCCGGGCACGAGCGCCGTGACCGGGCAGGCGGACACCCACTGTCTCGCTCCGGGGGACGGCAGGATGCCGGGCCGCACGTTGCGACCGGCCGCGGCCGCGACCTCGGGCGGCAGCGCCTGCGGCGGGGTGACGAGTGTGGTCATGACGGGTTCCCTTCGGTATCAGGCGTTCTCACGGACGACGGGAAGCCCGAGCAGCACCGGCACCTTGCGTGGGCCGGACTCGTCGAAGGCGACGGTGGGGTCGGCCTCCTCGGGCGCGTTGACGAACGACACGAAGCGCGAGAGCTTCTCGGGGTCGTCGAGGACGGCCTTCCACTCGTCCTGGTAGCCCGCGACGTGACGGCCCATGGCCGCCTCGAGGTCGTCGGCGATCCCGAGCGAGTCGTCGCATACGACGGCCCTGAGGTGCTCCAGACCGCCCTCGAGCGCGTCGAGCCACGGAGCCGTGCGCTGGAGGCGGTCCGCCGTGCGGACGTAGAACATGAGGAAGCGGTCGATGTAGCGCACGAGCGTCTCGTCGCCGAGGTCGCTCGCGAGCAGCCGCGCGTGGGCCGGCGTCTGGCCGCCGTTGCCGCAGACGTAGAGGTTCCAACCCTTGTCGGTGGCGATGACGCCGACGTCCTTGCCGCGGGCCTCGGCGCACTCGCGCGCACAGCCCGAGACGCCGAACTTGATCTTGTGCGGCGAGCGGAGACCGCGGTAGCGGTGCTCGAGGTCGACGGCCATCCCGACCGAGTCCTGCACGCCGTAACGGCACCACGAGGAGCCGACACACGACTTCACGGTGCGCAGCGACTTGCCGTAGGCCTGCCCTGACTCCATGCCGACGTCGACGAGGCGCTGCCAGATGGCGGGCAGCTGCTCGACGCGGGCGCCGAAGAGGTCGATGCGCTGGCCGCCGGTCACCTTGACGTAGAGCCCGAAGTCCTGGGCCACCTGGCCGATCGTGATGAGCTGCTCGGCCGTGACCTCACCCCCGGGCATCCGCGGGACGACGGAGTAGGTGCCGTTCTTCTGGATGTTGGCGAGGAAGTGGTCGTTGCTGTCCTGGAGCGCCGCCTGCTCGCCGTCGAGCACGTGGTCGCTGCTCGTCGAAGCGAGGATCGAGGCGACGGTGGGCTTGCAGATCTCGCAGCCGGTGCCCGTGCCGTAGCGCGCCAGGAGCCCCGAGAAGGTGCGGATGCCCGTCGAGGCCACGATCTCGAACAGCTCGGCCCGGCTCTGCTCGAAGTGCTCGCACAGGGCCTTGGAGAGCTCGACGCCCGAGTCGACGAGGAGCTTCTTGACGATGGGCAGGCAACCACCACAGGTGGTTCCGGCGTTCGTGCAGCCCTTGATGGCTGCGAGGTCACAGGCGCCCTCGGCGATCGCACCGCAGATCGACCCCTTGGTGACGTTGTTGCACGAGCAGATGACGGAGTCGTCGGGGAGGGCGTCCGTGCCGAGCTCGGCGCCAGCGGGCGAGACGAGTGCACCCGGGTCGCCCGGGACCTCGCGGCCGACGTACGCCTTGAGCGTCGTGTACGCCGAGGCGTCGCCGACGAGGATCCCGCCGAGCAGCGTCCGCGCGTCGTCGCTGACGACGACCTTGGCGTAGGTGCCTTTCGTCGCGTCGGTGTGGACGATCTCGAGGGACCCCGGGGTCGTGGCCATCGCGTCGCCGAAGGATGCGACGTCCACGCCGAGCAGCTTGAGCTTGGTCGACAGGTCGGCGCCGGGGAACGTCGCCTCGCCCCCGAGCAGCCGGTCGGCGACGACCTCGGCCATCGTGTAGCCGGGGGCGACGAGGCCGTAGCACCGACCCTCGACGGCGGCGACCTCGCCCACGGCCCAGACGTTCTCGTCGCTCGTGCGGCAGGCGACGTCGGTGAGGACGCCGCCCCGCTCCCCGACGTCGAGGCCGGCGGCGCGCGCCACGGCGTCCGACGGGCGCACGCCCGCCGAGAAGACGACGAGGTCGGTGAGCAGCGCCGTGCCGTCGGAGAGCTCGACGGCGAGGCGCCCGTCGTCCTGCGCGGCGATCGAGCTCGTGCCGGCGCCGGTGTGGACCTGAACGCCGAGGTGGCTGATGAGCCCCTCGAGCACCGCGCCGCCACCGTCGTCGACCTGGAGCGGCATGAGGCGGGGAGCGAACTCGACGACGTGCGGCGTGAGGCCGAGCAGGCGCAGGGCGTTGGCCGCCTCGAGGCCGAGCAGGCCACCGCCGACGACGAGGCCGTTCGCCTCGCGCCCCTCCGCCGCGGCCCGCTCGATCGCGGACTCGGCGGCGACGCGGATGCCGTCGAGGTCGTCGAGCGTGCGGTAGACGAAGCAGCCCGTCGAGTCATGGCCCGGGACCGGGGGCACGAAGGGGTGGGAGCCGGTCGCGAGGACGATCTCGTCGTAGGCGATGACGTCCCCGGTGCTCGTCGTGACGGTGCGAGCCTCGCGGTCCACCCGCTCGGCCCGGGTGCCGAGCCGCAGGTCGACGAGGTCGTCGCCGGCATACGTGTTGCCCGCGAGGGCGAGCGACGTGCGGTCCCAGGCTCCGACGTAGGAGGAGAGGCCGACGCGGTCGTATGCCGCCTCGGCCTCCTGCGAGAGGACGGTGACCTTCCACGTGCTCTCCGTGTCGCGGGACCGCAGGGCCTCGACGAAGCGGTGGCCGACCATGCCGTGGCCGACGACGACGACGGTGCGGGTGGTGGTGCCCGTCGGGTTCTCGGTGGGGGTGGACATCAGGCGGCTCCTTCGGTCAGGGCGGCGGCTGCCGGCACCGGTTCGGGGGTCGAGGAGATGGGGGAGGCGGTGGGGGTGGGGGCGGGCTCCGACGAGCGCAGCCACGAGCAGAGGCCGTCGACGGCGCCCTTGCACGAGCCGCAGCCGGTCGTCGCGCGGGTCGCCTCGGCGACCGCGCCGACGGTCTCGGCGCCGGCCCGGAAGGCGCCGACGATCGCGGACTTCGTCACGGTGTTGCACCGGCAGATGACGGCCGCGCCGGGCATCTCGGCGAGGTTGACGGCCTCGGTCGCTCCCGACCGGGTGATCGCGCGACCGAGCATGAGCGAGAGACGGTCCCGCGGGACGACCGAGCCGGTGTCGTAGAGCTGGGTCAGGGCGCCCGCCGCGTCACCGACGCCGAGCAGGATGGCGCCGACGAGACGGTCCTGGCGCAGCACGAGCTTGGCGTAGCGGCCCCGGCTCGGGTCGGTGAAGGCGAGCACCTCGTGACCGGGGTCGTGGACGTCGACGTCGACCGTGCCCATGCTCGCGAGGTCGATGTCGGGAGCCTTGAGCCGGGTCAGGACGCTCGTGCCCTCGTACGTGGCGTCGGGGTCGGCGCCGGTGAGGACGTCGGCGAGGACGCGGGCCTGGTCCCAGCCGGGCTGGACGAGGCCGGGCACCTCACCGCGGTGCTGGGCGCACTCGCCGATGGCGTGGAGGTGCGGGAACGAGGTGGCCAGGCGGTCGTCGACGACGATCCCGCGGTCGACGTCGAGACCGGTCGCGACGGCGAGGTCGGTGCGGGGCCGGACGCCCGTCGCGACGACGACGAGGTCGGCGGCGAGGATCGTGCCGTCGTCGAGGACGACGTGGGCGGACACCCCGTCGACCGGTGCGTGTCGCTCGACGACGAGGCGTCCGAGGACGAGGCGGGCGCCGATCCCGCGGACGACGCGGGACAGGACGGCGCCGCCGTCGGCATCGAGCTGGCGGTCCATCGGGAAGTCCTGCGGGTGCACGACGGTGACGTCGACGCCGCGGGCGAGCAGGCCACGGGCCGCCTCGAGCCCGAGCAGACCGCCGCCGAGGACGACTGCGGTGGAGGCGGATTCGGCTGCCTCGACGATGCGGCCACAGTCGTCGACCGTGCGGAAGGCGACGACCCCGTCGGCCAGCGGGGTCGCGGGACCGGGCGAGCCGGCATACAACCCCTCGGTCGGGGGGACGAAGCTCGTGCTGCCGGTCGCGAGGACCAGCTCGTCCCACGTGACGACGCGCTCGGTGCCGTCGGTGTCGAGCGTCGCCGTGCGTGCGTCGGCGTCGACGGCTGCGACCCGGGATCCGGCGAGGACGTCGATGTGGCGCGCGGCCCACCAGCCGTCGGGCTTGAGGCGCGTGTCGCGCGGGCTGATGCCGCCGGCGACGACGGTCGACAGGAGCACCCGGTTGTAGGCCGCGTGCGGCTCCTCGCCGACGACCGTGACGGCGAAGCGCTCGGCGTCGGGGTCACGGTGGCGGATCTCCTCGGCGAGCCGGGCGCCGGCCATGCCGTTGCCGACGACGAGGACGTGCCTGCGGTGGCGGGTCATGCGATGGCCTCCAGGCGGACGGCGCACGCCTTGAACTCGGGCATGCGGCTGGTCGGGTCGAGGGCGGCGTGGGTCAGCGAGTTGGCTCGCGCGTCGCCGGCCCAGTGGAAGGGCAGGAAGACGACGTCGGCGCGCATGTCGTCGTCGACGCGGACGACGGCGCGGGTGCGGCCGCGACGGCTCACGACGTCGGCGAGGTCGCCGTCACCGAGCCCGGCCGCGTCGGCCGTGTCGGGGTGCACCTGGACGAACATGTCGCCGGCCGCCGCCGACAGCTCGGTGACGAGCCTCGTCTGGGCGCCGGACTGGTAGTGCTGCAGCACCCGACCCGTTGTCGCGACCAGGGGGTATGCCGCGTCGTCGGCCTCCGCGGGCCCCACGTGGTCGACGGCGACGAAGCGGGCGCGGCCGTCGGGTGTCGCGAAGCCGTCGAGGAAGAGCCGCGGCGTGCCCTGCGGTCGCTCGGTGCTGCACGGCCAGTGCAGGCTCTCGCCGGCATCGAGCCGCTCCCACGTCACCGCGGAGTAGTCGGCCGGTCCGCCGGCCGAGGCCCGGCGCAGCTCGTCGAACACGACCCGAGGGTCGGTGGGGAAGGCTGTGCTGCAACCGATCCGGAGTGCCAGCTCGCTCCAGAGCTCGAGCTCGCTGCGGCACCCCACGGGGGCGTCCAGCGCCTTGCGGCGGCGCAGGACCCGGCCCTCGAGGTTGGTGAGGGTGCCCTCCTCCTCGGCCCACTGGAGCACGGGGAGCACGACGTCGGCGACGGCGGCCGTCTCGGAGAGGACGAAGTCGGAGACGACGAGCAGGTCGAGGGCGGCGAGGCGCTCGGCCACGACCCGTGCGTCGGGGGCCGAGACGACGGGGTTGCTGCCGTGGACCATGAGGACGCGCGCACCGCCGTCGGTGCCGAGTGCCGACAGCAGCTCGAAGGCGCTGCGGCCCGGACCCGGCAGGTCCGCGGGGTCGATGCCCCAGACCGCGGCGACGTGGGCCCGGGCGGCCGGGTCGTCGATCTTGCGGTAGCCGGGGAGCTGGTCGGCCTTCTGGCCGTGCTCACGTCCGCCCTGGCCGTTGCCCTGGCCGGTGATCGTGCCGAAGCCGGTGCCGGGGTTGCCGGGCAGCCCGAGCGCGAGGGCGAGGGCGATGAACGCCGTCACCGTGTCGGTGCCGCTCGCGTGCTGCTCGCTGCCGCGGGCCGACAGGACGTAGGCGCCGCGCTCGGTGTCGCGGGCGCGGGCCAGCGCGGCGACGGCCGCCCGCATCGTCGTGACGGCGACACCCGTGACCCGCTCGACGCGCTCGGGCAGCCATTGCGCGGCGATCGGCCAGAGGTCGTCGAAGCCCGAGGTCCGCTCGGCGACGAACCCGCGGTCGGCGTACCCCTCGGTGACGGCGAGGTGGAGCATCCCGAGGGCCAGGGCGGCGTCGGTACCGGGGCGCGGCTGCAGGTGCAGACCGCCGCCGTCGACGGCCTTGGCCGCGGTCGGCGTCAGACGCGGGTCGGCGACCATGAGGCCTCCGGCGTCGGCGGCGCGGACGAGGTGCGTCAGGAAGGGCGGCATCGTCTCGGCGGGGTTGGCGCCGAGGAGCAGCACGGCGTGTGCCGAGCCGATGTCGGTGACGGGGAAGGGGAGGCCCCGATCGAGACCGAAGCAGCGGATGCCGGCGGCGGCGGCCGAGCTCATGCACCAGCGGCCGTTGTAGTCGATCTGGCTCGTGCGGAGCGCCACTCGCGCGAACTTGCCCAGCTGGTAGGCCTTCTCGTTGGTCAGACCCCCACCGCCGAAGACTGCCACGGCGTCCCGCCCGTATACCGCCTGCGTCCGCACGATGGCATCGGCGACGACGTCGAGGGCCTCGTCCCACGACGCGGGGGTCAGGTCGCCGTCGCGGCGGACCAGCGGGGTCGTGAGGCGTCCGGGCGTGCGCAGCAGCTCCGCGCTCGTCCATCCCTTCTGGCACAGGCCACCCCGGTTCGTCGGGAAGCGACGAGGGCTGACCGTGAGGTCGGCCGCCGACGACCCGGTGAGCGTCATCGCGCACTGGAGCCCGCAGTAGGCGCAGTGCGTCGCGACGCCCGCCTGCTCGGAGGGGACGTCCCCACCGAGCGAGCGGGACGGCATTCTCCATGAGGTGGCGGTCATCGGCGGTAGCGCACCTTCGTCAGGGTGGCGGCGCCGACGTAGAAGAGCGTGAAGACGACGAACGCGGCCGTGGCCGAGTGGCCGGCGCCCTGGTAGGACGCGCGCAGCCCGAGGTTGATGAGGACGCCGCCGAGGGCACCGATGGCGCCGGCGATGCCGATGAGGGCGCCGGCCATCGAGCGCGACCAGGCCGTGCGCTCGACCGCGGGACCGGGGATCGAGGCGGACTTCGCCTCGAAGAGGGCCGGGATCATCTTGTAGACGGAGCCGTTGCCGATGCCCGAGAGGACGAAGAGGAGGACGAAGCCGCCCATGAGGCCGGTGAGCTGGAGCCCGGTCGCCGCGCCCGAGGTCACGTCGTCGGAGCGAGCGGCGAGGGTGACGAGGACGCCCGCGACGGTGAGGCCGACGAACGTCCACAGGGTCACGGCGGCCCCGCCCCGGCGGTCCGCGAGCTTGCCACCCCAGACCCGGCTGACCGAGCCGAGGAGCGGTCCGATGAAGGCGATCTGGGCGGCGTGCAGGCTCGCGGCCGCGGTCTGGGCCGGGGTCGGGGCGGCGCCGCCGGTCATGCCGGCGAGGAACGTCTGGTTGAGCACCTGGCCGAACGCGAAGCCGAAGCCGATGAACGAGCCGAAGGTGCCGATGTAGAGCAGCGAGATGACCCAGGCGTCGGCGTGCCGCAGCACCTCGAGCATCGCCTTCGGGTTGGCCGTCTGGTGGTCGAGGTTGTCCATGCGGACCGCGGCGCCGATGCTGGCCACGGCGAGCAGCACGAGGTAGACGGCGCAGACGACCTCGGGTCGGCGGTTGCCGAGCGTCGCGATGACGAGGAGCCCGACGAGCTGGATGACCGGCACGCCGATGTTGCCGCCACCGGCGTTGAGCCCGAGGGCCCAGCCCTTCATCCGCTGCGGGTAGAAGGCGTTGATGTTCGTCATCGACGAGGCGAAGTTGCCGCCGCCGAGGCCCGCGAGACCGGCCACGAGCAGGAAGGTCGACAGCGAGTGGCCGGGGTTGACCATGAGCCACCACGTCAGGGTGGTCGGCACGAGGAGGGCGATGCCGCTGACGATGGCCCAGTTGCGACCGCCGAAGAAGGCCGTCGCCATCGTGTAGGGCACCCGGAGCACGGCGCCGACGAGTGTCGGGACGGCGACGAGGAAGAACTTGTCGGCCGGCGTGAAGCCGTAGACCGCCTGCGGCATGAAGAGGACCATGACCGACCAGATCGACCAGATCGAGAAGCCGATGTGCTCGGTGGCCACCGACCAGATCAGGTTGCGGCGCGCCACGTCCTTGTTGCCGCCCTCCCACGCCGCCGTGTCCTCGGGGTCCCAGTCGCGGATGACCCGCGTCCTGGGGGCGGTGAGCTCACGGAAGCGACCGCGACGGTCGAGCGCAGGAGCGAGAGTGGGTGACGTGGTGCTGGTCTCGGCGGCACTGCCGGTGGTGCTGTCGGTGCTGCTTCCGGTGGTGGTGCTCACGGGGTTCCTCCTGGGCTGCTCGAGCCGAGCGGGACGCTGACGGGGTGAGGCGGTTCTGGGCCGCTGCGAGAGCGTGACGCTCACGCTAGGAAGCCGGTGTTGCCGGTCGCCGGGTCCGCTGTGACACCGTGGTTACAGCTGTCTCACGGACTCCGGGAGGGTCGGTGAGGTTACGCACGGAGCTCTCCCGCGGGGCCCTCACGGACGACCGGGAGCAGCGTGAGGTGGACCGCCGCGTAGGCTCGCGCTCATGACCACGGCTGCTGACCAGGCCTCCCTCAACACCCTGTCCGTGGGCACGGCCGGGCCGCGCATCGCCTTCCTGCACGGGCTCTTCGGCCAGGGCCGCAACTGGAACCAGATCGCCAAGGCGGTGAGCGGCCCGGAGGGCACGGACGCCCGCTGCCTGCTCGTCGACCTCCCGGACCACGGGCGGTCCCCGTGGTCGCAGCAGTTCTCGCTCGACGCGTATGCCGACGCTGTGGCAGCGACGCTCCGCGCGGTCGGCGAGGGGGAGCAGTGGGCCGTCGTCGGCCACTCGCTGGGCGGCAAGGTCGCCATGGTGCTCGCGCTGCGCCACCCCGAGCTGGTCGAGCGACTCGTCGTCGTCGACATCGCGCCCAAGGGCTACGGCTCGCTCGAGCGCTTCGAGGGCTACATCCGCGAGATGCAGGCCCTGCCGCTCGGCGAGCTGACGAGCCGCGGTGACGCAGAGGCCCGCTTCTGCGAGCCCGACCCCGGCGTCAAGGCCTTCCTCCTGCAGAACCTGCGCCGCGACGGCCAGACGTGGCGCTGGCAGGTCAACCTCGACCTCGTCGCGAGCGACGCCGCGCTGGGGGTCGACTCACGCATCGCCGACTGGCCCCATGACGCCGACGAGCTCGCGCCCTACGAGGGCCCGGTGCTGTGGGTCGCCGGCGGCGACTCCCGGTACGTCAAGCGCGAGGACGGCGAGCGCATGCGACGCCACTTCCCGCGCACGCGGCTCTTCACGATCAAGGGCGCCGGTCACTGGGTGCACACCGACGCGCCGGACATCATCGTCACCGCCCTGCGCCGCTTCGTCGCCGACCCCGCCTGACCGGCATACGCCCGCTCCCGCCCACGTCGCGAACGCCGCGTTCGGTGACGAACTCTCTGTTCTAACAACGCTTTCGCGACCGAACGCTGCGTTCGGTCCAGGGCGCAGGAGGATGCGGCGGGTCAGAGGAGGCGGCGGCCCATGGCCCAGGCGGTCAGCTCGTGGCGTGAGCTGAGCTGGAGCTTGCGCAGCACCGAGCTGACGTGGGTCTCGACGGTCTTGACGGAGATGAAGAGCTCCTTCGCGACCTCCTTGTACTGGTAGCCGCGCGCGATGAGGCGCATCACCTCGCGCTCGCGCGCCGAGAGGCGGTCGAGCTCCTCGTCGATCTCGGCGACCTCACCAGCCGTCGCGCCGAACGCGTCGAGGACGAAGCCGGCGAGGCGCGGGCTGAAGACGGCGTCGCCGTCGGCCACCCGACCGATGGCGGTGAGCAGCTCCTCGGCGCTGATCGTCTTCGTGACGTAGCCCCGGGCACCGGCGCGGATGACCGCGATGACGTCCTCGGCGGCGTCTGAGACGGAGAGCGCGAGGAAGCGGACCGGCACGTCGGCGCCTGACTGGACCCCGGCGCACGCTCGGATGACGTCGGCGCCACCGTGCCCGTCGCCGCCGGGCAGGTGCACGTCGAGGAGCACGACGTCGGGTCGCTGCTCCTTGATGACCTGCACGGCCGACTCGACCGCACCGGCCTCGCCGGCGATCTCGAGCGTGAAGGCCCCGGCCCGCGGCGTGGCGGCGAGGGAGGTCAGCTCGGCGCGCACGCCGGTGCGGAACATGTGGTGGTCGTCGACGATGACGATGCGGATGGTCCGCGGGTCGGTCATGAAGCCTGCTCCTGGGGGTCGGGGTCCGGCGTGCTGCGAGGGTGGCTGCCGGCTGTGCTGCTGGGGTCGGTGACTGGTGCGGGGGAATCAGCCGGCCCGCCGGCGGAGGACGCCTCGGGCTCGTTCGGCTGCCGGACCGGCAGGCGCAGGACGACCTCGGTGCCGTCGGCGCGGCGCCGGATGCGGGCCGTGCCACCGTGGCGCTCCATGCGGCCGATGATCGACTCGCGCACACCGGCTCGGTCGTCGGGCACGGTGTCGAGGTCGAAGCCCGCGCCGTGGTCGCGGACGAACGCCTCGACGGCGTCGGGCCCGACCTCGACGTAGGCGCTGACGGGCGGGCTCGCGTGGCGCACGGCGTTCCACGTGGCCTCGCGCACGGCCTTGACGAGGGCGTCGAGGTGCTCGTCCATCGGCCGGTCGCCGGTGACGACGAGCTGGACGGGCACGCCGTGGAGGTCCTCGACCTCGCCCATGGCCGCGGTGAGCGCGGCACCGAGCGTGCCGGCCCGGGCGTCCTCGTCGTAGAGGTAGCTGCGCAGCTGCCGCTCCTGGGCGCGGGCGAGACGCGCGACGGTCGCGGCGTCGCCGGACTGGCGCTGGATGAGGGCCAGGGTCTGGAGCACCGAGTCGTGCAGGTGGGCGGCGATGTCGGCGCGTTCGGTGGCCCGGATGCGCGCGGCCTGCTCGAGGCGCAGGTTGCTCCAGAGACGCAGGATCCACGGTGCCGACAGGACGGCGACCCCGACGAGGGCGGCGAGGACGGCACCCGCCACCTGCCACAGCTCGGTGAGGTTGGTACCGCGCACGAGCAGGCCGACGAGGCCGAGGATGGTCAGGCCGAGGCCGACGACGAGCCAGATCCAGCGGACCGGGCGGCGGGCGCCGAGGGTGTCGGTGTCGTCGAGCTGCGACCAGAAGAAGATCGCGCCGATGACGATGGCGACGACCGGGAGGATGAGCTCCGCGTGGACGTCGAGACCGGCACCCCCGAGCCAGAGCGCCCCCGCGACGGCCAGGGCGGCCACGCCGAGGAGCGTGATGATGACGGCCTGGTTGCCGCTCCGCAGCCACGTGCGCAGGCCGGCGAGGTCGACGTGGTGCTGTCGGACGCCGGGGGAGCCGGACATGGTGCCGGCGCTCGCGGGGCCGGTGGCGATCGGGCCGCCCGGCGACAGGGTCGGGGCGGAGGAGACGGCGGGGTCGACGTCGCCGACCTCGCGCATCGTGGCCCAGAGGAAGACGTAGACGACGAGCCCCGCGCCGAAGGGGATGCTCGTCAGGACGAGAGCCACGCGGACGGCGACGACCGGCAGGCCGAGGTGCTCGGCGAGCCCCATCGCGACTCCCGCGATGACCTTGCCCTGCCGCTGGCGCACGAGCGGGGGCCGTGGCGTCGCCCGCCAGGCCGGGCGCACGGGGCCCGTTCCGTTCTCGTATGCCGTCTGCACCGTTCCATCCTGACTCACCCGGCGGGCGAGGGCGACCATCCCGGCCTCCTTTGGGGGTCGCGTCAGGGTGCGCTCAGGGTCGACCCTCATGGTTGGCAGGCGTCCGGCGCGTCACTGTGGTGGCATGACGAAAAGCAATGACGCCCCTCCGCAGGGGCACGGCCTCGACGGTTTCTACACCGCTCTGCGACGCCCGGGGATCGTGCGTCAGGGAGACGGTCGCTGGTTCGCCGGCGTCGCGACGGGTCTGGCCCGTTGGCTCGGCGTCGACCCGCTCGTCGTCCGGGCGGGCTTCATCCTCTTCTCGATCTTCTTCGGGATGGGCGTCGCCCTCTATCTCGTGCTCTGGCTCCTGATGCCCGACGAGCGCGGCGAGATCCACGTCGAGCGCGCCCTCAAGCACGGCGAGGGCAGCTCGATCTTCCTCCTCGTCGTCACGGCCATCTCCGTCCTCGGGGGTGGGCCCTGGTGGGGCGGCGACTCGAGGGGCTTCCGCTTCTTCGGCTTCGTGCTCCTCGTCGTCGGTGCCTGGTGGTTCGCGACCCGGACCGCCACCGGCCGCGAGCTGATGCAGCAGGCGCCGTGGCGCAACCGCGGCACCGGCGGACCAGGTGCGGCCGGCGCCACGACCGTCGATCCACTGACCGGTGAGGCCGCCGGCCAGCCCGGCACGGGCACCGGCACCCCGGCACCCGCGGCCGCGACGGCATACGGCTCGACGGGCAATGCGGCAGCCAACGCCGGTGCGACCCTCGCGACGCCGCGGCCACCCGCACCGACGCCCGTCCGTGAGCGGACCCGCGCGATCGGCTTCGCCGGTGGGCTGCTCGTCCTCGGGCTCGCCATCGTCGTCGGTGTCGTGATGTCGTCCGTCGCCCAGGCCGCCGGCTGGCCGGGCAACCACGCGGCCGTCGGGATCGCTTCCGGGCTGGGCGTGCTCGGCCTGGGCATCTTCGTGGCCGGCATCGCCGGCCGCCGGGCCGGAGGGCTCGCGTTCTTCGCCGTGACGGGCATGATCGCGGCCGCAGCCACGACGGCTGCGCCGATGGGTCTGTCGCAGCCCTGGCAGGCCGGCGACCGCAGCTACACGGTGACCTCGATGACGCCGGCTCCCGCCTTCGAGCTGGGCCTCGGCCAGATGAAGGTCGACCTGCGCGACGCGAACTGGAAGGGCACCACCGGAACGGACACCGTGACGACGACGATGGGCGTCGGCGAGCTCGACCTCGTCGTCCCCGAGGGCGTCAACGTGGTCGTCAACACGAGGGCACGCGCCGGCGAGATCATCGCCACGGGAACCGGCGTGGCCGGCGAGGGCATGCGACGCGTCGGGCCGGACCAGCTCCAGCACGAGGGCACGGGATGGACGCAGACGGTGACCTTCGGGGACACCACCAAGACCCCCGAGATCGTCGTCGACGCCGAGCTCGGCGTCGGCCAGATCAAGATCACGACGGCGAGCGCGTCATGAGCGCCCGGCCCCAGGACCCGACGAACGACCCGACGAACGACCCGACGAACGACCCGACGACGAACCCAGCGGAGAGCAGTGACATGAGCAGCAACGACACCCCGGACCCGACGGCGGAGTTCCGCGACCCGACGGCCGACCCGGTGCCGGCCCCGACGCCCGCCTCGATGCCCGCCTCGATGCCCGACCCGATGCCCGACCCGGCCGAGACGACGACGATCCCGGCCACGTCGACCCAGGCACTGCCGTCGGCGACGCCCTTCCGCGTCGAGCCCGCGACGCCGGTCCCCGACGACGCCGTCGCAGAGGGGGCCCGCCTCCCGCACCTGCCGCCGCCGACGACCTCGGCGCCCGACCCCTCGTGGCCGGCACCGACGGTTCCCGCGTCCGCGCCGCAGCCGGCCCCGCGCCCGGCTCTCGTCACGGTCCGCAAGGGCCCGCGTCCCGGGTCGATCATGCTCGGCCTGCTGACGATGCTCGTCGCGGCCTACATCCTCGTCGCCAACCTCACGAACGCCGACCTCAGCTTCCGGATGGTGGGCCCGTCGATGATCGGTGCCTTCGGCGGGATGCTCCTGCTCGTCGGCCTCGCAGGCGTCGTCGCCGGCCGGCTGCGGCGCTGAGCCCGGCCGCCGACGCCAGCACACGGCATACCTCCTCCCGGGGTGGTCGGCGCACGTGGCGTCGGCGGTCGTGACTAGGCTCGGCAGCACGCTCGCCGGTCAGGTCCGGCACTCGCAGTGGGGAGAGAACGTGCTCATGAAGTCCGGCATCACGCTCGAGGGATTCGACCGGTCCGCCCGGCCCCAGGACGACCTGTTCCGGTTCGTCAACGGCACCTGGCTCGACACGACGGAGATTCCGGGCGACCGGGCCCGCTTCGGCACCTTCGACATCCTGCGCGAGGAGTCCACCGCGCGGGTGCGTGACCTCATCGAGGAGGCGGCCGCCGCCGAGGCGGGCGCCCCCGGGTCTCCGAAGCGCCAGGTCGGCGACCTCTACGCCAGCTTCACCGACACCGACCGCATCGAGGAGCTCGGGCTCGCGCCCCTGCAGGTCGTGCTGTCGGAGGTCGCGGCGGTCGACGACGTCGACTCCCTCGGAGCGGCCCTCGGCCGCGTCGCCCGTGACGGTGTCGCCGGCGCCCTGCAGCACTTCGTGTCGCCCGACGAGCGCTCGCCCGAGGACTACGTCGTCTATCTCGAGCAGGCCGGTCTCGGTCTGCCGGACGAGTCCTACTACCGCGAGGACAAGTACGCCGACATCCGCACGGCCTACGTCGCGCACATCGAGAGGCTGCTCGGTCTCGCCGGCATCCCAGACGCCGGAGCCAAGGCCACGAGCATCATGGCGCTCGAGACCCTCCTCGCGGCCTCGCACTGGGACACCGTGAGCAACCGCGATGCGATCAAGACCTACAACGCGCACTCGCTGGACGAGGCCAAGGCACTCGCGCCCCAGTTCCCTTGGGACGCATGGCTGTCCGGCCTCGGTGCGCCTGCGGGCTCGTTCGACAAGGTCGTCGTGCGCCAGCCGAGCTTCGTCACCGGCCTCGGGGCCGCGCTCGAGTCCACCGATGTCGCCGACTGGCGCTCGTGGCTGACGTGGCACGTCCTGTCGGAGTTCGCGTCGGTGCTCCCGCAGTCGTTCGTCGACGAGGACTTCGACTTCTACGGCCGCACGCTCTCGGGCCAGCCGGAGAACAAGGAGCGGTGGAAGCGCGGCGTCTCCGTCGTCGAGTCGTGTGTCGGCGAGGCCGTCGGCCAGCTGTATGCCGAGCGCTGGTTCCCCCCGGCGGCCAAGGAGCGCATGCAGCAGCTCGTCGCCAACCTCGTCGAGGCCTTCCGCCGCTCCTTTTCCTCGCTCGAGTGGATGGGTCCCGACACCCGTGCGCAGGCCGTCGACAAGCTCGACGCGTTCACGCCCAAGATCGGCTACCCCGACGTGTGGCGCGACTACGCCGCCATCGAGATCGACCCGACCGACCTCGTGGGCAACGTGCGCCGCAGCTCGGCCTTCGAGGTCGACCGCAACCTCGCCAAGATCGGCGGTCCGATCGACCGCACCGAGTGGTTCATGCTGCCGCAGCACGTCAACGCCTACTACATGCCGTCGATGAACGAGATCGTCTTCCCGGCCGCGATCCTCCAGCCGCCCTTCTTCGACCTCGAGGCCGACGACGCCGTCAACTACGGCGGCATCGGCGCCGTCATCGGCCACGAGCTGGGCCACGGCTTCGACGACCAGGGCTCCCGCTATGACGGCACCGGAGCCCTGCGCGACTGGTGGACCGAGGCCGACCGGGAGCGGTTCGACGCGCTGTCGCACCGGCTCATCGAGCAGTTCAGCGGCTACACCCCGGCCGGGCTGTCCGACGACCACAAGGTCAACGGCGGTCTCACCGTCGGCGAGAACATCGGCGACCTCGGCGGCCTCCAGATCGGCTACTCCGCCTACCGCATCGCGACCGAGGACACCGGCATGCCGGAGCTCGACGGGTTCACCGGCCCCCAGCGCTTCTTCATCGGCTGGGCACAGGTCTGGAAGGGCAAGGCCCGCGAGGCCGAGGCCATCCGGCTGCTCGCCATCGACCCGCACTCCCCGCAGGACGTCCGCGGCAATGCCGTGCGCAACCTCAGCGAGTTCCACGAGGCCTTCGCGGTCAAGCCCGGCGATGCCCTGTGGCTCGACGAGGCCGAGCGGGTCCGCATCTTCTGAGCGAGCGCCCTCGGCGGCCGTCCGAGTGGCGCCGTCGCGTGACGACCGACCCCGTGGGCAGCGCCCGCGGGGTCAGTCGTCGAGGGCGAGCTTGAAGCCGACGTGCGATGCGACGAAGCCGAGCCGTTCGTAGAAGCGGCGGGCGTCGGTGCGGCTCGCGTCGCTCGTCAGCTGCACGAGGGTGCACCCGAGGCGGCGTGACTCCTCGACGGCCCACGTGAGGAGCTCGGTCCCGAGACCCGTGCCGCGCTCGTCGCGGGAGACGCGCACGCCCTCGATGACCGAGCGCGTGGCTCCGCGCCGGGAGAGTCCGGGGATGACGGTGAGCTGGAGCGTGCCCACGACCGAGCCGTCACGCTCGGCGACGACGAGGTGCTGGCCGACGTCGGCCACCACCCGGTCGTAGGCCGCGTCGTACGTCTGCGGGTCGCCGAGGTCCTCACGGGCGGCGCCGAGCGGGTCGTCGGCGAGCATGGCCACGATCGCCGGCACGTCGTCGCGGGTCGCCGGCCGGATCTCCAGACCCATCAGGCGCTCTCGGCGGTGCGCTTGAGCTGCGCGAGGCCCTTCTCGAAGTCGGGTCCGATGAGCTTCTCCATCGACCACACCTTGCTCATGAGGCGCATGACGAGGTTCTGCGGGCCGGTCATGGCCCATTCGACCCGGGTGCCTTCGCCGGCGGGCGCCAGCGTGAAGTCGACGCGGTTGTGCGCCTTCATCGGGGCGGCGAAGAGCAGGTCCACGGCGAGGTGCTGCGGCTCCGACTCGAGGATCTCCATGCGGCCCTCGCCGGCCTTGCTGTTGCCGCGCCAGGCGTAGACGGCGCCGACACCGGACGTCGGGCCGGCATACGTGCGCTCCATCGCCGGGTCGAGACCCTCCCAGGGCGACCAGGCCTGCCACTCGTGGAAGTCGTTGACGAGAGCGTGGATCCGCTCCGGGGGAGCGGCGATCGTCGTCTCGCGGCTGATGTGGAAGCTCTTGTCGGCCATGGCGGCATCCTGCCATCGCGAGCCACCGGGCGGGCGCACCCCGGGTCGGGCGACCCCTTTGTTCCATGTGTCACATGCGCCCCGATATCACCGATTCGGAATGAGTTCCGGGGGTTTTCCGGACATGTGACGTGTTCCTCAATACCTTGGGCCGAGGGATGGCGTGGCGGACACGGCTCGCGCAGGGAACGGGCACACGACACGCCCCCACATGGGGAGAATCATGGTGCGCAAGTCGATTCGTCGTGCCCTCGGAGCCGGTCTCACCTCGCTCCTCGTCGTCGTGGGAGCGCTGGCCGGCCAGTCGCCTGCGTATGCCGCCGACCCCGATCCCGGGGTCGACCGCGTCGTCGCGCTCCTGGGCGGCAGCGGAGGCACGCGGAACCTCGCCGCCTGGACCTCCGGGCTCGCCGGCATCGGCGCGCTCGGGAAGCCGATTCCCTTCGTGTCGGCGAGCCCCGGCGGCCTCGCCGGCGCCGACGACCTGATCGCCAAGGGCGTGTCCCCGACGCTCGCCGGCACGACGACGTGGGCCGACCTCGCGACGTCGGGCGAGTCGGTCGCCCTGCCGGGAGGTCGCACCGGGACGCTCGACGTCTCCGTCGACGACCTCGCCGACGGCAAGCGCGTGCACGTCAACCTCGTCGTGACCCGCACCGCGAACCAGCAGGCGCTCACCGTCAGCTCCACGAGCCCCAAGGTCGAGCTGTCCTCACCCAAGGGGGTCACGGCCACCGTCGAGGCCACCCTCTCCCTCTGGGTCGTCTGGACCGGACCGACGACCAACCGCGTCTACCTCGCCAGCGACGCGGCTCACGCGCCGCGGCTCGACGTCGACGTGACGGCGCAGCTGTCCGGCGCAGCCAAGGCCGCCGTCGGCATCCTCGGCGTCACGCTGAAGAGCACCGACTTCACCGTGAAGGCGCACGCATACGCCCGCGTCAACGACCCGAACAACGACGGGGTCCTCGCCTACGACGCAGCCGGTGTCGGCGACGGTGAGCTCGCCGCGGACGGTTCCCTGGCCGGCCTCGTGTCGGCTGACCTCGACCCCACCGGCTCGGCCTCCGACCCCGGGACCCCGGGCTCGGTCACGGGCACCCTGTCGATCGCCGCGGACACGAGCGGCATCGCGGGCGTCAGCTTCCCGAGCAACGTCGCCGCCGACGTCACGCTGACGTGGGCGAACATCTCGACCGGCACGCCGACCGTCTCGGCGCCGACCCTCGCCACCCTCGTCGGCAAGTTCCAGAACATGAGCCTGCGCGACCTCGCCGACGGCCTCGCCCAGGTCGCGGTCGCCCTGACCGGGATCCAGCAGGCGAAGTTCGACCCCGACGGCGCCGGACCGCTCCCGACGACCGGCAACCTCGATCTGCCCTTCCTGCGCGGCACCGTGTCCGACGCCGTCAAGGCCAACCAGGTCCTCGTCGACTTCCTCAAGGCCAACGTCGTCCAGCAGCCGGACCCCGACCAGCCGTCGCCGTCCGGCTTCGACGCGACAACGGTCGGCAACCCGACCTTCGACTCCCTGCAGGACCTCATCGCCAAGCTCAAGGCGGCGGGCATCGGCCTCGACGACCTCGCGTGGGACCCGACGACGAGCAAGCTCGTCTTCCGCATGCGCATGGTCAAGACCGCGCCGAGCACCGGGGTCGCCATGGACGCCGGCAGTGCCCGCACCTCCCGGCCCTCGGCGACGTATGCCGCCACGGGCCTCACGCTCGACGACGGCTCCCAGCCGTGGCAGGCGAACCAGTGGACCGGCATGCGCGTCATGGCCGGCACGTCCGCCGGTGAGATCGCCTCGAACACGAAGAACGCGCTGACGCTCTCGGGACCCTGGATCGGTGGGCAGCCATCTGCCGGAACGCCGTTCGTCATCGTCGGTCCCGAGGCCCAGCTCGGCGCCGTGACCTTCGGCGACCGGCTGACCGACCAGCCCGTCGCCGGTGGACCGCGCCGCGGCATCCTGCGGGCGAACTCCGCCCAGACCTTCGCCACCGTCAAGCCGTCGTTCGCGGCGGACCTGACGCTCGTGCTCGACCTGCAGGACGCCCGCACCGGTGCGGCGTGCATCGGTTTCGAGGGCAACACCGAGGCCTGCCCGTTCCTCCAGACGACCGGGGCGTTCAAGACCAACGTCACCTCGCTCCCGCTGGGCGCCGACCGCGTGCTCATCCGCACCGGCAGCCCGCTGCTCACGGCCGACTTCCCGATCGACACCGCGGTCGACTTCACCGCCAACGCCGGCTTCTTCCAGGTGCGCCTCAAGGGGCACCTCGCGGTGTGCAACAGCGCCGCGCCCGCCGACTGCTCGGCCCCCGGCACGGGGCACATGCTCTCGATCGGCCTCAAGCAGGCCGGGGACGCCCAGCACGACATCCGCCTGCGCCAGCTCTTCGACCAGCTCGTCACGGCGAGCCCGACCGGGCCCAGCAAGGCCGGCGACCTGCTCGACGTCGACGTCAACGTCCGTGCCACCGCAGACCTCAAGGCTTCGATCCCCGACGCGGACGGCTTCCTGCCTGCCGGCACCGACATCGGCGTCTCCGCCTCGTGGAACGACCTGACCCGGCTCACCGGGACCGACGGTCCCCAGCTTGACCTCAGCCGGCTGAGCCGGATCTTCGCGCTCGACATCAAGCCGGGCTCACAGGCCGAGCTCTTCGCGATCGTGCTCAAGACCTTCCAGACCCTCGCCGCCCAGCTCGCCGACGCCCAGCCCGGCGGCGCGTCGGGCGTCTACAGCCGCGAGATCCCCGGCACCGGCACCTCCCTGCGCGACCTCATGCAGCGCGACTCGTCGGGTGTCGGCAGCGACGTCAACTACGGCACGAACACCCTCCAGCACGTGGGCCGCACGTTCGACGCGTCCTTCGTCGGACGCACCGTCGTCGTCGGCACCCAGGTGGCGGTCGCCGCGTCGGTCTCGGGTGACACGGTCACCCTGACCGACAACTGGACGACCAAGCCGGCCGACGACACGGCATACACCTTCCGCTCGCCCCTCGACGACGCCATCGACATCATGTCGGTGCACCCGCCGCAGAACATGCAGGACCTCGTCGCGTTCCTCGACGAGCGACTCGGCACCGGCGCGCTGCACTTCCGCTACCTCGACGACGGCGGGACGCCGAGCGTCGTGCTCGACCTCGACTGGAAGCGCGACTACCAGACGAACGCGCCGCTGCGCCTCGACCTCGGCGGCGACCAGTCGCTCGTCTCGGCGGCCGCCAGCGGCCAGGGCTCCGTGCACGTCAAGGGCGGCGTGGACGTCGGCCTCGTCGTGCCGCTCGCGCCCGGTACGGGGCCGGGCGACGCCACCTCGCTCAAGGTCCTCGCCGACTCGAAGGTCAGCGTCGCGGCCGCGGCCAGCTTCAACGGCCGCGTCGCGGGCACCATCGGACCGCTGACCGTCTCGGCCGGCGACCCCGGCGGCGATGCGGCCAAGCAGGTGTCCCTCAAGGCCGACGTCAGCCTCGACCTGGCCGACGCGAGCGCGACCGCCGACACCCCGGTGAGCTTCTCGACCTTCCTCTCGGGCCTCGACGTCAGCTTCAACGCCTCGAACACCCCCGTCGACTGCGGCGAGGGCCTCGCGACCCCGCTCATGGTCTGCGGCACCGTCCCGCTCTACGCGACCGTGCCGGGCAGCCCGCCGGCCTCCCTGGGCTCCATCGCGCTACGGCTCCCGGACTCGACGAACCCCGCCGACCTGGCCACCCTGACGGGCAACCTCCCGGCCCCCGACGCCGCCAAGCAGCGCTTCGAGGTGCCCGACCTGTCCGCGGCGTTCGCGAGCGCCTTCGCCGACTTCACCCAGATCGGGCCCGGCCTCGACGGCTACCTCGAGAAGATCGAGCAGGCCATGCGCCTGGCCACCTTCGACGGCAAGCTGCCGTTCGTCGGCAAGGACCTCCAGCAGGGCGCCGACTCCATCGGCCGGCTCCGGACGGAGATCAAGTCCAAGCTCGGCAGCGTGCCGGCCAGCCCGGCCGAGGCCCGCACCTACGTCAACGACAAGCTCGCCGAGGCGATCACCGCAGCCGGTCTGGAGAAGACGACGCTCGAGGTCAACTACGAGTGCAAGCTCAAGCTCGAGCCGACCGGCGCACCGACCCTTGCTGCCACGCCGTCCACGACGGGCTCCACCTCGTGGCGCTACGAGATCGTCGCCAGCCAGGGCAGCGGCTCCGGCACCGGCGGCGACACCGTCCCCTCGGGCGCGAGCGCCGCGGCGACGACGTCGTGGACGACCCTCGGCGGCGGCAACTCGATCACGGTGTCGTGGTCGGCGGCCCCTGGTGCCACGAAGTACAAGGTGCTGCGCAGCAAGGACGGCGGCGCCTACGAGCTCGTCAAGGTCGTCGACGCGGCGTCCGGCAGCGCGCAGACCTTCACCGACGACGGCACCGCCACGGCCACGGCATACGCGCCCGTGAGCACCAAGCCCGACCGCACCGACTGCCCGACGACGAGCATCAACGGGATCAGCCTCGCCTTCACCATCAAGGCGGGCACGGTCACCCCCGAGCAGGGCTGCGTCGCAGGCTCCGGCTGTCTCGGTGACGGCAAGAAGCTGCCGCTCGACATCGGCATCCCGGGCCTCGCCCTCAAGGCGGGCGACACCGACGCCATCACCTACGGCGTCGGCCTCCAGCTGCACCTCAAGGCCGGTGTCAACACGACCAAGGGCTTCGTCATCTACACGCACGACGCCTGGCAGGACGGGGCGGCTGCGCCCGAGTTCGGCCTCGGCGCGCGCTTCGACATGCCTGCGTCGATGAATGCCCAGCTCGCGTTCCTCGACATCGACGTCACGAAGAACGGCACCGCGCCGCTCTTCGCCGGCGCCTTCCTCGTCGACCTCACCTCGCGCGACACGACCGAGTCCGACGGCT
The DNA here is from genome assembly GCF_052115065.1 of Terrabacter sp. 2TAF16. Taxonomy (NCBI): domain Bacteria; kingdom Bacillati; phylum Actinomycetota; class Actinomycetes; order Micrococcales; family Intrasporangiaceae; genus Terrabacter; species Terrabacter sp. 2TAF16. The sequence continues at coordinate 137,905 of NZ_JBFRFZ010000002.1, forward strand.
CGGTCCTGACGGTCGCCGACATCGGCGACGGGGACGCGTCGTCGCTCTTCGGCATCTCGCTGACGGCGAAGGTCAAGGCCGACTGGATCGTCAAGGCGTCGGTCGACTCGGTGCTTCCCGGCGTCCAGGCGAACTTCGTCATGGGCTGGGAGTTCACGAACCAGGACCTCAAGCACCTCGGCGCACCATCCATCGAGTTCAAGGACGTCGCCATCGACGCCGGTGGCTTCCTGTCCAACCTGCTCGGGCCGGTGCTCAAGAAGGTCAAGTCCGTGACGGGCCCGCTCCAGCCGGTGCTCGACACGCTCTACGCCCCGATCCCCGTCCTGTCCGACCTCAGCCGGATGGCAGGTGGCGGCGACGTCAGCCTCATGACGCTGGCCAAGACGTTCAACACCCTGGCCGGCGGCCCGAAGCTCGACTTCGTCGACAAGATCGCCGCACTCACCACGCTCATCAACAACCTGCCCGACTGCGGCGGTGGGGGGCCGTCGTGCCTCATCCCGATCGGCAGCTTCACCGTGAGCGGTGACAAGGCCCTCGACACCGACGTGTCCCCGACGAGCAGCCTCGCGCCGGGCACCGCGGGCTCGCTCATCAAGACCGCCAGCGCGGCCAGCCCGGACAGCGTGAAGTCCGCCCTCAACACCAAGGGCGGCAAGGGCAACGTCTTCGGTGCCGGCGCCGCCGCCGGCAGCGCCAGCAGGTCCGGCTTCACCTTCCCGATCCTCGACAACCCGTCGTCGGTCTTCAGCCTGCTCATGGGCAGCGACGTCTCGCTCGTCGAGTTCGACAGCGGCCCGCTGACCCTCGGCTTCACCTGGCGCCAGTCGTTCGGACCGGTCTACGCCCCGCCGCCTGTCATGGTGACACTGTCGGGGTCCGCGTCGGTGACCTTGCGCTTCATGGCCGGCCTCGACACCGCCGGCATCAGGTATGCCGTCGAGGCCGCCCAGCAGGGAGCCGCGGTCAACCCCGTCAAGCTCCTCGACGGCCTCTACTTCAAGACGACGGACTCCGAGGGGCGGCCGGTGCCGGTCGTCCAGCTCGACGGCGAGATCGCCGCCGGCGCCGCGGTCACGGCCGTCATCATCACCGTCGGCATCGAGGGTGGGCTGCACCTGACCATCGGCTTCCACTGGAACGACCCGAACAACGACGGGAAGTTCCGGGTCAGCGAGTTCCTCCACGCCGCGGTCAACAACCCGCTCTGCCTCTTCACGACCACGGGCCGGCTCAGCCTCTTCCTGCGCCTCTACGTGACCCTCGGGTTCTCGCCGTTCAGCGTGTCCTTCTCGATCAACCTCGCGGACATCACGCTGCTCGACTTCACGGCACAACCCAACTGCACCCCACCACCACCCAGACTCGGCGGCACCTCGGACGGCACGCTCGCCGTCTTCGCCGGACGCTTCGGCACCGACAGCCAGCGCGGTGAGCCCTGGGGCAACACGAGCGAGACCGAGGCGGACGTCGTCAAGGTGACGGCCCTGCACTTCGCCCAGACGGCCGCCGACCCGGACGGCACCGACGCGGGCTTCGACGGCTTCGCGATCCAGATGCTCGGTGAGCGCCGTGAGTACCTCGACCCGACGCTGAAGCGCGTCGTCGTCGACGGCCGCGGCTCGTCGACGCCCCTCGTCGTCAGCTTCGTGGGCGACGGCAAGAAGGACTCCGACCCGTCGTCGGCGGGCGGCGCGGGAGACCTGAGGTCCTTCGACAAGGACGCCATCGTCTTCGGCACCCCCGGCAACGACCAGATCCAGACCGGCACGGGCAGCTCCTGGGTCGACGGCGGCGACGGGGACGACCGCATCGTCACCGCCCACGCCGTGGGCCAGGTCGCCCGCGTCGCCGGCGGGGTCGGCGCCGACGCCATCACGACCGGACAGGGCGACGACTTCGTCACCGGCGACGGCAGCCTGCCCTCGCCCCCGAAGTCCTTCTCGGCGACGCTCAACGGCGTCGACGATGCCAACTGGCCGGGCAAGACGCCCATCACTCTCGGCGACCTCGTCGACCCGGCCCAGCTGAGCGTGGACCCGACGACCCGCGCCCAGGCCACGGGCGGCGCCGACACCATCAGCGTGGGCCTGGGCCGCAACCGCGTCGACGCCGGTCCCGGCGACGACAAGGTGGGCGTCGCGGCCGACCGGCCGGACGGCTCCGGATCCACCATCCGCTCGAAGGGCAACGTCCTCGTCGGCGGGCTCGGCAGCGACTCGGTCACCGGCGGGACCGGACCCGACACGATCTACACGGCGTCGGAGCAGAACTTTGGCGTCGACGCAGCCGGCCCCGCCGACACACTCACGACGCCGAGCGGCCAGCCGACGGTGCCGAACATCGTCGAGACCGGCTCCGGCGACGACGTCGTCTACGGCAGCCGCGAGCAGGACGTCGTCACGAGCCACTCGGCGCCGTCCGAGCACGCGCGCATCCTCGGCGGCGGGGGCGAGGACGCCCTCGTCGGCGGCTACGGCTCCGACGCGATCTACGGCGGACCGGGTGACGACTACGTCGTCGCCGAGCCCAGCCGCGTCGGTGGACTCGGGGCCACCGAGACGATCGAGGGGGTCACCTTCGGGCACACCCGCCTCGTCGAGCACCAGGCCCTGCCCGCCGGCACGGCGCCGTCTCCCAAGACGCTCGTGGGGGGCCGGGGCAGCGACCACGTCATCGGCGGCGACGGGGCGTCCACGATCTTCGGCGACACCCTGCGTGACGCCGCGACCGTGGCAGCCGCCGCCGACGAGACCTGTCGCGCAGGCTCGCCCGTCGCGTCCGACCCGGTGCCGGAAGGCACGTCGGGTGGCGGCGACCCGAGCACCGACGACGGTCCCGACCTCATCACCGGTGGCGCCGGCGTCGACACCATCTCCGCCGGGGGTGCGGCCGACCGGGTCGACGCCCGCGGTGGCGACGACCTCGTCTGCGGCCAGCAGGGTGACGACGTCCTCTTCGGCGGCGACGGCGCCGACCGCGCCTGGGGCGGCACCGGCCAGGACCGCGGCTACGGCGGACAGGGCCTCGACCTGCTCTTCGGCAACGCCGGCGCCGACGTCCTCTACGGCCAGGAGGCCGCGGACGTCATCGAGGGCAACGACGGCGCCGACTGGGCCAGCGGCGGCGACGGCGACGACCTCGTCTACGGCGGCACGCGGGCCGCGGGCCGCACCGACACGGACCCGGCCGACGCCGGCGACGTGCTCTCGGGCGACACCGGCCGCGACATCCTCATCGGTGACAACGGCACCGTGGACGACCCGTCGACGTCTGCAGACGCGCCTGCCGTCCCGTTCGACCTCGCCGGGACCTCTCCCGACGCCGGTCGCGGCGACAAGCTCTTCGGCGGCGCCGGCGACGACACGGCGTACGGCGGGCTCGGCGACGACCGCGTCAACGGCGGCGACGACGCGGACCACCTCGAAGGCAACAACGGCTCCGACCTCGTCCACGGTGACCGAGGCGAGGACGAGGTCGTCGGTGGCTCGTTCCAGCAGGCGACCGCCGGGGTCGGGCGACCGGACTCCGGTGACGTGCTCTTCGGCGACGCCGGCCCCGACATCGTCGCCGGTGACAACGCCGTCGTGACCTCCGGGGTCAGCGCGGCCGACTCGACGCCGATCACGCGCATGCGCGGCTTCGCGACCACGCACCGGATCACGCTGCTCGACCTCGGCGCCGGCCCGGTCCTCGCCAACTCGGGGGCCGACCAGGTCTTCGGCGGTGACGACGCGGACGTCGTGCTCGGTCAGCGTGGCACCGACCGACTCAAGGGCGACGCGGGCGACGACTACGTCGAGGGTGGGCCCGACATCGACTGGGTCGAGGGCGACCTCGGCGACGACGACCTCGTCGGCGGCAGCTCGACGCCTGAGGGTGGCTCCGGCGACACGACGTCCGGCCAGCCGGACACCGACGACGCCGTCTTCGGTGGTCCCGGCGACGACGTCGTCCTCGGCGACAACGGTCAGGTGCTGCGCCCGGTCGCGGGCCAGGCACCCACCTCGGTGACGGTCCGCCTCGGGAGCACCCCGGGCGCGGCGATGACGTCCCGTGTCATCGAGCCGTACGACCGCTCCGTGGGTTCGGGCTTCCTCACGACCCCGTCCGCGACGCTCTACGGTTTCGACCGCCTCTCCGGCGGCGACGGCGTCGACGTGCTCGAGGGACAGGACGGGAACGACGTCATCACCGGTGACGCCGGCGCCGACCACGTGCAGGGCAACGGGGGAGCCGACGCGCTCTTCGGTGACCTGCCGTTCGGCACGGCGTCGGCGCACGGCACCGCGGCGACGGCACTGAGCGCCGCCTGGCCCGGGTCGGCCAGCGCCGTGGGGCTGCTCCGGGGCACGAGCACCGATGCGGGTCAGGACGACATCGTCGGTGGCACCCCGACTCCCGGCTTCCGCGACGGCGCCGACGTCATCGAGGGCAACGGCGGCGACGACGTCGTCCTCGGCGACAACGGCTCGCTCCTGCGCACGCTCGTCGGCGCAGCGGGCACTCGCTCCGAGAAGGCGTATGCCGACCGCTACCCGGACGGTCCGCTCCCTGCCGACGCGACCGCGTCGCGCACGCACGACCCGGCCCTGCCGGGTCCGAGCACCCGCTTCTGCGCCACGGCGCAGGTGACGTGCGAGGTGGCCGGTGCCTTCGGCGCCGACGTCATCTGGGGTGACGACGGCAACGACGGCATCTGGGGCCAGGACGGTGACGACACCGTGTCCGGTGGGGCCGGCGACGACGACCTCTACGGCGAGCTCGGCAACGACCGTCTGACCGGCGACAGCGGTCGGGACGCCATCGTCGGCGACCGTGGCGGCATCGTGAACCAGTACCTCAGCGCCGGCGACAGCCCGGCGGCGTTCACGAGCTCGCTCAACAGCCCGCCCAAGGAGAGCTTCACCGGCTTCGCGCGGACGGCGTACGACCGGCGCGTCGACCTGCTCCACGACGTCGACGGCGACCAGTGGATCGGCTCGTCGACCGACGCGTCGATGCCGCACAACGGCATGGACGACGGCGGGCGCGACCTCATCCGGGGCGGCACCGACGACGACACCATCCACGCCGGCTACGGCGACGACGTCGCCAACGGCGACAGTGGCGGTGACGACGTCTTCGGTGACGACGGCGAGGACGTGCTGTGGGGCGGCCAGGGCTGCGACGCAGGGCTCGACGGCAACACGCCTGACTGCCGCACGAACGGCGCCTTCGACCCGACGTCGCGCGGCACCGGTGACCGGTTCGTCGACCACCTCTTCGGTGGCGCAGGCGAGTCCGACCCGACGAAGCAGGACGTCCTCGGCTCGGACCTGCTCGACCTCAGGCCGCGCGGCAGCTACACGCCGGGCACCGGGTGCACGCTCGGCGACTGGCCGCTGACGTCGGGCACGAAGAAGGCCGTCACGACGGTCGACCCGTGCCTGTGGTTCGAGATGACCGGGACCGACGACGCCGACCCCGCGAACAACAACCACCACCAGGGGACCGACTGGATCTACGGCGGCTGGGACCGCGACGTCATGCAGGGCGACGTGACGGCCAACGGCCCGAACGCCGGTGACCGGCTCATCGACTGGAACGGCGCCTACAACCTGTTCTCGCACTGCAGCTCGGCCTACGGCGGCTTCAACGACGTGCGTCAGCACTCGCCGGCGATGCAGGACTTCCTGCAGCAGCTGGCGTGGGCCACGAGCGCCGGACGGTCCGCCACCGACGTGACGACGGCGGGGACCTCGGCCTTCCGCGAGCTCGCCCTCGTCCACCCGGGCGAGACGGAGCACGGGGCGGGGGCGGCCTACCCGGGCACGCCTGGCCACTTCGACGAGGCGGCCTGCCAGAACTGAGGCCCGCCGGTATCAGCCGGGCATGACTGCGGCGCCGTGGGATCCGAGATCCCACGGCGCCGCGGTCGTGCGTCGGGCAACGTGCGCCCTGCGTCCGGCGTCAGGCCGGCGGAGCGATGTCCTGCTGGGCCGGGAGCTGGTCCTGGCGCACGATCCCGACCGGGCACGTCATGCCGTTGGGGCCGTGGTTGCAGTAGCCGCCGGGGTTCTTGTGGAGGTAGCCCTGGTGGTAGTCCTCGGCGAGGTAGAACGGCCCGGCGTCGTCCGCGGAGCGGACCTCCGTCGTGATCTGTCCGTAGCCGTTGTCATCGAGCACCTTCTGGAACGCCTCGCGCGTCGCCTCAGCGGCGAGCCGCTGGCCCTCGGTCGTCCAGTAGATCGCCGAGCGGTAGGCGGTGCCGATGTCGTTGCCCTGGCGGTTGGACGTCGTCGGGTCGTGGTTCTCCCAGAAGGCCTTGAGCAGCAGCTCGGGCGAGGTCTTCTCGGGGTCGTAGACGACGCGGACGGTCTCGGCGTGGCCGGTGCGCCCGGTGCACGTCTCCTCGTAGGTCGGGTTGGGCGTGTAGCCACCCATGTAGCCCGCCGCCGTCGAGACGACGCCGTCCTGCTTCCAGAAGATCCGCTCGACCCCCCAGAAGCAGCCCATCGCGACGTAGAGCACCTCGGAGCCGTCGGGCCACGGGCCCTCGAGCGGGGTGCCCAGCACGACATGGGTGGGGTTCACGGCATACGGGCGGTCCGCGCGGCCCGGGAGGGCCTCGTCGCGGCTGGGCATCTGGGACTTCCTACCGAATCCGAACACCATGCCAGTGTCACATCCTTCGTGCTGGGAGCGTCTTACGTCCCTGTAACGTCCGCGACCCCCCGCGTATGCCGGATGGCGCGGTCCCGGACAAATCGCTCGCCGCGCGCGGGGCCGGCCCGACAGACTGCCCACATGAGCGACGACCTCGAGATCCGGCCGATCGACCTGCTCGACCGTGCCCAGGAGGCCGCGGCCACCGACTGGATCGGCGTCCACGCAGCCGTCCAGCGCGAGCTGTTCGGTCCCGCGGGCAGCGCCTGGACCCTGGACGAGATCCGGGGCTTCCACCGCTCGCCGTCGGGCACGCGGGTCGCTCGCGCGGCGTGGGTGGGGGACCGTCTCGTCGGTGCGTTCGAGGCCCGGATGCCGACGAGCGACAACCTCGACCTGGCCCTGTTCTGGCTGTCGGTCCTGCCGGACCACCGGCGGCGGGGCATCGGTGAGGCCCTCCTGCGCGAGGGAGAGGCGATCGCCCGCGAGCACGGCCGCGGCACGTTGATGGGCGAGACCGAGTGGGCCGAGGGCGGTGTCGACCTCGCGGAGATGTTCGCCGCTCGGTACGGCTACGCCGTGGGGCAGACGATGCTCCGCAGCGCCATGCCGCTTCCCGCCGACCGCGACGCGCTCTCGGCGCTGGTGGCCGTCACCGACGACTACGCCGTCGAGACCTTCGTCGACACGATGCCCGAGGCGTGGCTCGACGACCGCGCGGTCCTCCAGCAGCGGATGAGCACCGACGCCCCCACGGACGACCTCGCCCTCGAGGAGGAGGCCTGGGACGCCGACCGCCTGCGGGAGACGCACGCCCGCACGCGGGCCTCCGGGCGGCGGATCGTCGAGTCAGCCGCGCGCCACACGCCCTCGGGCCGTCTCGTCGCCTTCACGACGATCGGGGTGTCCGCAGGAAGCCCCGACCTCGGCTACCAGCAGGACACCCTCGTGCTCAAGGAGCACCGCGGGCACGGGCTCGGTCTCCGGCTCAAGGCGGCCAACGCGTTGCGGCTCATGGACGAGCTGCCCGACGTGACGGCGGTCCGCACGTGGAACGCCGACTCCAACGAGCACATGCTCGCGGTCAACCGGCAGCTCGGCTACGCCGTCGACGGGTACAGCCGGGAGTGGCAGAAGATCACCGGGTGCGGCGAATGACCTTGCAGACCAAGGAGATCGACCTCGCCGTCGACGACCCGACGAGCGAGGCCTGGCTCGAGGTGCACCACGCAGCCAACCGCCACGTGTGGGGCGACGCCGCCGAGCGCACGACGGTCGCCGAGATCGTCGACGTCGCGGAGCGCCGGCACGAGGTGCGGCGGTCCTTCGTCGTCACCGAGGAGGGCGCGGACGGCCCAGTCGCCGCGGCGCAGACGATCCGTCGGACGCGCGACAACGTCGGCACCGCGGGGCTGTGGCTCTCGGTGCACCCCGACCACCAGCGGCGCGGGATCGGCTCGTCACTCCTCGTCCACTGCGAGCAGGTGCTCCGCGACGACGGGTGTGACCGCATCCACGAGCACAGCGGCGCGCCCGTCGAGAACGGAGACGCCGCAACGGGATTCGCCCACGTGAACGGCTACCGGCAGACGCTCCTCGACCTCCGGCAGGACCTGGCCCTGCCGGTGGACGAGGCAGCGCTGACCGCGCTCGACCCCCGACCCGACCCGGCGGCATACGTCATCGAGACGTCGGTCGACGGGCTTCCCGAGGCGTGGCTCGAGGACCGGGCGCTGCTCGCACGACGGATGAGCACCGACGCCCCGTCCGGCGACATCGACCTCGACGAGGAGGACTGGGACGCCGAGCGCGTGCGGCTGCTGTGGAACACGCCGAGTCCCATCTGGGGCATCGAGTCCGTCGCGCGGCACGTGCCGACCGGACGCCTCGTGGCCTTCACCGACATCGTCGTGCGGCCCGGGCAGCCCGACCTCGCCGTCCAGTCGGACACGCTCGTCCTCCGGGAGCACCGAGGCCGGGCGCTCGGCCTCGCCGTCAAGACCGCGAACCTCCGCGCCCTCCGGCGGGAGCGCCCCGACGTCACGACGGTGCGCACGTGGAACGCCGACACGAACACCCACATGGTCGCCATCAACGAGCGGATGGGCTTCGTCGTCACGGGCTGGACGCGGGAGTGGGCCAAGGACCTCTGAGCCCGGGCTCGGTGAACCCACGGCGGCTGCACGGCGTCGTCGTGAGCAGGTACTAGGACCAAAGCCCGATGGTGCCTGCCCGCCCCGAGGACGCACGGTGGACCCACAGCACCCGCTGACCCGCCGCGGACCACCCGGGACGGGCCCCCACCAGGAGGTCACGCATGAGGACTCGCCGAACTCTCACCGCCACGTCCGCCATCGCCCTCGTCGCAGCAGCCCTCGCGTCAGGCGCCGTCACCCTCGCGCCGGCCGCCTCGGCCAAGGGACTCGAGGTGCGCACGTCGGGCACCTGCTCGGCCGGCGCGACGTGGACGCTCAAGGCCAAGCAGGACGACCGCCGGATCCGGGTCGAGCTCGAGGTCGACAGCAACCGCGTCGGCCAGCGCTGGAGCGTCGCGCTCAGCGACAACACCATCCCGGTCCGGTCCGGGTCCGCCGTCACGACGGCGCCGAGCGGCTCGTTCACGGTGCGCAGCCTCGTCACGAACCGCGCCGGTTCGGACACGATCCGCGCCTACGCCCGCTACGCGGCGACGGGCCAGGAGTGCCGAGCCACCGTCGTCTACCCCGGCTGACCGCAGCCCGCCGCCCTCGCGCCCACCCACGAAAGGTCCACCCCCATGAGACGCCTCACCCTCGCCGCGGCTGCTGTCGCCGCCCTCGTCCCGGCCACCCTCGGCCTCGTCGGCAACAGCTCCTTCGCCCAGAGCGTCCCCGCCCGCGTCCCCGCGTCGGCGCAGCTCCTGCCGGAGTCCGGCGACGACGACCCGACCCCGACGGGTATGCCGTCCGCCACCCCGAGCGCCACCCGGACCACCGAGGTCGGTGACGACCACGGCGGCGACCGTCCCCGCGACTCCCGCACCGAGGCCGGCGACGACCACCGTGCGGGCGGCTCGTCGGGCTCTGCCTCGTCGGGTTCCGGCTCCTCGGGCTCCGGCTCGTCCGGGTCCTCCGGTTCCGGGTCGTCGCACTCGGGGGGCGACGACTCGGGGTCGGGGCGTTCCGGCTCCGATGACTCCGGCCCGCACGCGTCCGGCTCGCACTCGTCCGGAGGCCACGGCTCGGACGACTCGGGTGGTGACGACCACTGACCAGTCAGCGCACCGACCGCGCAGGCGCCGGGGACACGATCCCGGTGCCTGTGCCGGCGCCGCACCCGGGGGACCCCCAGCCCCCGGACGCGCCGCGAGCCGTCGGCGGGCGTGACCACCGGGACCTCCCCCCTTGGTGGACGCTCGCCGACGGCGTCGCCCCGGCGCGGGTGCGCCCCCTGCCGAGCCGGCGCCGGATGCTCGTGCAGCTCGGGCTCGCGGCCCTCGTCGTCTTCGTCGTCGTCGTGGTCGGGGCCTCGTTCGCGGCGAGCCGGCTCGCCGAGCGCGAAGCCGTCAACGACGCGGCGCACACGACGAACCTGCTGGCCCTGGCCGTCGTCCAGCCGGTGCTGCAGGACGCCCTCCTCACCGGTGACCCGGCCGCGTACGCCGCTCTCGACCAGGTCGTCCGCGCACGTGTGCTGCCCAACGGGATCGTCAGGGTCAAGCTGTGGGCACCGGACGGACGCATCGTCTACGCCGACGAGACGCGGCTCGTGGGTCAGCACTTCGCGCTGGGCGACGAGCAGCGCGAGACTCTCGTCGCGCCGCAGACCCGGGCCGAGGTGTCCGACCTCGACCGGTCCGAGAACGAGTTCGAGCGCTACGGCGGCAAGCTCCTCGAGGTGTACCGCCCGGTGTGGACCCCGTCCGGCTCCGAGCTGCTCTTCGAGGTCTACGGCGACTACGGTCCCGTCAGCACGCGCGCCTTCGACCTGTGGCGCGGTCTGGCCGGAGTGCTCGCGAGCAGCCTCCTGCTGCTCCTCGTCCTCATGGCGCCGATCATCTGGCGCCTGCTCGACCGGCTCGGCACCGCGCAGGAGCAGCGCGAGTCCCTGCTGCGGCGCGCGGTCGACGCCTCGGCCCGGGAACGCCGCCGCATCGCGGCCGACCTCCACGACGGTCCGGTCCAGGACCTCGTCGCGAGCTCCTTCGCCGTCAGCGGCGCTGCGGAGTCCGCACGGGCACAGGGCCGCTCGGCACTCTCCTCGACGATCGGCGACGCGGCCTCCACGGTGCGGGCGAGCATCGCCAGCCTGCGTTCCCTGCTCGTCGACATCTACCCCGAGCGGCTCGCGGACGCCGGCCTCGCGACGGCCGTCACCGACCTCGCTCGTCCGCTCGCCGGACGCGGCATCGCGGTGTCCGTCGACGTCGACGGGGAGCAGGCCGCGCGGCTCGGCGAGCTGGCCCAGCAGGTGGCGCACCGCGTCACCCGCGAGTGCCTGCGCAACGTCGTGCGCCACGCCGGGGCCACGCACGTCTGGATCCGGCTCTCCGCCGACGGCTCCGACCCGGCGCGCCCGGTCGTGCTCCGGGTCCGGGACGACGGGATCGGCTTCGATCCCACACTGTTGCCCCGTCTCGAGGGACACTTCGGCGTACGCGTCCTCGCCGACCTGGCGACCGACGTCGGGGCGGTCCTGCGGGTCCGGTCCGCGCCGGGACGCGGCACGCAGTGGCTGCTCGCACTCCCGGTGCAGAAGGAGGACGGATGACGACCGTCGTCGTCGTGGACGACCACCGGCTGGTCCGTGCCGGCCTGCGCACCATCATCGACGCCAGCGACGACCTCCGCGTCGTCGGGGAGGCCGCCGACGGGGCGGAGGCCGTCGTGGTCGTCGGCGACCTCGGTCCCGACGTCGTCCTCATGGACCTCTCGATGCCCGGCGTCGACGGCGTCGAGGCGATCCGCCGCCTCCGCGCCGCCGGCACCACGTCTCCCGTCGTCGTCCTCACCTCGTTCGCGGAGGCCGACCGGGTTCGCGCCGCGGTCGAGGCCGGGGCCATCGGCTACCTGCTGAAGGACAGCGAGCCCCGGGACGTCCTCGACGCGGTCCGCGCCGCGGCCGCCGGACACGCGCCCCTCGACCCGCGCGTGGCTCGCGCGCTGCTCCCGTCGCCCGACCGGCGCTCGGCCGGGCCGGCCCTGAGCGAGCGCGAGCGCGAGGTGCTGACACACGTCGCACGAGGCCTCGCCAACAAGCAGATCGCCCGCACCCTCGGCATCAGCGAACGCACCGTCAAGGTGCACCTCGGCAACGTCTTCCGTCGGCTCGGCGTCGGTGACCGGACGTCGGCGGCGCTCTGGGCCCGCGACCACGGCGTCGGCTGAGCCCCTCGCGAGGAGTGGCTCGATCCCACCGCGGCGGACGGGAACCGCGGGAGTGCACGCGGCGTCCCTGACCTGCAGCGCACCGGTGGTCGGTGCCGCAGACAGGAGACCCCACATGGTCCGGAACGTCGTCGCCTCGCTCGCCGTCGGGGTCGTCGCCCTCGCCGGGTGCACCTCGTCCCCGGCCGACGCCCCGTCTCCCGACGCGTCCGGGTCGGTCGCTGCGGGTGACCGCGCGCAGGCGCTCTGGGCCGACCGGACGGCATACGTCGGCGACAACTCCAAGGTCATCGCTCTCGTCGGGGACGCCGGCTTCGGACCCGCCGGCAGCTACACGCTCTCGCTGTGGACGACCCGACCTCCGTATGCCGTGACGATCACCGTCACCGACCCGGCGAAACCGCTCGACGCGACCGACCTCACCGGGCCGGCCACGCTGCTGCTCGGCACGGTGACCAACCTCGACGCCGTCCACGTCACCGGCCCGGGCAGCACCTTCTCCCTGACGGCGCGCGAGGCGACCGCGACCCTCGGGCACGACGTCAAGACGCTGGGCACCGACCGTGCCGCCCTCGCCGACTACGTCCGTTCGCTCGACGACTGAGCACCTCCGCGGCGGTGGTGACACTCCGGGCGGGAATGCGAACGGCTCGCGCTCGGTTGGCACGCGGTGGGCCATGCCGACACCTGATTATGCCCATCCCAAGATGGGCTTATAGGTTGGCGGCCGTCCCGACCCCATCCCACCGATCCACCAGGAAGTGCCCACCATGCGTTCGAGGTTCACCCTCACCGCCCTGCTCGCCACGCTCGTCGCCGTCGTCCTCACCGCTTGCAGCACCGGCTCCGGTGGCGGCTCGGACCTCGAGTCCGTCAAGCAGGCGGGCGTCCTGCGCGTCGCCACGGAGGGCACCTACTCGCCGTTCTCGTTCCACGACCCGAAGACGAACGCCCTGACCGGCTACGACGTCGAGGTCGCGAAGGCCGTCGCCGACAAGCTCGGCGTCAAGGTCGAGTACGTCGAGACGCCGTGGGACGCGATCTTCGCCGGTCTGGCCGCCGACCGCTACGACGTCGTCGTCAACCAGGTCACGAAGAACCCGGAGCGCGCCGGCCTCTACGGCCTGAGCAGCACCTACACGTGGTCCGAGGGCGTCATCGCCACCCGCGCCGACGACGCGACGATCTCCTCGCTCACGAGCCTCGAGGGCAAGAAGTCGGCGCAGAGCCTGACGAGCAACTGGGCCAAGGTCGCCAAGGATGCCGGCGCCCAGGTCGAGTCGGTCGAGGGATTCACCCAAGCCATCACGCTGCTCAAGCAGTCGCGTGTCGACGCGACCGTCAACGACAGCCTCGCGGTCCTCGACTACCTGAAGTCGACGGGCGACACGACGGTGAAGATCGCGGCCAAGACCGGTGACGTCTCCGAGCAGGTCGTCGCGACGCGCAAGGACTCCGACCTCGTCGCCGCCATCGACACGGCGCTCGCCGACCTCGAGGCCGACGGCACCCTGACGAAGATCTCGCACAAGTACTTCTCGGCCGACGTCTCGAAGCAGCCGGCCGGCGCCTCCGGTTCGTGATCGGGTCGTGAACGAACAGACGACCCAGCTGATCCTCGACTCGCTGGGCCCGCTCCTGCGGGCCACGGTGACCACGACGATCCCGCTGACTCTCATCAGCTTCGTCCTCGGGCTGGTCCTCGCGCTCGGCGTCGCCCTCATGCGGCTGTCGTCGGTGCGGGTGGTCTCGTCCCTGGCGCGGATCTACGTCTCGCTGGTTCGTGGCACGCCGCTGCTGCTCCAGCTCTTCATCATCTACTACGGCCTGCCCGCCCTCGGGGTGCGCTTCGACCCCTTCCCGGCCGCGGTCGTCGCCTTCACTCTCAACGTCGGTGGCTATGCGGCCGAGGTGATCCGTTCGGCCATCCTCTCGGTCCCCAAGGGCCAGTGGGAGGCGGCCTCGACGGTCGGGATGGGCTACGTCACGACCCTGCGCCGGGTGGTCCTGCCGCAAGCCGTGCGCACGGCCATCCCACCGCTGTCCAACACGCTCATCTCCCTCGTCAAGGACACCTCGCTCGCCTCGACCATCCAGGTCACCGAGCTGCTCCGCGTGGCGCAGGAGGCCGCGGCACCGACCTACGAGTTCTTCGCGCTCTACGGCGTCGCCGCCGTCTACTACTGGGTCGTGTGCCTCGTCCTCTCCTTCGTCCAAGCCCGTCTCGAGGAACGACAGAACAGGTACGTCTCGACATGACCGAGCCCACCACCCCCTTGATGTCGGCGGAATCCGCTGCGCCGCGGCCCGCCCCGCTCGTCTCGGTGTCCGGCCTCGCGAAGTCGTTCGGCGACCACGAGGTGCTCCGGTCGATCGACTTCGAGGTCGCCCCGGGGAGCGTCACCGTCCTCATCGGCCCTTCGGGTTCGGGCAAGACGACGGTGCTGCGCTCGCTCAACGCGCTCGACGTCGCCGACGCTGGCGTCGTCCGCATCGGTGAGGTCGAGGTCGACTTCGCGCAGCGTCCGGTGACCAGGCAGCAGGTGGCGACCCTCCGCGCCCAGAGCGGCATGGTCTTCCAGTCGCACCATCTCTTCCCGCACCTGACGGTGCTCGAGAACGTCACGGCGGGGCCGGTCCTCGCGCAGCGTCGCGACCGCGCCGAGGTGGCTGAGGAGGCGCGCGAGCTGCTGCGGCTCGTCGGGCTCGAGGAGAAGGCCGACGCCTACCCCTACCAGCTCTCCGGCGGGCAGCAGCAGCGCGTCGGCATCGCCCGCGCGCTCGCCATCAAGCCCAAGCTGATGCTCTTCGACGAGCCGACGTCGGCCCTCGACCCCGAGCTCGTCGGCGAGGTGCTCGTGGTCATGAAGAACCTTGCGGCACAGGGCTGGACCATGGTCGTGGTCACGCACGAGATCCGCTTCGCCCAGCAGGTCGCGGACCAGGTGCTCTTCATGGACGGTGGTGTCGTCGTCGAGCGCGGCACGCCGGACGAGGTGCTGACCCGACCGCGCACCGAGCGAGCCCGCCAGTTCCTGCACCGCATCCTCGACCCGCTCGACTGAGCGGCGCTGCGGCGCAGCGCAACCCGAGGACGTATGCCGTCCGGCCGGCTCAGGCGATGAGGCCCGCTCGGTCGACGGCGCGCTCCACGACGGTCGCCATCTCGGCGTAGCCGCGGTCGTTGGGGTGGAACTTGTCCGACGCGAGTCGGCCCCGCCACGACCGGGGCCCGTCACGGCGCATGTCGACGAGAACGAGGTGACCGGCGTCGGCGCGTGCGCGCAGCATGGCGTCGACGGCGCGGGCCTCGCGGTGCGGGTTGGGCAGGTTCGAGACGAGCGCACCCTCGGGCAACCGGTCGAGCATCGCCGCGAAGCGCTCGACGAGCCCACGACGGTGGCGGCGCATGACGACGTCGTTCGAACCGATGACGACCGTGACCAGCGTGGGCGTCTGGCCGTCCGTGGCGAGGGACTCGAGAGCCGGTAGCTGCCGGTCGAGCACGTCCTCGACCCGCGCGCCGTTGACTCCGAGGTTGACGATGCGGTGGTCCCAGCCGCGCACGGTGAGCCGCTCGCTCAGCTGCCCGACCCACCCGCGGTCCGGGGCGCTCGCGCCGATGCCCTGCGTCATCGAGTCGCCGAGGGCGACCCACAGGGGCCTGCCACCCGCGGCGGCCACGCGGTTGTGGGACTCCCACCACCCGGCATACGGCAGCACCTGCTCCTGGACCGAGCGGATGCCGGGGAAGGCCGTCGAGAGCGCCGACAGCACCGGACCACGCGGTCGGTGGCTGCGGTTGCTGTAGTCGAAGTCGGGCCCCACCGGGGCAGCATCGCAGACGTCGGTGTGACCTCCGCCGCAGCGCCGCCGTCGCGGGTGGCGGCGGAGCCCGACGGGCTTCGGGGGGCCGCGGCTCAGGGCATAGGCTCGTCCTCATGTCTGACGAGCACGGCTTCTCCACACGCGCCATCCACGCCGGCCAGGAGGCCGACGAGCTCACTGGAGCGGTGGTGCCCCCGATCTACCAGGTCTCGACCTACAAGCAGGACGGCATCGGCGGCTTCCGCAACGGCTACGAGTACAGCCGGTCGGCCAACCCGACCCGGACCGCGCTCGAGGAGTGCATCGCCGCGCTCGAGGGCGGCAGCCGCGGCTTCGCCTTCGCGTCCGGCCTCGCCGGCCAGGACACTGTCGCCCGCGCTCTGCTCGTCCCCGGCGACCACGTCGTCGTCCCGAACGACGCCTACGGCGGCACGTACCGCTACTTCAACAAGGTCGCGAAGCCCCAGGGCATCGAGCACTCCATCGCCGACATGGGCGACCTCGAGGCGGTCCGTGCCGCGATCCGTCCCGGGCAGACGAAGATGGTCTGGGTCGAGACCCCGACCAACCCGCTGCTCGGCATCGCCGACATCGAGGCCATCGCCGCGATCGCCCACGAGGCGGGCGCCGTGCTCGTCGTCGACAACACATTCGCGACGGCCTACCTCCAGAGCCCGCTCGCGCTCGGCGCCGACGTCGTGACGCACTCGACGACCAAGTACTCCGGCGGCCACAGCGACGTCGTCGGCGGCGCCGTCGTGACAGCCAGGAGCATCACGGTGCCCGGCTACGCAGACGCCGAGGAGCGGATCGCCTTCCACCAGAACAGCATCGGCGGCGTCGCCGGGCCGTTCGACTCGTGGCTGACCTTGCGCGGGCTCAAGACCCTCGCCCTCCGCATGGAGCGCCACTGCGACAACGCCGAGAAGGTCGTCGAGTTCCTCGAGGGCCACGACGGCGTCTCCCAGGTGCTCTACCCGGGGCTGCCCGGCCACGCCAACCACGATGTCGCCGCGCGCCAGATGAAGCGCTTCGGCGGCATGGTCAGCTTCCGGATGCGTCGCGGTGAGGACGCCGCCGTCAAGGCGTGCGCGGCCGTGAGCCTCTGGACGCTGGGCGAGTCGCTCGGCGGTGTCGAGTCGCTCATCGAGCACCCGGGTCGCATGACGCACGCGAGCGTCGCCGGCACCGAGCTCGAGGTGCCGTCCGACCTCATCCGCCTCTCGGTCGGCATCGAGGACGTCGACGACCTCATCGCCGACCTGCGCGAGGCGCTCGACATCCACGGCTGACCGCTCCGCGCCACGAGACCACCACCGCGCATGACGATCCTCACCGTCGACTTCGGGTCGACGTTCACCAAGGGTGCCCTCCTCGCCGACGACGGCGCCGTGCTCGGCACGGCGTCGACCCCGACGACCGGCACCGAGGGTCGGGGCGACATCCTCGACGGCTACCGGACGCTGCGCGACGAGCTGGACGTCCCTGACGACGCGACGGTGCGGGCCTGCTCGAGCGCGGGTGGTGGGCTGCGGCTCGCCGTCGTCGGCTACGAGCGCACCGTCACCGCCCAGGCCGGGCACCGGGTCGGCCTGTCCGCCGGGGCCAAGGTCGTCCACGTCGCGGCCGGGGAGCTGACGACCGCCGACGTCGCGGGCATCCGCGCGGCCCGGCCCGACATGATCCTGCTCGTCGGCGGCACCGACGGCGGCAACAGCAACGTCCTGCTGCACAACGCCTCCCGGCTCGCCAAGGGCGCCATCGGCGGGCACGGGGCGCACGCCGTGCCGGTCGTCGTCGCCGGCAACGTCGACGCGCGCGACGAGGCGGCGGCCGTCCTCGCGACGACGGGCCGGCCGACCGTCCTCGCCGAGAACGTCCTCCCGCAGATCGGGGTCATCGCGCCCGAGTCGGCACGGGCCGCGATCCGCGACGCCTTCCTGCGCCACGTCATCGGCGGCAAGGGGCTGTCGCGTGACCCGGCCTTCGCCGCGATGGTCGAGGCCGCGACCCCCGACGTCGTCCTGCGCGGCGTCGAGGTGCTGGCCTCGGTGACCGACGGCGGCGACGTCCTCGTCGTCGACGTCGGCGGTGCGACGACCGACGTCTACTCCTGCCTGACCCCCGAGGGCGAGGACGCCGGCCTGCGCAAGGACGTCGTGGCCCCGCTGTGGCACGCCCGCACCGTCGAGGGCGACCTCGGCATGCGGTGGAACGCCGAGCACGTCGTCGAGGCCGCCGTGGCCGAGCACCTGCTCGACACCGTCGCCGACCGCGACGCCCTGACCGCGTATGCCGCCCGCGTCCACGAGCGCCCCGGCTCGCTCCCCGTCGACGACGCCGAGCGCGTGCTCGACCTCGAGCTCGCGCGGCTGGCGGCGCTCGTCGCGGTGCGCCGGCACGCACGCCCGGCCCAGCCGACAGAGTCGCCGCGGCCGCTCGCGAACGTCACGGCGCTCGTCGGGTCCGGGGGAGTGCTGCGCCACACAGACGCCGCCGGGCGCGACCACGTGCTCGGCGCGGTCCTCGCCGACCACGCCGGTGGCTGGAAGGTGCCGCGCGCCGCCCGCGCGACGGTCGACACGGCATACCTCCTCTTCGCGGCAGGCCTGCTCGCCGACGACCCCGACGAGGGCCACCTCGCCCGAGCCGTAGCCACCCAAATCCTCTAACCGTCGAAAGGCCAACGTTTGCGGGTGCCGACCCGTCGAGGGGCCAACGTTTGCGGGTGCTGACCCGTCGAGGGGCCAACGCTTGCGGGCACCAACCGTTGTCCACACCTCTTTGGCCGCAGGCGCCGTTACGCACAGGTGACCCGACGGGCGTCGCGCGCCGTGCCATGGGCGTCGGACCGTCTGGGCATGGAAGCCCAAGCACTGCCACCCGACCTGCTCACTCGTCCCTTCAGGACGTCCGAGGCCCTCCGACGGGGAGTGACACCCTCCCGACTGCGTGCCGACGACCTGTGGACCCCGACACCGGGCGTCCGCACCGTCGAGATTCCGACGACGCTGCTCGAGCGTACGTATGCGTTCGCCGCCGCGGCGCCCCAGGAGTTCGCGTTCGCGCACGCCACGGCGGCTCGTCTCCTCGGGATCCCCCTGCCCTATGCGCTCGACGAGGATCCGCACATCCACATCGTCACGCCCACCGATGCCAATCGGATCCGGCGCGGTGAGGTGATGGGCCACCGCGGTCTGGAGTCGAGAGAGGTCGTCGAGGTTCACGGTCTTCCGGTCGTCGGACCTGCGGACACGTGGGCGGACCTCGGGGAGTACGTCGGTGCCGGACTCCCGGTTGGCCTCGATGACCTCATCGTTGCGGGCGATGCGGCAGCAAACCTCCTGGGGGAGGTCGCCCCGCTCAAGCGGGCCGTCGAGGCGCGGGTGCGGCCCCGTGGCAAGGTGACCCTGACGTTCGCCCTGCCACGGGTGCGGCTCGGAGCGTGGTCGCCCATGGAGACCCGTAGCCGTCTGATGGTCACTCGGGCAGGACTTCCGGAGCCTGGTCACAACCGCCCGGTGGTCAGTCACACCGGCGAGTTGCTCGGGTTCGGCGACCTCGTCTGGGAGCAGCAACGTGTCGTGGGGGAGTACATGGGCGTCGAGTTCCACACTCGCTCACGGGACAAGGTCCATGACGGTCTCCGCCGTGACCGGGTCGAGCGAGGCGACTGGGCCGTCGTCGAGATCGTCTCTGCCGACGTGTTCGAGCACGAAGCCCGTGCCGCGAAGCTGCGCGAGATCGCCGGCTGCCTGGGGGTCAACGCTCACGTGCTGGACGTGATCGCCGCCGCGCCGCAGTTCTTCGCGCCTGCTCAGTTCGCTCGGCCTCGCCGTCGACGGTCTTAGCGGTGGCAACCGCGATCTTTGGCCTTTCGACGATCAGGGACCCGCGAACTTCGGCCTTTCGACGGGTGAGGGTGGGGATGTGCGAGCGGGCCGGCCCCTCCGTGGAGGGGCCGGCCCGCTCGGTCAGGCGTCTGCGGTGCTCAGCCGGTGTAGGGCTTCGCGGCGATGATCTTGACGCCGATGGTCTTCCCGTTGGGGGCGACGTAGCTCGTGCTGTCGCCGACGCTCTTGCCGTTGATGGCGGCGCCCATGGCGGACTTCTCGGAGAAGACCTGGAGGTCGGAGCCGTCAGCGATCTCACGGTTGCCGAGCAGGAAGGTCTCCTCGTCGCCGAAGATCTCGACGGTCACGAGCATGCCCGGCTCGACGACGCCGTCGTCGGGGGGCGTCTCGCCGATCGTCGCGTTCTGGAGCAGCTCGGTGAGCTGGCGGATGCGGGCCTCCATCTTGCCCTGCTCCTCGCGGGCGGCGTGGTAGCCGCCGTTCTCCTTGAGGTCGCCCTCCTCGCGGGCCTCCTCGATCTTGTGCGCGATCTCGAGGCGACCTTCGCCCGTCAGCTGGTCGAGCTCCGCCTTGAGGCGGTCATGGGCCTCCTGGGTCAGGAAGCCAGCGGCAGTCTCGGTCACGGTGTGTCACTCCTCGGATGAACAGCGCCCACGCGGTGCTCGCGTGGGCGCCTGCACAAAAATATGGGCCCGAACCGTGGTGTCGTCGACTCGTGATGCCGGTCGGCGACGGGTCCGGACCCTGGATGAAGCAACAAGGATAACAAAATGAACGGCAAACGTGCAGTTCACGCGGCATTTCCGTGCTGGCGACCCCCGGCGGCGGCACCGTTCACGAGCAGGTCTTGACCTGTCCGGTCACGGCTCGTGACGTCGTGCGGAGCGTCACCGACTCGTCCGTCGTCTCGTCGGCGCTCGCCGGCACCTGCACGGTGCTCGTCCCGACGGGGGCAAAGTCGCGCGCCAGCGCCTCCACCGTGCACGTCAGGGCGGTGCCACCCGGTCGGTAGACCTGGAAGTCGACCCGCACCTGCTGGTCGCTGACCACCTTGTAGCCCAGGGTCTGCCAGCTCGGCTGGCCCAGCGTGGACGACAGGCCGAACCAGATGGCGAGGCCGACACCGGCGAGGATGCCGACCGTGCCGACGACCCACCACTTCAGCTGGCCGGGGGCGGGGCGGGGCAGGGTCGTGCGGGACGGCATACGGAGTCCTGGCGGTTCGAGCCCGCGCATCGTCAGGTGCGAGGGAGTGAGAGGATGGCGGACGGGTCCAGTGTCTCCCATGGCACGGCGCGAGCCGCACGGACCCGGACGCCGAGGGGCACCGGACACCACCAGCCACCCGCGTCCCACCCACGAAACTGACGACGAACAGGGAGCCACGTGGCCGAGGGCATGCGTTTGATGGCGGTGCACGCGCACCCCGACGACGAGTCGAGCAAGGGCGCCGCGACGACGGCCAGGTACGTCGCCGCCGGCACCTCCGTCATGGTCGTGTCGTGCACGGGCGGCGAGCGCGGCGACATCCTCAACGAGAAGCTCAAGGACGACCCGCACATCCTGCGCGACATCGCCCAGGTGCGCCGCGACGAGATGAAGGCCGCGCAGGAGGTGCTCGGCTGCGAGCACACGTGGCTCGGCTTCGTCGACTCCGGTCTGCCGGAGGGCGACCCGCTGCCGCCGCTGCCCGACGGCTGCTTCGGTCTCGAGGACATCGACGTGACCACCGAGGCGCTCGTCCGGGTCATCCGCGCGTGGCGACCGCACGTCATGACGACGTACGACGAGAAGGGTGGCTACCCCCACCCCGACCACATCATGTGCCACACGGTCTCCATGGCGGCCTTCGAGGCGGCGGGCGACCCGTCCCGCTACCCGCACGCCGGCGAGCCGTGGCAGCCGCTCAAGATCTACTACAACGGCGGCTGGTCCAAGGACCGCCTCGAGGCGATCCACGACGCGATGCTCGCCGAGGGACTCGAGAGCCCCTATGCCGAGTGGCTGGCCAACTGGAAGCCGCGGCGTTCCGGACGCCCGACGACGACGATCGCCTGCGGCGAGTTCTTCGAGACGCGTGACCGCGCGCTCATGGCGCACGCGACGCAGGTCGACCCCGACGGCTTCTGGTTCCAGGTGCCGCTCGAGATCCAGACACGGGTCTGGGGCGTCGAGGAGTTCGAGGCCGCCCTGTCCTACGTCGAGATCGCCGACGGGGAGGACGACCTCTTCGCCGGGCTCGGGACCCCCGCAGAGGCCGACGCGCTCGCGACCCGCACCGACCTCGAGCTCGTCCACGACGGCCGGGTCGACGACGAGCCCGAGCCCGACGAGGCCGAGCAGGAGACCGGTCGCGCCCACGGCGACAGCTCCGACACGCACACCGACGAGGACGACGACGCGGACAGCGACAGCGAGAAGGCGGACGCGCGATGAGTGGCGGCGGCAACCTCCCGATCGGACCCGGCATCTGGGGCTTCATCGCGTTCTTCGTGCTCGCGATCGCGCTGTGGTTCCTCGTGCGCAACATGAACAGCCGGCTGCGCCGGATGGCCTACCGCGACCGGGACCGGGCCGAGCAGTTCGCCGCGGACGCCGACGTCGTTGGCACGAAGGACGAGCCGGCGACGGCCGGCACGCCGGACCCCGACGTGGACGAGCCGGGCGACGGCCCTCGCTCGGACGGCGAGACCCCGCGCCCCTGAGACGCTGCGAGCGGCATACGCCCTCGGACACGACGAACGCCCCGGCACGGTGCCGGGGCGTTCGGACGTTCTGGGCTCAGGTCGCGAAACCTGCCGACGTCACGTCGCTGCCTGGTAGCCGATGACGGCGAGCGTCACCGCCACGAAGTGGGTGAGGAAGCCGCCGAGGGTGAAGGCGTGGAAGACCTCGTGGAACCCGAACCACCGGGGCCACGGGTTGGGCCGCTTCGTGCCGTAGACGATCCCGCCGGCGGTGTACATGAGGCCGCCGAGGCCGATGAGCGAGCCGATGAGCGGGCCACCCTCGCGCCAGAACGGCACGACGTAGAAGATGGCGGCCCAGCCGAGCGCGAGGTAGAGCGCCGTGTAGAGCCAGCGCGGGGCGCCGACCCAGAAGACCCGGAAGAGGACGCCGGCGATGGCGCCGCCCCAGATGACGAGGAGCAGCAGCCGGGCCTGGTCGGCCGGCAGGAGCGTCACGGCGAACGGCGTGTAGGTGCCCGCGATGATGAGGTAGATGTTCGAGTGGTCGAACCGCTTGAGCAGGCCCGACATCTTCGGGCCCCACGTGCCGCGGTGGTAGACGGCCGAGACCCCGAAGAGCAGGGCGGCGCTGATCGTGAAGACGATCGAGGCCGTGCGCACGGACCCGGGTTCGGAGAGGAGCACGAGGACCAGGCCGCCGATGAGGGCGACGGGGAACATGCCGAGGTGCAGCCAGCCGCGCAGGCGGGGCTTGACGATCGCAACGAGGTCGGCGACGGGGGTGCCCGACGGGTCCTCGGTGCTGGGGTCAGGGCTGTGGCCAGCGGTGGGCTCGGGGGTGCTGCTCATCGCCCCACTGTAACCTACGCGACCGTAAGTTACGGCAACGTAGGTTCAAGGATTCCTGAGTGCCCCGGGCCCCCGGACACCTCCACGAGACCCTCACGAGGTCGTCACCAAAGCCTCGCGACGACTCCCACCCGACCGCCTCGGTACGCCGATGGGCGAGCGGTACGGTGGGACCGCGGCCCGCTCGGGGCTGCCCAGACCGTGACCGGCGATGACACGAGCGAGTCGACGAGGAGGCCCCGTGGGGTGGCGCGATGTGGTCTACGGCGCGTACGAGCGCCGAGTCCTCAAGGACCTCCCCAAGGAGGCGCTCCCGCGGCACGTCGCCGTCATGCTCGACGGCAACCGGCGGTGGGCCAAGGCCCGCGGCGCCGGCACGGCCAGCGGCCACCAGGCCGGGGCCGACAAGATCGAGGAGCTGCTCGAGTGGTGCCGCGAGGCCGGCGTCGAGTACGTCACCCTCTGGCTGCTCTCGACCGACAACCTGCGCCGCGCCGAGGAGGAGCTCGCTCCGCTCCTCAAGATCATCGAGACGGCCGTCGCCGACCTCGCCGAGTCGGGGCACTGGCACCTCAAGATCGTCGGCGCCCTCGAGCTCCTGCCGCCCGAGACGGCCGCGAGCCTCAGCGCGTCGGCCGAGCGCACCCAGGACGTCCACGGGATGATCGTCAACGTCGCCGTCGGCTACGGCGGCCGCCGCGAGATCGCCGACGCCGTGCGCGACCTGCTGCTCGCGCGGGCCGCTGACGGCGAGACCATCGAGCAGATCGCCGCGGAGCTCACGGTCGAGGACATCGCCGGGCACCTCTACACCAAGGGCCAGCCCGACCCCGACCTCGTCATCCGCACGTCGGGCGAGCAGCGGCTCGGTGGCTTCCTGTTGTGGCAGAGCGCGACGTCGGAGTTCTACTTCTGCGAGGCCTACTGGCCCGACTTCCGCCACGTCGACTTCCTCCGGGCGCTCAGGGCGTATGCCGGCCGGCACCGTCGCTTCGGCGGCTGACCGACCGCTCGACCGACCGCTCGCCCGACCGCTCGACCGACCTGCTGCGACACGCCGCAGCCGTGGGGAGTCCTCCCCATTGTCCGGGTTGGTGCGGTTGCGTAGGTTGCGGGTGGGCCGAGACGCCGGGGCATGCACAGCGGCTCCGAGCCGGCCGGCACGTGCACGACGAACACGGCGACGACATCAGGGGAGTACGAGAGATGGCGATCTACAAGAAGGGTGCCGACCCGGTGGCCCTGCGGGCGTCGGCCGAGCGCTTCACCGGGCACGCCCGTGAGTGCGACACCCTCAAGGGAGAGGCGAGCCGTGCGGTCCATGCCCTCAAGGGCCAGTGGGGCGGCGCCGACCTCGACCACCTGATTGACCGCTGGCCGCCGGTCGAGGCGCAGCTGACCCAGTTCGGCACCGACCTCGGCAAGCTCGCCGAGGCGCTGCGCCGCAACGCCGGCGCCCAGGACAGCACGAGCGGCCAGGGTGGCTCCGGCTCCGGCGGGGGACCCGGCGGGTCCGGTGGCAGCGGGGGCAGCGGGGGCAGCGGCGGCATCCCGGGCTACGACCTGCTCAAGTCGCTGTGGACCCCGATCAAGGGTCTCGGCACGGCCGTCGGTCTGCTCGGCACGGGCATGAAGATCAAGAACTTCCTCTCCAACCTCGGCAGCTGGGACCGCGCGACGGGCCTGTTCGCCAACCTCAAGAACGCGTGGAGCACCGGCCGGCTCGCCGAGTTCGGCGACGCGCTCAACCCGAAGAACTGGAGCACCCTCTCGCGCTTCATGCCGTCGCTCGCCGAGGGCGGGGCGTTGGCCCGCACGCTCGGCACCGTCGGCAAGGCGCTGGGCCCGATCGGTGTGGCCTTCGGTGGCTTCACCGTGGCCAACGACATCTCCGAGGGCAACTACGGCCGTGCCGGCTACGACTCCGTCATGACGGGCCTCGGTGCCGCGGCGCTCATGACGCCGCCCCCCGTCGACGTCGTCTGCGGCATCGCCGCCGGCGGCATGGCGGTCGGCCAGCTCGTCTACGACAACTGGGACACGATCACCGACTTCACCGGTGACGCCGTCGACGCCGTCGGCGACTTCGCCTCCGACGCCGGCGACGCGATCGGCGACCTGGCCGACAAGGCGTGGCCGTTCTGACCGGTCCCGAGGGCCCCGGGAGGCGAAACCCCGGGGCACCCGGCATCGTTGACGTGACGACAGGGCCCACGCGCCGGCCGCACGACCATCCCGCGAACGACACACAGACCACGACCGAGGAGAACCATGGCTGACCCGATGAAGGGCACCCCGCTCGAGGGCTTCGAGCTCCCTGAGGACGTCTTCGGGCTGGGAGCCGCCGAGCTCGCCTACCTGATGGCCCGCCACGAGACCCCGGCCGGTGAGCGCTCACGCCGCCTGCTCATGCTCGACCCCCGTGCGGCCGACGACGCTGCCCTGCTCGCCGGCGCCTCGAGCCTCGCGTCTCGCGGCTGGCTCACGGTCAGCGACGAGGGCACGCCGCAGTCGCGCTCGAACGCCGCCCTCGTCGAGTACGCCGTGGGCGCGGCCACGCGGTGGACGCGCATCGGGCTCGTGGGTGAGAACGTCAGCCAGGCCGACTTCGCGATCCTCGTCGAGTCCGACACCGTGATCGCCCTGATGCAGCCGCGCCAGCTCGCATCGTGGTTCATCCGCCTCGGCGAGCGCGACGGCAACACCGGTGCCCTCGTGACCGGGCTCGTGCGCGAGCGGTTCGCGGCGAACGCCGAGTCCGGCGTCTTCCTCGAGGTGCAGACCCTCGAGGGCAGCACCAACCTCGCGATCCGCCGCTCCGGCACCGACTTCGAGGCGCTGACCGACGTCGCCGGGCCGGGCACCGGCACGGGCGGGGTCGTCGACGCCGAGGGCCTCCAGGCTGCCGTGTCCGCCCTCTACACCGAGAAGGTCGACGCATGAGCGCCCCGACGCCCCGCCAGACCGATCCGACCGGGCAGACCCCGCCGAAGGAGCCGTTCTCCTACGTCAGTCAGGAGCGCGGGCTGCTCACGCTCAAGATCCGTGAGCCCGCGCTGATGTTCCTCTTCTTCCTCGCCTTCACGGTCGTCGGCGTCATCTTCTTCTCCATGGTCAAGAAGGGTGCCGACGAGGGCGCCGAGGGCGCCATGGGCGTCGCCTACCTCATCCTCGCGATCTTCGGCGGCCTCGGCGTCATCGGCATGGCCATCGCCGCCGTGCGCTGGCGCTGGAAGCGTGAGTACGTCCGCGTCATGGGCCGCTCTCCTTGGGCCTGACGCCCCGTCGCGTCGACCTCGGCGCGAGCACCCGAGTGCGCCACCTCGCCGTCGGTCCCGGTCCACGACCGGGGCCGGCGGCGACCGGTGTGTGACGCCCACGTGAACTCTGCGGCGACACGACGACACGACGTCACTCAATCCCCGTCGCCGTCGCCTCCGGGTCGTACCGTCGTCCCAACGGCCGACACCCGTCGGACGTTGCCAGGAGGCCCACCCATGGAGCGATCGCTCAGGACGGAGGGTCGGGCAGTGCGCCACCCTCTGGTGGTCACCGCCCGGCATCTCGGGAGCGATTAGGCGCGCGACGCGCGCCGCGTAGGGAGTGGCACATGGCTCGTACGACCCGTCAGGTCACGTCGGACCCCGCCAGCACGAACACCAAGCCGGCCGCGGCCTCCACACGCGCCACGACTCGCGCCTCCACGCGCACGACGGCCCGCGAACGCGAGCCCGAGCACAAGACGTACGTCCTCGACACGTCGGTGCTCCTGTCCGATCCCCGGGCCATGCTCCGCTTCGCCGAGCACGAGGTCGTCCTGCCGGTCGTCGTGGTGACCGAGCTCGAGGGCAAGCGGCACCACCCCGAGCTCGGCTACTTCGCCCGCCAGGCCCTGCGCCTGCTCGACGACCTGCGCGTCAGCGAGGGCCGGCTCGACAAGCCGGTCGCCGTCGGCACCGACGGCGGGACACTGCGCGTCGAGCTCAACCACACCGACCCGTCCTCGCTGCCGGCGGGCTTCCGCCTCGGCGACAACGACACCCGGATCCTCGCGGTGGCCCGCAACCTCGCCAACGAGGGCGCCGACGTCACCATCGTGTCCAAGGACCTCCCGATGCGCGTCAAGGCCTCGGCCTGCGGTCTCGAGGCGGAGGAGTACCGCCACGAGCAGGGCATCGACTCGGGCTGGACCGGGCTGCAGGAGCTCGAGGTCAGCAGCGAGGAGCTAGACCAGCTCTACGACCGTGGCCGCATCGAGCACGCCGGCGCCGCCGAGCTGCCGTGCCACACCGGTCTCGTCCTGCTCTCGCCGCGGGGAAGCGGCCTGGGGCGGGTCGGCGCCGACAAGCAGATCCGGCTCGTGCGCGGCGACCGTGACGCGTTCGGCCTGCACGGCCGCAGCGCCGAGCAGCGGATCGCCCTCGACCTGCTCCTCGACCCCGATGTGGGCATCGTCAGCCTCGGCGGTCGGGCCGGCACCGGCAAGTCGGCCCTGGCGCTCTGTGCGGGCCTCGAGTCGGTCATGGAGCGCCGGGCCCAGCGCAAGGTCCTCGTCTTCCGCCCGCTCTTCGCCGTCGGTGGCCAGGAGCTCGGCTACCTGCCCGGCACCGAGCAGGAGAAGATGAACCCGTGGGGCCAGGCTGTCTTCGACACCCTGGGGGCGCTCGTCTCGACGGAGGTCGTCGAGGAGATCATGGACCGCGGCCTGCTCGAGGTCCTGCCGCTGACGCACATCCGCGGACGCTCGCTCCACGACGCGTTCGTCATCGTCGACGAGGCCCAGTCGCTCGAGCGCAACGTGCTCCTCACCGTCCTGTCGCGCATCGGCCAGAACAGCAAGGTCGTGCTGACCCACGACGTGGCCCAGCGTGACAACCTGCGCGTCGGACGGCACGACGGCGTGGCCGCCGTCATCGAGAAGCTCAAGGGGCACCCGCTCTTCGCCCACGTCACGCTGACGCGGAGCGAGCGCAGCCCGATCGCGGCGCTCGTCACCGACATGCTCGAAGGTCTCGAGATGTGACCTGAGTCACAGACCGCACGGCGCTCCCCGAGCACGCAGCTCGGGGACGCTGTGCGCTGGGCCACTCGCCACGACCCTTGGAGCACCCCTCGACGGTGGATGCCGACTTGCCCCGCGGGGCGGTCGAATGGCACCGTGTGAGGTTGAAAGATCTCGGAACGGTAACGCTCGCCTCGGGGTGTGAGCGCAACCGGCCGGGTCACCATCACACGTCGGGCGCAGCCGTCGACGGGCCAGCGCCCGCAGACGCGCGCGCCGGGCACTCCCCTCGACACAGGAAGGCGTGACGTCTGTTCATGGCACGGTATGAAGGCCGGCACCGCAACGCACCGGCTCCCTCGACCGCTCCGCGCCCGAACCCCGCCACACCCTCGGCGCGGTCCGGCCGCGTCCACCCCGAGACGGCTCCGGCCGTCCCCCGCAGCCCCCGCCCGGTGAGCCACGGCTCGACCGGCGCGGCAGTCGCGTCAGGTGCGCCAGACGCGAAGGGTGCGACCCAGGGGGCCCGCCGGGCCTTCGACCCGACGCGTGCCATCCCCGTCACCCCGGCCGCTGACCGCGCCGCCTCCGCCAAGACCGCTGCGGGCCCCGACGCCCGCCGCTCGTCGTCGGCCCAGCCGCACGGAACCCGCAGCAGCCGACACCACAAGCCCTCGGCGCGCCGGCGTCACGTCGGCCGACCGATCCTCGCCGGCGCACTCGCCCTCGGTCTCGGCGCCTCGGGGTTCGCCTACGCCAAGGCCACGAACCTCATCGGCGCCGACGCGGCCGCGTTCGTCGTCGGCAGCGGCGTCGTCGCCCAGACCGACGAGCTGGCCCGCGCCTCGACGGTCGACACGACCTACCGCGCCGCCGCCTCCGTCTCGCGCAACGAGCGCCGCACCGCCATCGCGGCCACCGGCCTGCGCACGGCCAAGGAGCTCGAGGCCAAGAAGAAGAAGGAAGCCGCCAAGCAGGCCGTCCTGGCCCGCGAGGAGGCGGCCAAGGCCGAGCGCGCCAAGGAGCGCCAGCGCGCCATCGACAACGCCAAGGACGACCCGCAGGCCGCCGCCCGCGTCCTCATGGCCGACCACGGCTGGACGAGCGACGCGCAGTACAACTGCCTCGTCAACCTCTGGACCGGCGAGAGCGACTGGCGCTGGTTCGCCGAGAACCCCAGCTCGGGCGCGTACGGCATCCCGCAGTCCCTGCCCGCCCGCAAGATGTCGCAGTTCGGTGCCGACTACCGCACCAACCCGCTGACCCAGATCAAGTGGGGTCTCTGGTACATCGAGATGTCCTACGGCAACCCGTGCAACGCCTGGTCCACGTGGCAGGCGCGCTCGCCGCACTGGTACTGACCTGACCCAGCCGTATGCCGTGTGGCCGGCTCCCAGCGGGAGCGCGCCACACGGCAACGTGCGTCGTGGGCAGGGCGCCCCGAGGCTGCGGCCAGGGCCGTCGGTCAGATCTTGCGGAGCCGCACCCGGCGTACCTCGTGGTTGTCGCCCTTGGACAGCACGAGGCTCGCCCGTGAGCGCGTCGGGAGGATGTTCTCGACGAGGTTCGGGCCGTTGATCTCGCGCCAGATCCGGTTGGCGGTCGCGACCGCCTCGTCGTCGGACAGCACCGCATACCGGTGGAAGTACGAGTCGGGGTCCGAGAACGCCGTCTCGCGCAGCCGCAGGAAGCGTTCGACGTACCACTTGCGCACGTCGTCGACCCACGCGTCGACGTAGACCGAGAAGTCGAAGAAGTCACTGACCGCGAGACCGGTCCCTCGCACGGGGTGCACCTCCGGCGCCTGGAGCACGTTGAGGCCCTCGACGATGAGCACGTCGGGTTGGCGCACGACGATGCGCTCGCCCGGGACGATGTCGTAGGTCAGGTGCGAGTAGACGGGGGCCGTGACCTCGGCCCGGCCGGACTTGATCTCGGCGACGAAGCGGAGCAGGGCACGACGGTCGTAGGACTCGGGGAAGCCCTTGCGCTGCAGGATGCCCCGGCGCTCGAGCTCGGCATTGGGGAAGAGGAAGCCGTCGGTCGTGACGAGCGCAACGCGCGGCGTGTCGGGCCAGCGGGCCAGCATCTCGCGCAGGATGCGGGCCGTCGTCGACTTGCCGACGGCGACCGAGCCCGCGACGCCGATGACGAACGGCGTCTTGGCCGGGCGCTCGCCGAGGAAGTCGCTCGTCACCTGGTGGAGCTGGCGGGTGGCCCCCACGTAGAAGTTGAGCAGGCGCGAGAGCGGGAGGTAGACCTCCTCGACCTCGTTGAGGTCGACGCGGTCACCGAGGCCGCGCAGTCGCGCGAGGTCGGCGTCGTCGAGGTTGAGGGGGTGGTTCTCGCGCAACCGGGACCACGCGGCCCGGTCGAACTCGACGTACGGCGACGGGATCGCGGTCCCGTTGGCGCCGTTGCCGCCGTTCCCGCCGGTACCGCTGGATGGCTCCGACACGAGCGACATTCTTGCGGACGCCACCGCCGGGGGTGGCATTGGGCCCCCGGACGGTCCCTTAGGCTGGACCCCATGTGCGGAATCGTGGGATACGTCGGGCGGACCGACGACGGAACGGCGCTCGACGTCGTCATGGAGGGTCTGGCGCGTCTGGAGTACCGCGGCTACGACTCGGCCGGCGTGGCGCTCATCGACGGAGACCACGTCGAGACGCGCAAGAAGTCGGGCAAGCTGGCCAACCTGACGGCCGAGCTCGAGGCCGACCCGATGCCGTCGTCGACGACCGGCATCGGCCACACCCGCTGGGCCACGCACGGCGGCCCCACCGACCAGAACGCCCACCCGCACCGCGGTGGCAAGGACGGCAAGCTCGCCCTCATCCACAACGGCATCATCGAGAACTTCCACAGCCTGAAGAAGGGCCTGCTGTCCGACGGCGTCGAGTTCACGAGCGAGACCGACACCGAGGTCGTCGCCCACCTCGTCGCCGCCGCCTACGAGCGCGAGCAGGACCTGACCGACGCCATGCGCGCCGTCGTCGCCGAGCTCGAGGGCGCGTTCACGCTCCTCGCGATCCACGCCGACCAGCCCGGTGTCGTCGTCGGCGCCCGCCGCAACAGCCCGCTCGTCGTCGGCCTCGGTGACGACGCCAACTACCTCGGCTCCGACGTCGCGGCCTTCATCGGTCACACGCGCCATGCGCTCGAGCTCGCCCAGGACCAGATCGTCACGATCACGCCCGAGGGTGCCAGTGTCATCAACTTCGACGGTACGCCCGCCGAGGGCAAAGCGTACGAGGTCACGTGGGACGCCGCGGCTGCCGAGAAGGGCGGCTACGCGACGTTCATGGAGAAGGAGATCCACGACCAGCCGCACGCCGTCGCCGACACGCTCCTCGGGCGCACCGACGCCGAGGGTCGGCTCGTCCTCGACGAGATGAGCATCTCCGAGGAGCAGCTCCGCTCCATCGACCGCATCACGATCGTGGCCTGTGGCACCGCCGCGTACGCCGGCATGGTCGCGAAGTACGCCATCGAGCACTGGACGCGCATCCCCGTCGAGGTCGCCCTCGCCCACGAGTTCCGCTACTGCGACCCCATCGTCAACGAGCGCACCCTCGTCGTCTCGATCAGCCAGTCCGGCGAGACGATGGACACCCTCATGGCCGTCAAGCACGCCCGCGAGCTCGGTGCCATCACGGTCTCGGTGTGCAACACGCACGGCTCGACGATCCCGCGCGAGTCCGACGCCGTGCTCTACACGCACGCGGGCCCCGAGATCGCGGTGGCCTCGACCAAGGCGTTCCTCGCCCAGATCACCGCCTGCTACGTCCTCGGTCTCTACCTCGCGCAGCTGCGCGGCGGCTCGTTCGCCGACGACGCGCAGTCGGTCATGAAGGAGCTGAGCGGCGTCCCCGCCAAGATCGAGACCCTGCTCGGCCAGATGGGCCGCGTCAAGGAGATCGCCAAGTTCATGGCCGACACCCGCTCGGTCCTCTTCCTCGGGCGCCACGTCGGCTACCCGATCGCCATGGAGGGCGCGCTCAAGCTCAAGGAGCTCGCCTACATCCACGCCGAGGGCTTCGCGGCCGGCGAGCTGAAGCACGGCCCGATCGCGCTCATCGAGCCCGGCCAGCCCGTCTTCGTCGTCGTGCCGTCGCCGACGAGCGAGCACGGCCTGCACGGCAAGGTCGTCAGCAACATCCAGGAGGTCCGCGCGCGCGGCGCCCGCACCCTCGTGATCGCCGAGGAGGGCGACGACTCCGTCGAGCCCTTCGCCGACGAGGTCATCCGGGTGCCCGCGACGTCGTCACTGCTCGCGCCGCTGCTCACCGTCGTGCCGCTCCAGGTCTTCGCGCTGTGGCTCTCGACGGCCAAGGGCCTCGACGTCGACCAGCCGCGCAACCTCGCCAAGTCGGTCACGGTCGAGTGACGTGATCGTCGGGGTCGGGATCGACGTCGTCGACATCGCGCGTTTCGAGTCCACCCTCGAGCGCACCCCGGCGCTGCGCGAGCGGCTCTTCACGCTCGAGGAGCGCCACCTCGGCATCGCCTCGCTCGCGGCGCGGTTCGCCGCGAAGGAGGCGCTCGCCAAGTCGCTCGGTGCGCCCGTGGGCCTGCACTGGACCGATGCCCGGGTCGTGACGAACGACGACGGCCGCCCCACGCTCGAGATCGGCGGCACCGTGCTCGCGCGGGCCAACGACCTCGGCGTCGACTCCTTCCACGTGTCCCTGTCGCACGACGCCGGCGTGGCGTCGGCCGTTGTCATCGCGGAGGGCTGATGATCCGCGCGCACTCCGTCGACGCGGTCCGCACCGCCGAGGCCGCCGCCCAGGCGCAGCTCCCCGAGGGTGAGCTCATGTCCCGGGCGGCCCTCGGGCTCGCCGAGGTCGCGGTGGCCCGCCTCGCCGACGTCGAGGGCACGACCGTCGTCGGGCTGATCGGCGCCGGCGACAACGGCGGCGACACGTTGTATGCCGTCGCCCACCTCGCGGAGTCGGGTTTCGCCTGCGCCGTGGTGCTCGTGCCGGCCTCGGGCCGTGCGGGCGTCCACCCGGGAGGCCTCGAGGCCGCCGAGGCAGCCGGTGTCATGGTCCACGTCGCCGCCGACGACCCGGCCGCTGCCGCCGACGTCGTCGCCGAGGCCGACCTCGTGCTCGACGGCATCGTCGGCATCGGTGGTCGCCCCGGCCTCCGGCCCGAAGCCGCTCACCTCGTGGACGCGGTGGACGACGACGCATGGGTGCTCGCCGTCGACCTCGCCAGCGGGCTCGACCCCACGGGTGAGTCCGGCGAGGACGACGCCGTCTGGGCCGACGAGACCGTCACCTTCGGCACCCCGAAGCCCGTGCACCTGCTCCCGGCGGGAGAGGCCGCGACCGGCCGGCTCACGGTCGTCGACATCGGGATCGACGTCGACGAGGTGCCTGCGGCCGTCGAGCGCCTGACCTGGGACGACGTCGCCGAGCTGTGGCCCGTGCCCGGACGGGGTGACGACAAGTACTCCCGCGGCGTCCTCGGCGTCGTGGCAGGGAGCGAGGCCTACCCCGGCGCAGCCGTGCTGTGCGCGACGTCGGCTGCCGAGGCCGGCGTCGGGATGCTCCGCTACGTCGGCACGCCGACCCCGGTGGGTCTCGTGCACCAGGCCGTGCCCGAGGCGGTCATGGGCGACGGTCGGGTCCAGGCCTGGGTCATCGGCCCGGGCCTCGACGTCGAGAGCACCGACCCGGAGGCGCAGTCCCAGGTGGCGGTGGCCCGGGCCGCCCTTGCCTCCGACCTGCCCGTCGTCATCGACGCGGGCGGGCTCGACCTCATCGAGGGGTGGCGCGGCGCGCCGACCGTGGTCACACCGCACGCGGGAGAGCTCGGCCGGCTGCTGGCACGGATGGTCCGGCCCGGCGCCGAGCCAGGCGAGCTCGAGATCACCGCCGCCGACGTCCAGGCCGAGCCACTGCGCTCCGCCCGCGACCTCGCCGGGCTCATCGGCGGCACCGTGCTGCTCAAGGGAGCCACGACGCTCGTCGTCAGCCACGGCGACCTGCCCGTGCGTTCCCAGGCCGATGCGCCGCCGTGGCTCGCCACGGCCGGAGCCGGTGACGTGCTCTCCGGCGTCATCGGGGCCCTGCTCGCGGCGGGGCTGTCCCCGCTCGACGCGGCGTCGCTCGGCGCGCTCGTCCACGGCGTCACCGCCGACCGGGTCTCCGGCGGCGGCCCGTTGCGGGCGCTCGCGGTGGCCCACGGCATACGACCGACGGTGCGCGACCTGCTGGCCCGGGGACGGTCCGCGCCCGGCTGAGCCGGCCCGCGCGCCCTGCACGCGTGGCCCTGCACCCGGACCTCCCACACGAACTGCGAGACTGAACCGATGAGCCAGATCGACGCCTCCGACGCCGAGCGGACCGCGACGCCCACGGCGGCCGCACGCCCCGCCGCGCCGGAGACCCACGGCCTGACGGTGTGGGCCGAGATCGACCTCGGCGCGCTCGAGGCCAACGTGCGCACGCTGCGCGCCCTCGCTCCCGGCTCCCAGTTCATGGCCGTCGTCAAGGCGGACGCCTACGGGCACGGCCTGCTGCCCGTCGCGCGTGCAGCGGTGCGCGGCGGCGCCACCTGGCTCGGCGCGGCCCAGCTCGCCGAGGCGTTCGCGCTGCGCGACGCGGGCCTCACGACGCCGCTGCTGACGTGGCTCACGGTGCCCGGATCGGACGTCGGCGGCGCCATCCGACGCGACATCGACCTCTCGGCCTCGGCGCCCTGGGTCCTCGACGAGATCGCGGCCGCCGCGTCCGCGCTCGGGAGCGTCGCCCGTGTGCACCTCAAGGTCGACACCGGCCTCGGGCGCGGGGGAGCCTACGGCGGGGACTGGACCACGCTCGTCCAGCACGCGCGTCACCTCGAGGAGGAGGGTGCCGTCTCGGTCGTCGGGGTGTGGACCCACTTCGCCCACGCCGACTCGCCCGAGCACCCCACGGTCCTCGCGCAGCAGGAGCGCTTCTTCGAGGCCGTCACCGAGGCCGAGCAGGCCGGCCTGCGACCCGAGCTGCGCCACCTCGCGAACTCAGCCGCGACGCTCGTGCACCCGTCGGCGCACGCCGACCTCGTGCGCCCCGGGATCGCGATGTACGGCCTGACGCCGGTGCCCCAGGTCGACGACGACTTCGGGCTGCGTCCGGTCATGACCCTCCGCGCGCGCCTCGCCCTCGTCAAGGCGCTCCCCGCGGGACAGGGGATCAGCTACGGCCACGCGTACGTCCCGGACGTCGACACCGTCGTCGGGCTCGTGCCCGCCGGCTACGCCGACGGCGTCCCCCGCAACGCGACCAACGTCGGGCCGCTCCTCGTCGACGGCCGGCGCACCACCATCGCCGGGCGCGTCTGCATGGACCAGTTCGTCGTCGACCTCGGACCGGGGTCCACGGCGCAGGCCGGTGACGTCGTCACGCTCTTCGGTGGCGCCCCGGGCGAGCCGACAGCTCAGGAGTGGGCCGACGCGACCGACACCATCAGCTACGAGATCGTGACGCGGCTCGGGGCCCGCGTGCCGAGGCTCTACGTCGGCGGCTCGGAGGCCGACGCATGAGCCCGCGTCGCAACCCCGTCATCGGCATCGCCGCCGCGACCCTCGGTGTCGCCGCGGGTGTGGCGGCCGGCATCGCCGCCGACCGTGCGGGCAAGCACCGCGCGGCGATGGCCGCTCTCGAGACCCCAGAGCTGCTCGAGATCACCCCCGACGAGGAGCACGTCGTCCTCACCGACGACGGCGTCCCGCTCCACGTCGAGATCGACCTCCCGGCCGCGGCCGCAGCCGCCGCGGCCGCGGCCGGCACCACCCGCCACGGCCGTCCCGACGAGCTGCCCACCATCGTGCTGACCCACGGCTACTGCCTCAGCCTGCGCTGCTGGGTCTACCAACGCCGGGCCCTCAAGGAGGCCGGCTACCGCGTCGTCAGCTGGGACCAGCGCGGCCACGGCCGCTCGGGACGCGGCGAGAAGGACAGCTACACGATCGACCGGCTCGGTCAGGACCTCCACACCGTCATCAGAGAGCTCGTGCCCGAGGGCGACATCGTCCTCGTCGGCCACTCGATGGGCGGCATGACGATGCTCGCGCTCGGCGAGCATCACCCGCGCCTGGTCGTCGACCGGGTCGTCGGCGCCGCCTTCGTCGCGACGAGCCCGGGGGGCATCATGCTCGCCAACGGCGGGCGCACCGCGACCCTCGGCCGCCTCATGCTCGAGCGCCTCGGACCGGGCGTGCTCGGCCCGCTGAGCCACCGGCCCGAGCTCTTCACCCGGATCCGACGCGTCGGCCGAGACATCGAGCACTTCATGGTCGAGCAGAACTCGTTCGCCTCGCCGGTGCCGCGCTCCGTCGTGCGCTACACGAGCGACATCCTCCTCAGCACGCCCCTCGACGTCGTCAACGACTACCTCCAGACGTTCGACGGCTTCGACAAGCGGCCCGCGCTGCTCGAGTTCCGGCACGCCGTCGTCCTCGTCTTCAACGGGCGCGACGACATCCTCACGCCGCCGTCGCACAGCGAGCTCATCGTCGAGGGCATCCCGGGCGCAGAGCACATCGTCGTCAACGACGCCGGGCACGTCATCATGCTCGAGCACCCCGACCTGCTCAACGCGCACCTCGTCCAGCTCGTCGACCAGTCGGCGCGGGCGCGAGCCGAGCAGATCGACGTCGCCCAGCAGCCGCGGGTGCGCCGCATCGTCACCGACGTCGCCAAGAACCGCCGCCAGCGCCGCCTCGAGAAGGAGGCCGCCGAGCTCGTCCGGTCCGGCCGCGGCAAGCAGGCGCGCACCAAGGGGGCGTGACCAGGTGGAGCGCCAGGTGCGCTGGGCCACCACTGACGACACCCAGGACTTCGGCCGACGGCTCGGCGCCCTGCTGCGCGGTGGCGACGTCCTCGTCCTCACCGGCGACCTCGGTGCCGGCAAGACGACCCTGACCCAGGGCATCGCCGAGGGGCTCGGGGTGCGCGGGCCGATCACGTCGCCGACCTTCGTCATCGCGCGGGTGCACCCGTCGCTCGTCGGCGGCCCGCTGCTCGTCCACGTCGACGCCTACCGCCTCGGCAGCGCCCTCGAGCTCGACGACCTCGACCTCGACGCCGACCTCGACGCGAGTGTCACGGTCGTCGAGTGGGGCGCAGGTCTCGCCGAGCAGCTGAGCGACACGCGGCTCGAGCTGACGGTCACCGGTGACGACGTGCGCACGGCGCGGCTGGTGGGAGTGGGCGAACGGTGGGACGACGTCCTCGAGGCCGTGGCGCCGGCGACCCGACCCGACCTGACCTGACCCGTCCGCGTGAGCCGGGCGGACGGCATGCGC
Organism: Terrabacter sp. 2TAF16; assembly: GCF_052115065.1. NCBI lineage: Bacteria > Bacillati > Actinomycetota > Actinomycetes > Micrococcales > Intrasporangiaceae > Terrabacter > Terrabacter sp. 2TAF16. The sequence continues at coordinate 175,449 of NZ_JBFRFZ010000002.1, forward strand.
GTGCGGGTTCGGGGACCCGGCGGGTGCTCGGATAGCCTGACCGACGTGCTCCTGCTCGCGATCGACACCTCCACGACCGCCATCGCCGTCGGCCTGCACGACGGCACCTCGGTCGTTGCGGAGGTCTCGACGCTCGACGCCCGGGCGCACGCCGAGCACCTCGCCCCCAACATCCGCGACGCGCTCGCCTCGGCCGGCGCAGAGCCCGGCGACGTCACCGACGTCGTCGTCGGCATCGGCCCGGGCCCGTTCACCGGCCTGCGTGTCGGAATCGTCACCGGTCGCACCTTCGCCTTCGCGCTCGGCCTTCCCGTGCGCGGCCTGACGAGTCTCGACGCCATCGCGCACGAGGCGTGGCTGGGGGGCCGGCGCGGTGACCTGCTCGTCGCGACCGACGCCCGCCGCAAGGAGGTGTATGCCGCCGCGTACGTCCTCGGGGACCACCGCGCCGACCGCGTGACCGAGCCCGCAGTGTCCCGCGCGGCCGACCTGCCGGCCGCGACCCGCGCCCTGCCGACCGCAGGTCGTGGTCCCTCCCTCTACGCCGAGGCGCTCCCGCGCGCCGTGGCACCGCTCGACGTCAGCGGGGGAGCGCTCGCCGACCTCGCGGTGCGCCGACTGGGCGAGACCGCACCGGCCTCCGGTGAGCTGCAGGGGGTCGATCCCGGCCACGGCTTCGACGGGCTCGAGCCGCTCTACCTGCGTCGACCCGACGCGGCACCCGCGCCGCCCTCGACGAAGTCGACCCTCGGATGACCGTGGCGCAGCCGCACACGCACCCCGGCGAGGAGGTCGTGCTGCGCGACCTCGAGTGGACCGACCTCGCCCACCTCGCGACGCTCGAGCAGCAGCTCTTCGCCGACGACGCGTGGTCCGAGGCCACGTGGTGGAGCGAGCTCGCCGGGCGCCCGCGTCGCGACTACGTCGTCGCCACGACGCCCGACGGCACGATCGCCGGGTATGCCGGCCTCGACGTCGCGGGGGACGTCGCCGACGTCATGACCATCGCCACCAGCCCCGGCCACCAGGGCCGGGGCACGGGGCGGGTCCTGCTCGACGAGCTCGTCCGCCGGGCGACGCTGCGAGGGGTGGACGCGGTGCTGCTCGAGGTGCGCGCCGACAACGACGCGGCGCGGCGCCTCTACGACCGCGCCGGCTTCGAGGTCATCTCGGTGCGCAGCCGCTACTACCAACCAGGCAACGTGGACGCGCTCGTCATGCGCCTCCTCGTCACGAAGGGAGACGCATGAGCGACGAGCCCCTCGTCCTCGGCATCGAGACGTCCTGCGACGAGACCGGTGTCGGCATCGTGCGCGGCCAGACGCTCCTCGTCGACACCGTCGCGAGCAGCGTCGAGGAGCACGCCCGCTTCGGTGGCGTCGTGCCCGAGGTCGCGAGCCGCGCCCACCTCGAGGCCATCGTGCCGACGATCGAGCGCGCGTGTCGTGAGGCGGGCGTCCAGCTCCGTGACCTCGACGCCATCTCGGTGACCTCGGGTCCCGGTCTCGCGGGTGCGCTGCTCGTCGGCGTCGCCTCGGCCAAGGCCCTGGCGCTCGCCCTCGGCAAGCCGATCTACGGCGTCAACCACCTCGCCTCGCACGTCGCCGTCGACATCGTCGAGCACGGGCCGCTGCCCGAGCCGACGATGGCGATGCTCGTCTCCGGCGGGCACTCCTCGCTGCTCCTCGTGCCCGACGTCACCAACGACGTCCGCTCGCTCGGCTCGACGATGGACGACGCCGCCGGTGAGGCCTTCGACAAGGTCGCGCGCGTGCTCGGACTGCCCTTCCCCGGAGGGCCGCACGTGGATCGCGCTGCGCGAGAAGGCAACCGGATCGCCATCGACTTCCCACGAGGGCTCACCACCGGGCGCGACATGGAGCGGCACCGCTTCGACTTCTCCTTCTCGGGGCTCAAGACCGCCGTCGCGCGGTGGGTCGAGACGCGACAGCGCGCCGGCGAGGCCGTGCCGGTCGCGGACGTCGCCGCCAGCTTCCAGGAGGCCGTCGTCGACGTCCTCACCCGCAAGGCCCTGCTCGCCTGCAAGGAGCACGACGTCGACCACCTGCTCATCGGCGGCGGGGTCGCGGCGAACTCGCGCCTGCGCGCGCTCGCCGAGGAGCGGTGCGCCAAGGCCGGTGTCACTCTTCGCGTCCCGCGCCCCGGACTCTGCACCGACAACGGGGCGATGGTCGCGGCTCTCGGGGCGCAGATGGTGGCGAAGGGGCGCGAGCCCAGCGACCTCGGACTTCCCACTGACTCCTCGATGCCGGTCACTCTCGTCCAGGCGTAGGTGACGTCCCGGCCCGCGTGGCTGGGTCGTGGGCGCTGCGCCCGCGACGTGGTGTCGGCGGGCACCCGCTCGCCCGCGCGGCGTGGAGCGAAGGCGGCGTATGCGGGCACGTGGCCTTGCAGGGACACGGTGCCGCCTTCGATGCCGCGCGGACGAACGGCTGCCCACCTCCCGGCCTGTTGTACTGCGCACCCTGCGTGCGCCTCCTGGACCCGCCCGAGGCCCTCTCGTGCTGGCGGGGTGTGACCGGCTGCAGCTGATCTGCACCCACCCTTGGTCGTCGGCTCACGCTGGGAGGGTGGGGTTCGGTGGGGCTGGTGACTGGGTCGGGGACGCGGTCTGGGTGTTGCTGTCTGGGCCTACGGGCAGCGGGCCAGGCCCATCCTGAGCTTGAGGTCGACGACTCTCGTCGCGGCGGTCTGGACCTGCTTCGCGAAGGCGGGGCTCGCGTTCATCTTCTTCGTGATGGCGTCGTGCATGGCGGGCACCGTGGCAGGGCGGGCGGTCAGGGTGATGTCACCACCGGCCTCGATGAAGCGGGTGGCGCGCGCCCCGACGGGCACGTCGGCGACGGCCTTCGCAGCGCCGACGTCGTCGGTGATGACGACCCCGTCGTAGGAGAGCCGGTCGCGGAGCAGGTCGGTGACGATCGGCCTCGAGAAGACGGCGTTGGTGCCCGGGTCGATGCGGCTGTAGATGGCCGAGCCGACCATGACGAGCTCGACGCCGTCCTGGATGCCGGTGCGGAACGGCTCGAGGTAGGGGTCGTCGACGGTCGTCGTGCGGTCGGTGATGCCGCGTGACGTGACGTCGGTGTTGCCGGTGATGCGGCCGAGGCCGGGGAAGTGCTTGACGGTCGAGGCGATGCCACCCGCGCGCATGCCGGCGATGAAGGCACCGACCATGCGCGCGTTGCGCTCTGGGTCGCTCGAGAACTGACGGTCGTACTGACCGATCGGCCCGTTGTCGCGCCCGATCGACGTCGGCACCGTGTCGGCGACCGGCGCGAGGTTGACGTTGATGCCCGCGGTGCGCAGTTGGTCGGCCCACCGGGTGGCGTCGGCGGTGAGGGCGCTGGCCGAGCCCTGGTCCTGAACGCGGGCGGACGGCATGCGGCTGAAGCCGTCGCCACGCAGTTGCTGCACGGCCCCGCCCTCCTGGTCGGCGGCGACGAGCAGGCCGAGGCCCGCGGTGTCCTCCTTCGAGGCGAGCGCCGCGAGGTGTCGGGTCGTCGCGCGGACGCGTTCGGTGCCGCCGTCCCAGCCGCCGAGCAGGATGACCCCGCCGAGGTGGCGCCGGGCCACGAGAGCGTCGAGGCTCGTGCGGCTCGCCCCGTTGTCGAGGCCGACCATGAGCAGCTGCCCCGCGCGTTCGTCGTCGTCCATGCCGGCGACGATCGCCGGTGCGCACGAGGAGGGCGTCGACGGTGTGCTGGTCGTGGCGGCGGGAGTGGTCGTCGTCGACGGGGTGGCGCTCGTCGACGGGACCGTCGTGGGCGCGCTCGATGCCGAGGTGGAGGGGACGGTCGTGGTGCCCGTCGCGGTGGGCCCGGCTGCCGGCGGGGCGGAGGAGCAGGCGGTCACGAGGGACGTCACGGCGACCGCGAGGACGGCCCCCCGGGCGATGGACGGGCGGCGTCGGCTGTGGCTCGGGCGCATCGTTCGAGCCTATCCTCGGACGCCGGTCGTCCCCAGCGGGGCCGCGGCGCCACCCGACCGGTACGTTGCCGCTGTGACGACCGAACCCACCCCCATCGTGCTCGACGTCGACACCGGAGTCGACGACGCGTGCGCCCTGCTCCTCGCCGCCCTGCACCCGGCCCTCGACCTGCGCGCCGTGTCGTGCGTCGGGGGCAACGCCCCCGTCGACGACGTCGTGCGCAACACGCTGCTCGTCCTCGAGACCGCAGGACGCACCGACGTCCCGGTGGCCCGTGGTGCCGAGCGCCCCCTGCTGGAGCCGCCCGTCGACGCCCGCCACGTGCACGGGGACGACGGCATGGGCGACCTGCACTGGCCGCCCGCCGCCATGAAGGCCGACCCGCGCCACGCCGTGGAGCTGCTCCGGGACGTCTGCCGTGAGGCCGCGGCGGAGGACCGGCCGATCACGCTCGTGCCCCTGGCGCCGCTGACGAACATCGCCCTGCTGCTGCGGACCTATCCGGACGTCGTGTCGGGCATCTCCGAGATCGTCTTCATGGGCGGCGCCGCCAACGTCGGCAACGCGACGGCGTCGGCGGAGTTCAACGTCTTCCACGACCCCGAGGCGGCGGCGATCGCACTCGACGCCGCGGCCGACCTCGGCATCCCGGTGACGATGTACGGCCTCGACGTCTTCTACGAGCCGGTCGTGTCGGGCGAGCTGGCCGACGAGCTCGTCGCCGTCGGTGGTCGGGGGCCCGCCGAGCTCGCGGGCAGCCTGATCCGCTTCCAGAACGCCCGCTTCGACCGGCCGGCGTCGACCATCGGTGACGCCGGCGCCGTCTGCGTCGTCATCGACCGGGCCGGGATCCGGACCGAACCGCTGCCGCTGCGCGTCGAGCTCGCCGGCACGTGGTCACGGGGACGCACCATCGTCGACCGGCGTGACTGGAGCGGCGACATGGCCCACGACCCGCACGGCGAGGCGCCGGTGCGCGTCGACGTGGCGCTCGAGGTCGACGGTCCCCGCTACGCACGGCTCTGGGCCGACACCGTGCTCGGTCGGGCGGGCGAGCGCTGATGGGCCGCGTCGCGGTCCTCGGCTCGCTCAACGTCGACGTCGTCATCCTCGTCGAGCGGCACCCGGTGCCCGGGGAGACCCTCCTCGGTGAGGCAGGGGGCACATATGCCGGTGGCAAGGGTGGCAACCAGGCCGCGGCTGCCGCTCGGGCCGGGGCCGCCGTCTCGATGCTCGCCCGGGTCGGCGACGACGGACCCGGCCGGGCCTACCTCGACCGCCTCGCCGGTCTCGGCATCGACACCGCAGCGGTGTCGACGAGCGGAAGCGCCCCGACCGGCACGGCCTTCATCACCGTCGACGAGCAGGGCGAGAACTCGATCATCGTCGTGGCCGGCGCCAACGGTGAGTGTGATCGGGCGCTCGTCGAGCAGGCCGGAGGGCTCGGACCCGACGACGTGCTGCTCTGCTCGCTCGAGGTCGACCTCGCGACGGTGGCCGATGCCGCTCGCGCGGCCCACGCCGCGGGAGCCCGGGTCGTCCTCAACCTCGCACCGTATGCCGCACTGCCGCCCGACGTCATCGCGCTCGCCGACCCGGTCGTCGTCAACGAGTCGGAGATGCGCGACCTCGCCGACTCCGACCTCGTGCCGGAGTCGCTGCTCGTGACCTTCGGGGCAGCGGGCGCGCGCTGGGGGATGGACGGCGTGGACGGCATACCCGTGGCGAAGCGCGACCTCGGTGACACGGTCGGTGCCGGGGACGCGTTCTGCGGGGCGCTCGCGGCGGCGCTCGCCGTGGGAGCGGACCGTCAGGCCGCCCTCGAGGCGGCCAACGCGGCCGGCGCGGCCGCCGTGCGCTGGGTCGGGGCCCAGCCGGACGCCGCGCTCTGAGCCGCAAGGCGTACCTTGTGTGTTACGTAACGAGCGACTTACTCTGTGCTCGTGAGCGGGACCTGGGAAGCACTGACCGACCCGACGCGGCGGACCATCGTCGAGCACCTCGCCCGTGGGGAGCTGACGGCCGGCGAGGTCGCGGCGCTCTTCGACGCCTCGCGGCCCGGGATCTCGAGGCACCTGCGGGTGCTGCGCGAGGCAGGCGTCGTCGAGGCGGAGGCGGCCGGCCAACGGCGCGTCTACCGGCTGACGCCGGGCGCCCTCGACGAGGTCGAGCAGTGGTGCCGTGAGGTCCGCTCGTTCTGGGGGCAGCGCCTCGACGCCCTCGACACCGAGATCGCCCGCGGCGCGCGGGCCCGACGACAGGGACAGGGACACCGATGAGCGAGCTGACGCAGGTGCTGGGCCGGATCGAGCGCGACGGCGAGGAGGTGGCGGTCGTCTTCGACCGGCACTACGCGACGTCGCCCGACGACCTCTGGCGGGCGTGCACCGAGCCCGACCGCCTCGCGCGTTGGTTCGCCCCCGTCCAGGGGGAGCTGCGACCCGGTGGCGACTTCACCATCCACTTCGACGACGCCGACACCCCGGTGTGCCGCGTGGTGGTGTGCGAGGCGCCGAACCGGCTCGTCTGGGAGTGGCCGATCGGCGACGTGCGGTCGGTCGTCACCGCCGAGGTCATCGCCGACGGGGAGGGCGCCCGCCTGCACCTGCGGCACGAGCGGCTCAGCGGCGTCCAGGCAGCGGGGTATGCCGCGGGCTGGGACACCTACGTGCGTCGCCTGGAGTCGGACGTCGCGGATGCTGCGATGGCGGACTGGGACGCCACGTGGAGCGCCCTGCACGCGCTCTACGCCGCCATCGCCTGAAGCCCGTGGCGGCCGTCGCGCTCGGTCGAGGAGCGACGAGGCGTCCGTTGCCGGGAGCGGCATCGGCGGCGGGCCGCTGACGCTGGAACGCCACGTCGGAGACGGACGCCCGCCACCGCTCCCGTTGCGAGCGGTGGCGGTCGCTTTGGCAGCCTGGGGCGCCGGTCAGCCGGGGCTGCCGGTCAGGCGGGGGTGACGACGAGGGCGACCTGGCCGCCGCCGACGCGTGTCAGGACGAGCGTCGCCTCGGAGCCACCCTTGCCCCGGCCGGTCATCTTCAGCTGCCGGCGCAGCAGGTCGGCGTCGAGGGTCACGCCGCGCTTCTTGATGGTGACCCGGTCGTGGCCGTGATCGCGCAGCCAGCGGGCGAGGCGCTTCGTCGACAGGGGCATCGCCTCGACGACCCGGAAGCGTCGCGCCCACGGCAGCTCGCGCGCGACGCCGCTCGAGACGTAGCCGACGCCCGTCGCGAGCTCGGCGCCGTCGACGGCCGCCACGAGCGCCCCCGTGAGCCCGGCCCGGATGACGGCCCGGTCCGGCTCGTAGAGCCACTCGCCGATGTCGGTCACCGACCCGAGGCCGGGCCTCTGGCCGCCGTCGACCGCATCCTGATCCGTGACGACGGAGGTCGAGGTCTCGGTGCACACGGCGGCGGTCCGTCCGGCGGTCGCGACGAGCGGTCCCCACCAGACTGCGCACTCGAGCACCTCGCCGTGCCACGACGTCCACTGCGCCTCCGCCCCCGACGGGACCGAGCCGTGCGGGAACGCGGGGGAGAGCTTGGCCCCCGTCGCCGGCACCTGCGCCGCGAAGTCGAGCACCTGTGACCACGACGGCGAGATCGCGTCGAGCGAGAAGACGCGCTTCGTGCGCCCGCTGATGTCGGCCACGCCGGTGACGCGGCGGGCCGGGTCGAGCCACAGCCCGAGGTGCCGTCGCCCCTCGCCCTGCGGCAGGCGTACGTCCTCGGCGAGCCCGTGCGTCACCCGGGCTGACGGCCAGTGACGCAGGTTGACCGCGGCGACGCGGGCGGTCGTGTCGTCGGCGTCGACCGCGTGAACTGTCAGGTCCAGCCCGGCGAACGCCATGGCGTCGGCGCCCAGCCCGCACCCGAGGTCGTAGACGTCGCGGACCCCGGCGGCGGCATACCGGTGCGCGTGCCGTGCGGCGATGGCGAGGCGGGTCGACTGCTCGAGCCCGTCGGAGGTGAAGAGCATGCCGGCGGCGAAGTCGCCGAACTTCTCGGTGCCCCGCGAGCGCAGCCGCGACTGGGTCATCGCGGCCGCGACGAGGTCGGCCGCGAAGCCCGCCTCGCGCAGCCGGCCCTGCAGGTGCAGCGAGCCGTCCTCGTCGTAGGGAGGCAGCGACTGGAGCAGGGCCCAGCCCTCACCTGCGGCGAGGCGATCGACCATGGCGGCATCCATGGCCTCATCCTGCCAGCGCCGGTGGGTGCGCCCGTCCGGGCCGCGGCGCGCCGACGAATCTGGCACTCGACTTGACCGAGTGCTAATGACAAACCTAGATTTCATCTTGTTGGCACTCTCGACCTGAAAGTGCCAGCACCCTCATCGAGGGAGGTCGACCCCCGCGACGGCGGCCAGCCTCGAAGAGCCCACAGTCCGTAGTCAGTTTTCCGACTGTCCCGAAGGGAAGGTCACCACCGTGTCGGTTTCCATCAAGCCGCTCGAAGACCGCATCGTCGTCAAGTCCCTCGAGGCCGAGCAGACCACTGCTTCCGGCCTCGTCATCCCGGACACGGCCAAGGAGAAGCCCCAGGAGGGCGAGGTCCTCGCTGTCGGCCCCGGCCGCTTCAACGACACCGGCACCGAGCGCGTCCCGCTCGACGTCAAGGTCGGCGACAAGGTCATCTACAGCAAGTACGGCGGCACCGAGGTCAAGTACGGCGGCGAGGAGTTCCTGATCCTCTCGGCCCGCGACGTCCTCGCCATCGTCGGCTGACCCAGCCGTATGCCGTGACCGCACCCCGGTGAGCCCCGCTGGGGTCTCCCCGGGGTGCGTCTCGTTTGACCGGGCATGCTCGCAGATGCCCGGATTCCCAAGAACCACAAAGCAACCCGAGCCAAAGGAACACCATGGCCAAGCAGCTGGAGTTCGACGACTCCGCCCGCAAGTCGCTCGAGCGCGGCGTTGACGCGCTCGCCAACGCCGTCAAGGTGACGCTCGGCCCGAAGGGCCGCAACGTCGTCATCGACAAGAAGTGGGGCGCCCCCACGATCACGAACGACGGCGTGACCATCGCCCGCGAGATCGAGCTCGAGGACCCCTACGAGAACCTCGGCGCCCAGCTCGCCAAGGAGGTCGCGACCAAGACCAACGACGTCGCCGGTGACGGCACGACGACCGCGACCGTGCTCGCCCAGGCCATGGTCAAGGAGGGCCTGCGCAACGTCGCCGCGGGTGCCGCCCCGGCCGCGCTCAAGCGCGGCATGGACAAGGCCGTGACCGCGGTCAACGACCGCCTCCTCGAGAACGCCCGCGAGGTCGACGGCAAGGACGAGATCGCCTCCGTGGCCACGCTCTCCGCCCAGGACGCCACCCTCGGTGGCCTCATCGGCGAGGCGTTCGACAAGGTCGGCAAGGACGGCGTCATCACCGTCGAGGAGTCGTCGACGACGGCGACCGAGCTCGAGTTCACCGAGGGCATGCAGTTCGACAAGGGCTACCTCTCGGCGTACTTCGTCACCGACACCGAGCGCATGGAGACCGTCCTCGAGGACGCCTACGTGCTCATCAACCAGGGCAAGATCTCCTCGGTCGCCGAGGTGCTCCCGGTCCTCGAGAAGGTCGTGCAGTCCGGCAAGCCGCTGCTCATCATCGCCGAGGACGTCGACGGCGAGGCCCTCTCGACGCTCGTCGTCAACAAGATCCGCGGCACCTTCAACGTCGCGGCCGTCAAGGCCCCCGGCTTCGGCGACCGCCGCAAGGCCATGCTCCAGGACATCGCCATCCTCACCGGTGGCCAGGTCATCGCGCCCGAGGTCGGCCTCAGCCTCGACCAGGCCGACCTGACCGTCCTCGGCCAGGCCCGCCGCGTCGTCCTCACCAAGGACAACACGACGATCATCGACGGCAACGGCGAGGAGGGCGAGGTCTCCGGCCGCGTCCACCAGATCAAGGCCGAGATCGAGCGCACCGACTCCGACTGGGACCGCGAGAAGCTCCAGGAGCGCCTCGCCAAGCTTGCCGGTGGCGTCTGCGTCATCAAGGTCGGCGCGCACACCGAGGTCGAGCTCAAGGAGAAGAAGCACCGCATCGAGGACGCCATCTCGGCGACCCGCGCGGCCATCGAGGAGGGCATCGTCGCCGGTGGCGGCACCGCCCTCATCCACGCCGCGTCGGCCATCGACGCCCTCGAGCTGACCGGTGACGAGGCCACTGGCGCGTCCATCGTGCGCAAGGCCGTCGCCGAGCCGCTGCGCTGGATCGCCGAGAACGCCGGCCTCCAGGGCTACGTCGTCACCTCCAAGGTGGCCGAGCTGCCCATCGGCCAGGGCCTCAACGCGGCGACGGGCGAGTACGGCGACCTCATCGCCGCGGGCGTCATCGACCCGGTCAAGGTCACCCGTTCCGCGTTGCGCAACGCCGAGTCCATCGCGTCGATGATCCTCACGACCGACACGCTCGTCGTCGACAAGCCCGAGGACGAGGAGCCGGCGGCCGGCGGTCACGGCCACGGTCACGGTCACTGACCGACCGCGCGACACGGCATACGACCGGGGTCCTTCACGGGCCCTGGTCCCACGCCCCGGCACGACAGCGAGGGCCGCTCCCCGACGGGGAGCGGCCCTCGCTGCGTCTCGACCTCCGCGACCCCGTCGTGTCTCGCGGTCCGGTCGAGCGGCTGCGTCGGTCGTCGGCGGCGTGTGCCGGCGACCGTCAGACGGTCAGGAAGCCTCCTGGATGCCGTCGTAGAGGACCTCGCGCTCGGCCTCGGTCAGCCCGCCCCAGACGCCGTACGGCTCGCGGACCTCGAGGGCGTGCGAGCGGCACTGGGCCACGACGGGACAGGCGGCGCACACGGCCTTGGCCTGGGCGTCCCGGTTGCGACGGCGTGGTCCGCGCTCGCCCTCGGGGTGGAAGAAGACCTCGGGGCTGACGCCTCGGCAGGCCCCGTCCAGCTGCCAGTCCCAGAGGTCGGCTACCGGTCCGGGCAGGCGGGTGATCTCGGCCATGAACTCGTCTCTCGGTCGGGCGGGGGTGCCCGCCGTGTCGTACCGGCCCGCTCGGTGCGTGTGGTGGGTCGCGGGGCCGCGGAATCGACGCTAACCGGGCACGCGATCACGGATAAAGAGCGGAATCTTAAGGACTTGTTCAAGAATTGCCATCTGGATGGCATGCTCGTCCAAGGAGGCGGATCCGACCATCCGAACTCGTCCCGAGGGGTCCGTTCGCACTACCATGGCCCCGCTCTGGGCGAGCACCGACGGCGGCGCAGACGAAGGCGTCGCCTGCACAGACAGCAGTTCGGGGGGACGAGGACTCACATGGGTCTTGGTTGGTCCACGCACGCCGGCGTAACACCCGGCGGCGTTGGTGCGATGGAGCGGATGGACGCTCCATCGCTTCGTGAGCTCGTGGCCCTCGCCGCGCGTGACGACAACGCGCGCGACGTGCTGCTGGCGCGCGTCAGGGACATGGCCCTGCGGTACTCCCGCGTCCGCCTCGGCCGCTTCGGCGCCGAGGACACAGCCCAGGACGTCGCTCAGGAGGTGTGCATGGCCGTCGTGACCGCCCTGCCGACCTACCAGGAGCGCGGGCTGCCCTTCGAGGCGTTCGTCTACACCATCACCTCCCGCAAGCTCGCCGACGCCCAGCGTGCCGCGATGCGCGGACCCTCACCCGTCGCCGACGTCCCCGACGGACCCGACGACGGTCCGTCGCCCGAGTCCGTCGCCGTCATGCGCGACGACGCCGCCACGGCGATGGCCCTCATGCAGCAGCTGCCCAGCGCGCAGCGCGAGATCCTCACGCTGCGCGTCGCCGTCGGCATGAGCACCGACGAGACCGCGGCCGCGCTCGGCATGTCCGCCGGCGCGATCCGCGTCGCCCAGCACCGGGCTCTGACGAGGCTACGCGCGATGGTCGCCGAGGCCGGGGCGGGTGACGTCGCGTGAACGACCTGTCTCCCCTGAGCGACCTCATCGCCGACGACCTGCTGCTCGACCGCCTCGCCGGCCGCGTGGACGCCGGGTCCGAGCCGGTCGCCACGTTGCTCGGTGCCCTCGCGGCCCACGCCGACACCCCGCTGCCCTCGCGCACCGGGCGCCGACGGATCGCCAACAAGCACCGCTACCTCGGGGCCTTCGCCGCCCTCGCGGTCGCAGCGTCCGGCGCCGGGGTCGCGGCGGCCGTCACGCTCCCGACCAACGGTCCGAGCCAGGCCGACCGCGCCCGCATCGTCAGGAAGATGGACGAGAGCGCCCGGAGCGACAGCCCCAGCGCGCTGCTCGCGCGACTCGGCCTCCCGCAGACCTCGGGCACCACCGAGGCCAAGGGACTCGTCCTCGCGCGCGCCGAGGACGGCACGATCGTGCTGCTGCCCGCCGCGGTGGTCGTCGCCCAGGGCCGCGCGGCTGCTGCGGGGATCAACGGCATGCCCGGCGCCGTCGCCGGTGCGGCGGGCGGTCGTCCGGTCGCGAACGGTCAGGTCGGCAAGGGCCAGGTCGGCAACGGTCAGGTCGGCAAGGGTCAGGTTGGCAAGGGCCAGGTCGGCAACCCGCAGGGCGGCACCGCGGCCGGCGGGGGCCAGACCGGCACGCCGCGGGCGACGAACAACGGCAAGAAGCCTGCCGCCGGCACCAAGGGCGGGAAGAAGGCGACCGCGACGCCGACGGCCACGCCGACTCCCACCCCGACGGGCACGTCCGAGGTCGTCCCGCAGGCCACGCTCGCCACGAGCACCCCCACGGCCCCGGCGTCCAAGACGCGCCCGACGGGACCCGTCCGTCCGCGCCCGACCGGAACCACGGGCGGCTCGAGCGAATCGGGATCGTCCGGCACCTCCGGCACCTCCGGCACCTCCGGCAGCACGAGCGACGGCACCAGCGGCACCGGCGGCACCAGCGGCACCAGCGGCACCGAGGGCCTCACCGACACCCTGTCGGGCACGCTCGACGGCGCCGCCTCGACGACGGCGAACGTCGTCGGCGCCCTCACGCTGCCCGTCGTGCCCACCCTCTGAGGCACGTTCGGTCGCACCCCCGGCAGCCCGTAGAATCGGGCAATGAGCCTCGGATCGTCTGACGTGCCCGCTGCTTTCGCCTCGATGGGGCTGACGTACGACGACGTCCTGCTCCTGCCGGGCTACAGCGACCTCGCCCCCAACGACATCGACACGACGACGCGCCTGACGCGCGAGCTGTCGATCCGGTCCCCGCTCATCTCGGCGGCGATGGACACCGTCACCGAGGCCCGGATGGCCATCGCGATGGCCCGCCAGGGTGGTCTCGGTGTCCTCCACCGCAACCTCTCGATCCAGGACCAGGCCTACCAGGTCGACCTCGTCAAGCGGACCCAGACCGGGATGATCTCCAACCCGATCACCATCGGTCCCGACCGCACCCTCGAGGAGCTCGACACGATCTGCGGCGAGTACCGCGTCTCGGGTCTGCCGGTCATCGGCGACGACAAGAAGCTCATCGGCATGGTGACCAACCGCGACCTGCGCTTCACGCCCGTCGCCGAGTGGGCCACGACGCTCGTGAGCGACGTCATGACCCCGATGCCGCTCATCACCGGCCCGGTGGGCATCGGGCGCGACGAGGCGACGGCACTGCTGCGCCAGCACAAGCGCGAGCGCCTGCCGATCGTCGACTCCGAGGGCCACCTCGCCGGGCTCATCACGGTCAAGGACTTCGTCAAGGGCGAGCAGTTCCCTGACGCGAGCAACGACGCCGACGGCCGCCTCATGGTCGGTGCGGCCATCGGCTACTTCGGCGACGCGTGGGAGCGCGCCACCACGCTCATCGAGGCCGGCGTCGACGTGCTCGTGGCCGACACCGCCCACGGCCACGTGCGCCTGCTCATCGAGATGGTCGCGCGCCTCAAGAGCGATCCCGCGACCCGCCACGTCCAGGTCATCGGCGGCAACGTCGCCACCCGCGAAGGCGCCCAGGCGTTCGTCGACGCCGGCGCCGACGCCGTCAAGGTCGGCGTGGGTCCGGGCTCGATCTGCACGACGCGCATCGTCACCGGGGTGGGTGCCCCGCAGGTCACCGCGGTCCACGCCGCCGCCCAGGCGTGCAAGCCGGCCGGTGTGCCGGTCATCGCCGACGGTGGCCTCCAGTACTCCGGCGACATCGCCAAGGCCATCGTCGCCGGCGCCGACTCGGTGATGGTCGGCTCGCTCCTCGCCGGCTGCGAGGAGAGCCCGGGAGAGCTGATCTTCGTCAACGGCAAGCAGTTCAAGGCCTACCGGGGCATGGGCTCGCTCGGCGCGATGAGCAGCCGGGGCAAGAAGTCCTACTCCAAGGACCGCTACTTCCAGGCCGAGGTCGACTCCGACGACAAGATCGTGCCCGAGGGGATCGAGGGCCGCGTGGCCTACCGTGGTCCGCTCGCGGCCGTCGCCCACCAGATGCTCGGTGGCCTGCGCCAGTCGATGTTCTACGTCGGCGCGCGCACGATCCCCGAGCTGCAGGACAAGGGCCAGTTCGTGCGCATCACGTCGGCCTCGCTCAAGGAGAGCCACCCGCACGACATCCAGGGCATCGTCGAGGCGCCCAACTACTCGATCGGCTGACACCGCGCTCCGGGCCACCCGGCGCACCACCCGATGACGTATGCCGTCCCGCGGAGCCCGCGGGACGGCATACGTCCGCTCGTGACCGGGTCGGTAGGATCGGCCGGTGACCGAGATCGAGATTGGCCGAGGCAAGCGCGGACGGCGCGCCTACTCCTTCGACGACATCGCCGTCGTGCCCTCGCGGCGCACGCGCGACCCCGAGGAGGTCTCGGTGTCGTGGCAGATCGACGCCTACCACTTCGACATCCCGGTCATGGCGGCGCCGATGGACTCCGTCGTCTCGCCCGAGAGCGCGACGGTGCTCGGCAAGCTCGGTGCCCTGCCGGTGCTTGACCTCGAGGGCCTGTGGACCCGCTACGAGGACCCGACCGCGCAGCTGCGTGAGATCGCCGAGATCGAGCCGGAGGCCGCCACGGCGCGCATGCAGCAGATCTACGCCGAGCCGATCAAGCCCGAGCTCATCACCGAGCGGCTGCGCCAGCTGCGCGAGGCGGGGGTCACGGTCGCCGGCGCCCTGTCGCCGCAGCGCACGCAGCAGCACTGGAAGACCGTCGTCGATGCCGGCGTCGACCTCTTCGTCATCCGTGGCACGACGGTGTCGGCCGAGCACGTCTCCGGTCGCGCGGAGCCGCTCAACCTCAAGCGCTTCATCTACGAGCTCGACGTGCCCGTCATCGTCGGCGGCGCCGCGTCCTACACGGCGGCCCTGCACCTCATGCGCACGGGCGCGGCCGGTGTCCTCGTCGGCTTCGGTGGTGGCGCGGCGCACACGACTCGCACGGCCCTCGGCATCCACGCCCCGATGGCCTCGGCCGTCGCCGACGTCGCAGCCGCGCGCCGCGACTACCTCGACGAGTCGGGTGGCCGCTACGTCCACGTCATCGCCGATGGCGGCGTCGGCACGTCCGGCGACATCGTCAAGGCCGTCGCCTGCGGCGCCGACGCGGTCATGCTCGGGGCGGCCCTCGCCCGGGCCACCGACGCCCCCGGCGGCGGCTACCACTGGGGCCCGGAGGCCCACCACCAGCAGCTGCCGCGCGGCGAGCGCATCGCGCTCGGCACCCAGGCCTCCCTCGAGGAGATCCTCTTCGGCCCGGGCCGACAGGCCGACGGCGCCACCAACGTCATCGGAGCCCTGAAGCGGGCCATGGCCACGACCGGCTACTCCGACGTCAAGGAGTTCCAGCGCGTCGAGGTCGTCGTCTCGCCCTACCTCGGCAACTGAGCGCCCAGCCGTCCCCTCGGGGGCGGCTACGGCGTCCCGAACGGCCCCCGTTCGGGACAGATAGTATTTGTGCGGCAATCGCCCCGAGCGGGGTGGCGCGGCCGGGATGGCGTCAGGGAACTCCCGCCGCGAGACCAGATCCACCGGAGCACGGGAGCCACGAGGCCGCCCCGTGCGGGAAAGGCACCAGACATGACCGAGGCGACTCCCGAGCACGTGACCCTGCCGAGTCCGGGCAGGCCACTCTTCTCGGTGGTCTCGGCCGTCTACAACGTCTCGCGCTACCTCGAGGAGTACATCGCCTCGATCGAGGCGCAGACCTTCGACCTCGCGCGACTCCAACTCGTCCTCGTCGACGACGGCTCGACCGACGACTCGCGGGCCGTCCTCGAGGAGTGGGCCACCCGCGCCCGCTGCGAGGTCGTCGTGCTGCACCAGGAGAACGCCGGGCAGGCCGCAGCCCGCAATGCCGGCCTCGAGCGCGCCACCGGTGAGTGGGTCACCTTCATCGACCCCGACGACACCGTCAACGCGACGTTCTTCGCCTCGATGGCCGCCTTCGCCGCCGCGCACCCGGAGGTCCAGTTCCTCTCGGCCAACGTCGTGCTGCGCAACGAGGGCACGGGCGAGCTCGGCAAGCACCCGCGCTGGAAGATGTACGCCGAGGACCGCCTCGTCGACCTCGACGTCGCGACCTCCTACATCCCGGGTAGCTCGACCACCTCGTTGATGCGCCGCGACGTCATCGGCGACCTGCGCTTCAACGCGGGGCTGCGCCCGAACTTCGAGGACGGCGACTTCGCCGTGCGCTACCTGCTCGCGGCGCCCAGCCGGCAGACCGGCTTCGTCGGGTCGGCGTGCTACTACTACCGCAAGCGTGCCGACCAGAGCTCGACGCTGCAGACCGGCATCTCCGCGACGGGCCGCTACTCGACCGTCCCCCGCGACGGCTACCTCGAGCTGCTCCGCGAGGCGCGTCGCCGCCACGGCGCCGTCCCGATGTGGGTCCAGCACGTCATCCTCTACGAGCTGTCCTGGTACTTCTCGTCCGAGGACGCCATGGCCAACTCGGCGTCCGCCATCAGTGGTGACCTCGCGGCGACGTTCCGCGAGACCCTCGGCGAGATCGCCGAGCTGCTCGCGCCTGACGTCGTCGACTCCTTCACGATCCGCAAGTTCCAGCCGCACTGGCGCGACATCCTGCTGCACGGCCTCCGCGGCCGGGACTGGCACACCTCGTACGCCGTGACGGACAAGTACGACCGCACCAAGCGCATGGTGCGCGTGCTCTACCGCTACATCGGCGAACCGCCCGAGGAGGCGGTCTACTCGCGCGGTGAGCTCAAGGCCCCGCGCTACGCCAAGACGCGCGCCATCGAGTTCTTCGGTGACACGCTCATGTGGGAGCGCGTCCTCTGGGTCGATGCCCGGGGCACCCTCGAGCTGCGTCTCGACGGCTCGCGAGTCGAGCTGCTCGGGGCCTGGAAGGGCGTCCGCACGCGTGCCCTGGGCGCCCGGGCGATCGCCAACCGCTTCCGTCGTCCGGGTCGGCGGCGTCGCGAGGCTCTCGACCGGCTCAAGGTCGACCCGGTGCGCGTGCTCGCCTCCCGGGCCCAGGTGCGCAAGCAGTTCGAGGGCGCCTGGGTGCTCATGGACCGCATCCACGACGCCAACGACTCGGGCGAGATCCTCTTCCGGTGGCTGCGCGACAACCGTGAGGACGTCAACGCGTGGTTCGTCCTCGAGAAGGACACCCCGGACTGGAAGCGGCTCAAGGCCGAGGGCTACGGCTCGCGCCTCGTCGCCCACGGCACGCTGCGGTGGAAGCTGCTCATGATCAACGCCGGGCACCTCATCTCCTCGCACATCGACGCGCCCGTGCAGAGGCCGCCGGCCATCCTCAAGCACATCGACCCGCGCTGGAAGTTCACCTTCCTCCAGCACGGCGTCATCAAGGACGACCTGTCCCGCTGGCTCAACCCGAAGCAGATGGACATCTTCGTCACGTCGACGCCGGGGGAGTACGAGTCGATCGCGGGTGACGGCTCGCCCTACGTCTTCACGGCCAAGGAGGTGGCCCTCACCGGTCTGCCGCGCTTCGACCGCCTGCACGCCAAGGCGCAGCGGATCCAGGGCGACGCGTGCGACCTCATCCTCGTCGCACCGACCTGGCGCAACTGGCTCGTCCCGCCACTCAAGCCGGGCAGCCAGCGTCGCGTCATCGACTCGCACTTCTTCGAGACCGAGTACGCCAAGGCGTGGACGGCCTTCCTGCGCAGCCCGGAACTGACCGAGCTCGCCGCCCGCACCGGGCGCACCGTGGCGTTCCTGCCGCACCCGAACATCCAGCCGGTCCTGGCCAAGATGGACCTGCCCGACTCGGTGCTGCGCCTGTCCTTCGACGGCGCTGACGTGCAGGAGTACTTCGCGCGGTCCGCCGTGCTCGTCACCGACTACTCGTCGATGGCGTTCAACGCCGCCTACATGGACCGCCCCGTCGTCTACTTCCAGTTCGACGCGCAGCGGGTCATGGCCGGCGGGCACGTCGGCCGGGCCGGCTACTTCCAGTACCCCCGTGACGGTTTCGGGCCGGTCGTCGAGGACGTCGAGGCCGCTGTCGCGGCCGTCGTCGACATCGCCGACAACGGGTATGCCGCCCGCCCGGACTTCCAGAGCCGCATCGACGCGACGTTCCCGATGCGTGACGGCCAGTGCTGCGCCCGCGTCACTGCGGCCATCGAGGAGCTCGACAAGGCCCGCCAGGGTGAGCCTGGCCGCCCGAAGAAGGACCAGCCCGCGGCTGTGAGCCGCTGACGGCCGCGGGCTCAGCCGGCGTCGCCGGCCGGGCCCGCACGGTCGCTGGACGGCCGGAGCGACAGGTTGCCGTTGCGCGTGCGGTAGGCCTCGATGCCGTCGAGCGACGGGAGTCCGACGGTCGTGGGCAGCTCGACGGGGTGTGGCTTGCGGGTCCGCACCGGGAGCCGGCTGCGCAGCGCACCCACGACGTCGACCCTGACGTCCCATGCAGTGGCAGGTGTCGCGACCGCGCCGCGTGACGGCAGCTCGAGGACCGCGTCGAAGGCGCCGTCGCGGCGCAGCCGTGCGACGGCCGAGGACAGGCGTGCGCTGCTGTCACGATCGACGAGCGAGACGGCGAGACGCGCGTGCGCACCGATGGCGCCGTCCCCGTCGACGACCGTGCCGGAGAGGTGCAGGGCGCCCTGCACCACGTGCACCTCGCGACAGGTGGCCGTCCAGATGCGGCCTCGCCGGGCATGCTCCGTCGCGACGACCGACGTCAGGTCGTGGTCGGCAGACGCCTCGCCCGCGGGTCGGTACGGCCACCACCACCGGTCGGCGCGCAACGCGAGCGGGCGGTCGACGTGGAGGCGGCGATAGGCGAAGAGGCAGGCGGCCACGGCGCTCTCGGAGCTGCCGTCGACGAGCTCGCGGACCGCGAGGCGGTAGGGCTGGTCGAGACCCTCACGCAGCTCGGTGGGCAGCTCGGTGAGGTAGTCCCGCACCGCTGCGAGGAAGGCCGTCCGGTAGTCGGCGTCCCGGGAGTCCAGGTCCTTGCCGTAGAGCGACAGGTCGTGTCGGACGAACTTGTCGAGCTTGGCCGACGCGAGGTCCGGCCGGCCGGTCAACTGGACGTCGATGGCCCGGTTGGCGGCGAGGCGGTCGTGGACGTTGGCGATCTCGTGGCGTCGCGCGGTGATCGACTCCTCGCCCGCGACGTTGTTGACGTACCAGTGGTAGACGACCTCGTCGAGGGTCGCGACCCGTCGCGCCGTCGACCAGAGCGCCACGGTGAAGGGCTGGTCCTCGTAGAGGATGCCCTCCGGGAAGCGGATCGCCTCCTCGTCGAGCAGCGCCCGCCGCATGACCTTCGCGACGGCGATGGTGTCCTGCCACAGGGGTGAGCCGGGCGACAGCGGGTCGACCGGCCCCGTGGTGTAGCCGGTCGCCGGAAGCGGTGTGACGCGGTCGGTCCGCTCGTTGTAGCGGGCCACGGCGCCGGCCGCGACGTCGGCGTCCTGGGCGACCGCGGCCTCGAGGAGCCGGCGCAGGGAACCCGCGACGTACGTGTCGTCACTGTCGACGAAGGCCACCCAGTCCCCGCGGGCCTCGTCGAGGCCGAGGTTGCGCGGCGCCCCCGGGGCGCCGTCGTTGACGCCACGGTGCACGACGCGTACGCGATCGTCCTCGGCGGCCAGCCGGTCGGCGACGGCGCCGGTGTCGTCGGTCGAGCCGTCGTCGACGACGAGGACCTCGACGTCGGGTCCCTCGCACGCGGCGAGGGCCGACCCGACGGCCCTCGGGAGCCGTGCGGCGTCGTTGTGGACATTGCAGATGACGGTCAGCAGGGGAGCGGCGGAGGGCACGCAGGTTCTCTTCCGGTCGAGGAGGGTCGGCCCATCCTATGGGCCGTTGTCTGAGCGGAGCCTGTGCTCGCGAGCGCCCCCCAGCCCGGCGAATCGGTCTCCGGCAGGTTCGTGCGTTAGTTTGTCTGGGTCATTTCGCGGTGGGCAGGGGCACAGCCCGCACAGGAGTACCAGCAATCCGGAGTAGATCCCTTGGCACTGCCCGACAGACCGAGTGTGGCGATCGTCGGCGACGCCGAGGACGTCGTCACCAGCCCCCGAGAGATCTCCGCTCAGGTCGCGCAACCGCGCAGGGACATCCAGGCGCTGCGCGCCGTCGCAGTCGCGCTCGTCGTGGTCTACCACTCCTGGCCGCAGCGCCTCACCGGAGGCTACGTCGGGGTCGACGTCTTCCTCGTGATCTCCGGCTTCCTCATCACGCTCCACCTCCTCGAACGTCCGATCCGTAGCGCCGAAGATCTCTTCTCCTTCTGGTCTCGTCGCATCCGACGGCTCATCCCAGCGGCCACCCTCGTGCTCGTGACGACGCTCGCGGCGAGCATCGTCTGGCTTCCCCAGACGGTCCATGAGCGGGTGGCGAAGGAGGTCCTCGCCTCGGCGTTCTACGTCGAGAACTGGTTGCTCGCCCTGACCTCGACCGACTATCTCGCGACCGACCAGCTGCAGTCGCCGACCCAGCACTACTGGTCGCTGTCGGTGGAGGAGCAGTTCTACGTCGTCTGGCCAGTGCTCATCGGCCTGGCCCTGCTCGTGTGCCGTCGCCGCGGGCTCTCGTTCCGCTTCCCACCGCTGCTGGTGATCGGCGTCGTCAGCCTCGTGTCCCTTGCCTTCTCGGCCTGGTTCACCCGCGAGGATGCCGGTCAGGCCTACTTCGTCACCACGACCCGGGTGTGGGAGCTCGGGGTCGGGGCGGCGGTCGCTGCGGCGGTCCACGCCGGCCTTCGCGCCCGGGGCGCCGTCGTCCGCTCCCTGCTCGTCTGGGGAGGCCTGGCCGCCATTCTGTGGTCCGCCGTGGCGTTCACCGTCGAGACCTCCTTTCCGGGTGTCGCGGCACTGGTGCCCACGTTGGGAGCTGCGGCGGTCATCGCGGCAAGGTCCGACGACCTCCGAACTGGTCCACGGCGGCTCTGGTCCGGGCGTCACGTCCAGTGGCTCGGCGACGTCTCGTACTCGGTCTACCTGTGGCACTGGCCCGCGATCGTGATCGCGCCGTTCGTGCTCGACGAGGACGACATGCGGGCGTGGCAAAAGTGCGTCCTGATCGCCGGTGTGCTCTGCCTGTCGGGCCTGTCGAAACGCTGGGTCGAGGAGCCGTTCCGCCTCGCGCCGAAGCTGACTCAGAGCGTCAGGCGCTCCTTCGTGCTGCTCGGGGCCTGCCTCGCGCTCTCGGCCGGCCTCGCGGGCCTCGCCCTGTGGCACGCCCAGCGGGTCACTGAGTCTGCCGCGACCGTCGTCGTCGACCCTTCGGCGAGGTGCGTGGGTGCAGACTTCTTCCGCACCGCTGCCTGCGCCACCCGCGACATGCCATTGCTGACCTCGCCGGTCGCGGCTGCCAAGGACAAACCCGAGGTCTACTCCGACGGCTGCTGGAACGAACGCCCGTTCACCCGACGAAAGGTGTGCGGCTACGGCCCACGCTCGACCCCCGTGCGGATCGCCCTGTACGGCAACTCGCACGCGGGTGCCTGGTTTCCCCCGCTGCACAGCCTGGCCCGCGAACGCGGATGGCGGATCGACACCTACCTCACCTCCGAGTGCTACTCGGTAGACGTGCCCATCTCCTTCAACCCGCCCGAGATCGGGGCGAACTGCCGAGCGTGGAACGACTGGACTCGTCAGCGCATCAACTCGGGCGGCTACGACCTCGTGGTCATGTCGGACCGTACGCTCCAACCGCTGGTCGGTGTGCCCGCCAACCGTAAGACGGCGGTGGCGCAGCAGGCCTACCGACGTGTGCTCGAGGGCTTCGTTCGCCAAGGCCTGCGGGTGCTCGTCATTCGCGACACCCCCGACGCGGGAGGAAATGTGCCGGACTGCGTGGCCCGCTACGCGGACGACCTCACGCGGTGCGGAATCGACGTGGACAAGGGCCTCGAACCCGACCCTCTGACCTCAGCAGCACTCCAGGGTGGGTTTCCAGCAGGAGCGGTGAGCACCCTGGATGCCACCAGCCTGCTGTGCAAGTCCGGCAGGTGTCCCGCCGTCGTCGGGGGTCTGATCACGTACTTCGATCACGGGCACATGACGACGCAGTACTCCATGACGCTCTACCCCGAGGTGGCCTCAGCGGTGACGAGGGCATTGCGTCCCTGACCCCAGGAGGAACGCCTGCGCGGCGGCCGACATGCACGGTGTGCACGCCCTGGCGACTACTTGACGGTGATCGCCAGGGACGCCGGCAGGTCGTAGAAGAGCTTGTAGCGCGTCTCCCACGGCTCGAAGTCGGGGTCGGGGGCATGGACCCACCGCCCGCCGTACGGTAGGTGCCTGAGCACGACGCGCGACGCGCCATCCGCCACGGCCGTCCGAGCGGTCGCCTGTCGCGCCGCGGAGGCTTCGTCGATGCGGTGGTAGATCTCGTAGCGGACGACGAAGGCCGTGACCCCGATGACCGCCGCAGCGGCGACGAGGATGTAGGCCGAGGCCCGAGCGGGGACGCGGCCCAGGTGTCGCAGGCCGACGCGTGCGAGCACGGCGACCGCCACGAGGAGAAGGACGTACGAGGGAACGAAGCACCTGGGCCCGAGCGGCTTCACCACCAGGAGCGGCGCGATGAGGAGGACGAAGCCAATGGTGACGAACAGCAGGAGCCGCCGGTCCTCGTGGTCCTCCACGGTGACCATGGCACACGCCATCGTCACGAGCACGAGCACCAGACTGGCGATTCCTCCCGACGTAAGAGCGGACGCGTCGTGTGGCACCCACCACACGACGAGGACAGCGGCCAAGAGGGCGACCACGCCGATGGCGCCGAAGAAGAGTCGGGCGGTGGCCCGGCTCGCGTGAGTCGCTCGGCGTGCCGCCACCAGGCCCAGCAGACCCAACAGGACGACGTTGAGTGCGGTGTTGAGAGCGACGCCGTATGTCCCGATGATCGTGTCGAGCGAGGTGAGCATCTGCTCCGTTCGGCTCCCGCCCTGCGACCCGATCTTCTGGTAGCCATCCGCGCCTGAGAAGGCGCGACGATACGCGCCGTTCGAGAACATGGCGGCGGCCCCGAGCACCGCGCCCACGAAGAGGCACCACAGGGACGCCCCGACGCCTCGACGCGTGACGACCGACCAGAGGACGCACCCACCCGTGACGGCGACGACGAGGATCGTCACGTGCTCGATGAAGAGCTGGCCGACGAAGGCGAGCAGGAAGAGCGCGATACCCCGCAGGACGGGGTGAGTGGGGCGGTTGGAGGTCCGCGTCAGCGCAGACCGGAGGGCCACCATGACGCCCAGCATGGAAAGCGTCGCGAGCATGTAGTTGCTGAAACCCGAGGTCCAGACGATGCCCTGGCGCCAGACGTCGACAGGGGTCGCGAGCAGGAGCGCATAGACGAGCACGTATCCGGTGAGCGTCCGGAAACGAGCGAGGTGCAGGACGAGGAAGGCGGCCGCTGCCACCGCCAGGGCCATCGTCACCGCCATCGCGGCACTCGACCTCGTGAGGACGAGGACGGCGAGGTTGCCGGCGTAGCGGCCGTTGTAGTCGGCGAAGAAGGTCGACAGCCGGTCGACGCCGATCTGCGAGCCCCAGGCCCAGTCGTCCCCGCTGTAGGGGAACAGGTCGGCCAGCACGCCGAAGGTCACGACGATGACGGCCAGGACCGCGACCTCGAGCAGCCGCGGCAGCCGCTCCGCCGGCCCGCGCCAGACGATCGGGTTCACCTGGTCGTTCCGACCACGGCGCCGTCCGCCGACGCTTCGACGTCACTGAACGGGTCGCGGTCACGCATGAGATGGCTTCCTAGCAGGTACGAGAACGGGATGGCGCAGATCCCCGCGATCAGAGGCGCGAGCCGCACGTTGACGTGAAGCAGCTCGACGAGCCCCACGACCCCCACCGAGGTGAAGAGGATGTTCGGGAGGTTGGAGAGCGGGAAGAGCAGGTATCTCTTCCACGTCGGCCTGACGTGGTAGGTGAATCGACAGTTCATGAGGAAGGAGAAACTGATGGAGACGAACCAGCCCACGACGTGGGCGACGAGGTATGGGGCGACCTGGACGAGGAGCAGGTAGATGCCGTAGTAGACCCCCGTGTTGAGCACTCCGACCAGCGCGAACCGCATCAGGGGACGGAAGTGCTCGTCGATCATCGCCCTCATGTCGACGTGTGGCCGGTCTCGGCCAGGTCGACGACCTCGGGCTCCTCATCGAGCGACCCGTCGAACGCGTGTGGCGCGATCTGGGGGCTCGCCATGGACCCTTGGCTGTCGTAGGAGAGCAGGAAGATCGGGCGTCGTTTGGTCTCGTTGAAGATCCGGCCGACATACTCTCCGATGATCCCGAGCGTCAGCAGCTGGACCCCGCCCATGAGAGAGCTGATCGCGATGGTCGTCACGTAACCTGGGGTGTCGACGCCGTTGATGAGGGCCGCCAGGAGAATCCACATCGAGTATGCGACGGTGATGCAGATGACGATCACGCCCATCCAGATGGCCAGACGGAGCGGTCTGCTGTTGAACGACAGCACACCTTCGATCGCGTAGTTGAACAGCGAGCGCATGGTCCACGTCGACCCGTCACGAGAGCTCGCGACGTCGTCGTACTTTATCTCCATCTGGGAGAAGCCCACCCACGCGAACATGCCCTTGGAGAAGCGGTGCACCTCACCGAGCTGGAGCAGGGCGTCCACGCAGCGGCGGCTGATGAGACGGAAGTCCCCGGCGCCGTCGGTCAGGCGGACCTCCATGAGGCCGTTGACCAGGCGGTAGTAGAGGCGGGACACGCTCTTGCGGACGACCTTCTCCTGGCCTCGCGTGCGTCGGGCGACGACTTGGTCCCAGCCCCGACGTCCGTAGTCGAGCATCGCCGGGATGAGCTCCGGCGGATGCTGGAGGTCGGCGTCCATGATGATGACGAACCGTCCGCGCGCCGCCTGCAACCCGGCGTACATAGCCGCTTCCTTGCCGAAGTTGCGGCTCAGGCCCAACGCTCGCACCCGTGGGTCCGACGTCGCCATCGATCCCGCGAGCAGGCGCGTGTCGTCGCGGCTGCCGTCGTCGACGAGCAGGATCTCCCAGGAGCCGACCCGGTCGGACAACTCGTTGACGAGGGCCGAGTAGAGGGCTTCGAGGGTCGCCTCCTCGTTGTAGCAGGGGACCACGATGGACAGTTCCACGGCGCGGTCCGACGACTCAGTTCTCCCCTCCACGGGAGGCCACTCTACACGCGGCCGACCACGCGCCCGGACACTCGCCCAGCCGTCGCAAGGAACTTACTGTCGGTAGCCTAGGGGTGTTCGGACCGTTAGCCTGACGTCCATGAAGACCGACCACGACCACGACCACGACCACGACGTCGTCGTCATCGGGTCCGGCTTCGGCGGGTCCGTGGCCGCGCTGCGTCTCGCCGAGAAGGGCTACGGCGTCCACGTCTACGAGGCGGGCCGCCGCTTCGAGGACGACGACTTCGCCCGGACGAGCTGGGACGTGCGCCGCTACCTCTGGGCACCGCGCCTCGGCCTCTTCGGGGTCCAGCGCATCCACCGACTGCCCGACTGCCTCGTCCTCGCGGGCGCCGGCGTCGGTGGTGGGTCGCTCAACTACGCCAACACCCTCTACGTGCCGCCGGCGCCGTTCTTCCGCGACCGCCAGTGGGGGCACATCACCGACTGGCAGGCCGAGCTCGCGCCGCACTACGCGACGGCCCAGCGCATGCTCGGGGTGACCGTCAACCCGTGCCACGGCCCGGTCGAGCAGTTGATGCGCGACACGGCCACCGACCTCGGTGTCGGCGAGACGTTCCGCAAGACCCCGGTCGGCGTCTTCTTCGGCGAGCCGGGCAAGCGCGTCCCCGACCCCTACTTCGGCGGTGAGGGGCCGGCCCGCACCGGGTGCACGGAGTGCGGCAACTGCATGGTCGGGTGCCGCGTCGGTGCCAAGAACACCCTCGTCAAGAACTACCTCGCGCTCGCCGAGCGACGCGGTGTCAGCATCGAGCCGCTGCGCACGGTGACCCGGGTGCGGCCGCTCGACCCGGCCGCGCCGGAGCAGGGGTATGCCGTCACGACCGTCCGCAGCGGGTCGTGGGGTCGGCGTCGGGCGGGGGAGCGCACCGTCACGGCCGGCCAGGTCGTCGTCGCGGCAGGGGCGTGGGGCACGGCCCAGCTGCTCCAGGCCATGAAGGCCGAGCCCGAGGGGCGGGGGCTGCCGCGCCTGTCGGACACGCTCGGGGAGCTGACCCGCACGAACTCGGAGGCCCTGGGTGGGGCGATGACGGCGCGGGTGCCCGACGGCGTCGACCTGACACGAGGCGTGGCGATCACGTCGAGCTTCCACGTCAACGACACGACGCACGTCGAGAACTGCCGCTACGGCAAGGGGTCCAACCTCATGGGAGCGCTCGCCGTCATGCAGGTCGACGGCGGCGGACGCGTCCCCCGCTGGGTGCGTTTCGCCGGCACCGTCGCGCGCCACCCGTGGGTCTTCGCCCGGTCGCTGTCGAGCCGGCGCTGGAGCGAGCGCACCGTCATCGCCCTCGTCATGCAGAGCAGCGACAACTCGATCAAGGTGCGCCGCCGGCGCGGCCTCCTCGGGTGGCACCTGACCTCGACGCAGGGCCACGGCGAACCCAACCCGACCTACATCCCCGAGGGCAACGAGGCCGTGCGCGCCATGGCGGCGCGGCTCGAGCGCACGACGGGGGAGCGGGCCTGGCCCGGGTCGTCGGTCGGCGAGGTCCTCGACATCCCGATGACGGCGCACTTCCTCGGCGGGGCGGTCATCTCGGACTCGCCGGAGCACGGGGTCGTCGACCCGTACCAGCGGGTGTGGGGCTACCCCGGCCTGCACGTGCTCGACGGATCGGCCGTCTCGGCGAACCTCGGGGTCAACCCGAGCCTGACCATCACGGCGCAGGCCGAGCGGGCCGTGTCGCTGTGGCCCGTGCGCGGCGAGGCCGACCGGCGCCCGGCCCAGGGCGAGGCCTACCGACTCGTCGACGCCTGAGCGCGTCCGGGCTGTCGGGCCGCGACCCTGCCGGGTGCGGTCGACGGTGCCCTGGCCCCCGCAGGTGCACACACGACCGGACGACCCCAGCGAGTGCCGCTCCTGCTCTTCTCGGCCGTCACCGGGAGCCTGTGGTACCCCTGACCGGTCGGGTCGGGCGCACCCGACCGGGAGATGAGGGAGGGTGAGGCCGTCACCCCTCAGAGACGGCCCCACCCGACGGTGCGGGCTAGCAACCGGTCGAGAAACAGCCCGGCACCGCGCTGACAACGACGCAGGCCGAGGGGGGTTACGGCTTCTGTCGCTTATTTGCGGAAGTTGTCGAGACCGCCTTCCGGACGCAGTGACGACGGGGCCACTCGACGTGGTCGTCGAGTGGCCCCGTCGTCATGCGGTGCCGCCTGGTGGGGTCTGGTGCCGGCTCGTCCCAGCGGCTGTCAGCGGGCGGGCTGCGGCTCGTCGCGCCATGAGCGCCACAGGGCGGCATACGCCCCGTCGGCCTCGAGCAGCTCGTCGTGCGAGCCGATCTCGCTGATCCGTCCGTCCTCGACGACGCACACGCGGTCGGCGTCGTGCGCGGTCATGAGCCGGTGCGCGATGGCGACCACGGTGCGGCCGTCGACGACCGCGGCGAGCGATCGTTCGAGGTGACGGGCTGCACGCGGGTCGAGCAGCGAGGTCGCCTCGTCGAGGACCAGTGTGTGCGGGTCGGCGAGGACGAGCCGTGCGAGGGCGAGCTGCTGCGCCTGCGGTTCGGTGAGCCGGTGCCCACCGGAGCCGACGACGGTGTCGAGCCCGTCTGGCAGCTCGAGCGCCCAGCTGCGCGCGTCGACGGCCGCGAGGGCCTCGAGCAGCTGCTCGCGCGAGGCCTCGGGGCGGGCGAGACGCAGGTTGTCCTCGAGCGAGCCGACGAAGACGTGGTGCTCCTGCGTCACGAGCGCGACCTGGCCGCGCAGCTGGGCGAGCTCGAGGTCGACGAGGCGGACCCCGCCGACGTCGACGCGGCCCTGGCGCGGGCCGTCGATCCCGGCCATGAGCCGCCCGAGCGTCGACTTGCCTGCTCCGGAGGGACCGACGATGGCGAGGCGCTCGCCGGGCTGGAGGTCGAGCGAGACGCCACGCAGCACGTCACGACCCGCGCGGTAGGAGTAGTGGACGTCCTCGACCTCGAGGTGGTCGTCCTCCGGCTCCTCGCCCGTCGCGGCGCGGTCGGCCGGGACGTCGGCGATGCCGATGACGCGGGCGAGCGAGGTCGCACCGACCTGGATCTCGTCGAGCCACGAGATGAGCTCGTCGAGCGGCCCGGCCATCTGCTGGACGTAGAGGGCCACCGCCGTGACGGTGCCGGCCGTCGCGACGTCGCGCGAGATGAGGTAGCCGCCCCAGAGGAGGGTGACGGCGACGGGAGCGAAGAAGGCGAACTCGACGGAGGGGAACCACCGCATCCGCAGCTTCAGCGTGTAGAGCTCGGCGTCATAGCAGTCGTGCAGGGCGTCGTCCATGCGCTGCCGCCGGCGGCTGCGCAGGCCGAGGGCGTCGACGGTGCGGGCGCCGTCGGCCGACTCGGTGACGACACCGTTGAGCACGGCGTACGTCGCGCGCTCGCGCAGGTAGCCGTCGGGCGCGTACCGCAGGTAGCGGCGCGTCGAGAGCACGAGGATCGGCACGCCGACGACGATGGCGAGCGCCACCTGCCAGCCGGTGAGGAAGGCCGCGACGACCGTGATCGTCGTCGTGACGGCGCCGACGAAGATCGACGGGATGCCGAAGCGGATGACGTGCGAGAGGGCCTCGACGTCGTTCGTCGTGCGCGAGACGAGGTCGCCGGTGCCGGCGCGCTCGACGGTCGACAGGGGCAGCTCGACGACGCGCCCCATGAACTGCTCGCGCAGCTCGGCGAAGATCGTCTCGCCCATGACGAACGAGGCGCGCCGCGCGAACCACGTGACGACGGTCTGGACGACGACCGCGCCGGCGATCCAGAGGGCGAGCCGGTTGACGACCTCGAGCGACCGGCCGTGGCTGATCTCGTCGACGAGCAGGCCGATGACGCGGGGCGCCACGAGGGCGGCGCACGCGGCGACGGCATGCAGGCCGATGACCGTGAGCAGGCTGCCGCGGTGGCGGCGGAGCAGGCCGCGGGTGTGGTCCTTGACCGAGTCCATGTCGGCCACGGGAAGGGTGCGCGTGGACGGCGCTGGTGTCAGCGACATCAGTCCTCCTCTCCTCGGACGACGGTGCGTCGGTAGTCGGGTTCGTCGGCCATGAGACGACCGTGGGTGCCGGATGCGGCGACCTTGCCCTCGCGCAGGAAGACGACGTGGTCGGCCTGGTCGAGGATGAGCGGGCTGGCCGACATGACGACCGTCGTGCGTCCGGCGCGCGCCGCGGTGAGGCGACCGGCGATGCGGGCCTCGGTGTGGGCGTCGACGGCGCTCGTCGGCTCGACGAGCACGAGGGTGTCGGCTTGGGTGAGGAGGGCGCGGGTCAGGGCGAGCCGCTGGCGCTGGCCGCCGGAGAAGGCCCGGCCGCGCTCCTCGACCTCGTTGTCGAGGCCGCCGGGCAGCGCCTCGAGCACGTCGTCGCCGCTCGCCACCGACAGGGCGTCGAGGATCGAGGCGTCGTCGTGGTCACCCCACGGGTCGAGCTCGTCGCGCAGCGTGCCGGTGAAGAGGCGGGGGTCGGTCTCGGACACGACGACCCGGCGGCGCACCTCGGCCAGCGAGGCATCGGCGAGGCGCGTGCCGTCGAGCCGAACGTCCGTCTCTCCGACACCGAAGCGGCCGAGTCGGTCGGCGAGGGCCGCGGACTCCTCCGGGCGCGCAGACACGACGACGGTGAACCGGCCGGGCTCGATGGTGACGCCGCTGCGCGGGTCGTAGAGGCGGGCGGGCCCGGTGGGCAGCGGCTGGGCGTCCGGCGTCTCGACGTGGTCGGGCTGGATGCGCAGGATCTTCGTCAGCTTGCGGGCACCGATGTGGGCGCGGGTCGCCCGGTCGACCATCTCGGTCGCCGTGCGGAGCGGGATGACGAGGAAGGCGGTGTAGCCGTAGAAGGCGACGAGCTGCCCGGCCGTGATCTCGCCGGCGATGGCGAAGCGTGCCCCGAGCCACACGACGACGAGGACGAAGAGCCCGGGCAGCAGCACCTGTGCGGCGTCGAGCGCTGCCTGGTAGCCGGCCACCCGGTTGCCCACCTGGCGCACGGACTGCGACTGGACGGCATACCTGCTCAGGAACGTGTGCTCGCCGCCGATGCCGCGCAGCACCCGCAGCCCGGCGACGGTGTCGGCGCCGAGCCCGATGAGCTTGCCGGACTCCTCGCGCTGGGCGAGCTGGCGCGCCTGGAGCGGGCGGACGATGAAGGTGAGGCAGGCGACGAGCACCGGGACGCCGATGAGGACGACGAGGCCGAGCGGGGTCGAGGCGCCGAGCAGGATGAGCGCGACGACGACGTAGGACACGACGGCGCCGGCGAATCGGGCTGACACGTCGTAGAGCCCACCGATGCGCATCGCGTCGGAGCTGACCGTCGCGACGACGTCGCCGGTCGGGACCGAGCGCGACAGGGCCTCACCGGTGTCAGCCGCCTTGTGACCGATGAGCTGGGCCGAGCGGAAGGCGCCCTGCATCCAGTTGGCGACGGCGTACTTGTGCCGCATCGCGCCGGACAGGGCGCTGACGGTCACGAGACCGATGAGGATGCCGCACCACTGCAGGAGTGAGCCCGGGTCGCCACCGATGATGCCCTCGTCGATGGCCTTGCCCATCGCGGCGGGGAAGAGTGCCTGGCTGACGAGCCACACGATGCCGAAGGCGATGGCGACGACGAGGGTGCGCCACTGGCCCTTGCCGAC
Source organism: Terrabacter sp. 2TAF16 (assembly GCF_052115065.1). Classification (NCBI taxonomy): domain Bacteria; kingdom Bacillati; phylum Actinomycetota; class Actinomycetes; order Micrococcales; family Intrasporangiaceae; genus Terrabacter; species Terrabacter sp. 2TAF16. The sequence continues at coordinate 206,555 of NZ_JBFRFZ010000002.1, forward strand.
CCAGCGGAGGTAGGCCGTCGGGCTGGTCAGGTCGGGAGTGCCGGGGTCGGCGTGGGGCAGCGAGATCACTTGGTTCATCGTACGTTCGGCGCGGGTATGCCTCATGCCATTTTTCGTCACGGTCACGGGGCCGACCGCAGGAGCTCAAGCGTGCTTGAGGTCAACCACGAGGGCGTATGCCGTGTGGAAGCCTCGAGGTCAGGGCGCGGGGTCCTGACCCGAGCGGTCAAGGGCCTCGGACAGCTCGTCGACCTCGAGGGTCTCGGGGTCGACGAGGCGGTTGCGGTAGGCCGCCCGGGCGACGAGGTGTGCGGACACCGGGGAGGTGAAGAACTGCGTCGCGGCGAGCAGGACGAGCGTCGTGACCGCCGCCCACGTGCGTAGCGTCAGGGCGAGCCCGGCGAGGATGAGGATGAGGCCGAGGGTCTGCGGCTTCGTCGCCGCGTGCAGGCGGGAGAGCGTGTCGGGGAAGCGGATGAGGCCGACGGCCCCGGCCATGCAGAGGAACGAGCCGAGCAGGAGGCACACGGCTCCGGCGACGTCGAGGGCGGACGACCACGTCATGACTGCTCCCACCCCTCGGGCTGCTGTCGTGGCTCCGGGTGGTCCACCTCGACGGCGTCGTGCTCGTCGGAGTCACGGGACATGAAGCGGGTGACGGCGACGCCGCCGACGAAGCCGACGAGGCCGAGGATCATGAGCAGCGGCAGGTAGGTCGTGCTCCGCTGACGGGCCGACTCGAGCGCGACACCGGCGATGACGATGACGAGGAGGATCTCGGCGGCGATGATGCGGTCGAGGTTGCTCGGGCCACGGAAGAGGCGCACGAGGACGAGCGCCGCCGCGGCGCCGAGCATGGCGAGCGAGATGCCGAGGACGATGGTCACGGGCGCTCCTCCCCGTCGCGGGGGCTGGTGTCGTCGAGGTCCGGGCCCTCGGTGGCGTCGAGGTGGTCGCCTGCACCCCGAGGGGCGCTCGCCGAGCCGGTTGCCACCGGCCGCGGACCGCCCGCCTCGAGCGCCGCGATCTCCTCACGGGACCCGAGGGCTCGGACGACGCGCCGCTCGATCGCGAGGACGTGGGCCCGCTGTGCCTCGATGGCGCTTTCGCCCCTGACGTCGAGCAGGTGCAGGTAGAGCACCGACGTCGAGCGCCGGGCGTCGACGACGACCGAGCCGGGCACGAGGGCCACGAGCTCGGCGGTCAGGGTGAGGTAGAAGTCCGATCGCGAGCGCAGCTGCACCTCGATGACGGCGTTGCGCAGGCGCCGACGCCCGAAGGCGAGCCGCATGACCTGCCACGAGGCGCCGACGAGGTCGACGAGGAAGTGCGCGATGAGCAGGAGCACGCGGTGCGGTCGCAGCCGCCCCTGGAACTCGATCGAGGGGAGTGGGAACGCATACGTCACGAGCAGGCCGACGAGGACGCCGTTGACGACGTTGCCCCACGTGAGGCGGTCCCACAGCAGCACCCAGGCGAGGGCGATCGTCGCAACGGCACGCGGTTGCAGCACCCGCCGCCGACGGCGCGGCGACTCGGGCTCGCGCGGGGCCGTGGCCGTCCTGATGTCGGTCATCGGCGGACCTCCACGGGAAGGACGCTCGTGATGTAGGGCTCGCGGCTCATGAGGTCGGTGGCCGCACGCTGGGTGTAGGCGAAGAGCGGTCCGGCGACGACGGTGATGAGCAGCCCGACGACCGTCATGGCGGCGGTGGCTCCGAGCATGGTGCGGGGCAGCGCTCGGGGGCCGGTGTCGACGCGGACGGTGTCGACGAGGACGGTGCCGGCGGGGTCGGCGCCCGGCTCGACGTCGCGGGTGCCCGCCTCGATGGTGGCTGCCGTCTCGGTCGAGCGCGGGGCGTCGGCGAGCGTGCGCCAGAACGCCTGACTCCAGACCTTGGTCAGGGCGTAGAGGGTGAGCAGGCTCGTGACGACGCCGCCGACGACGAGCAACCAGGCGAGCGGGGTGCCGAGCTCGATCCCGGCGTTGAGCAGCCCGACCTTGGCGAGGAAGCCGGAGAGCGGCGGGATGCCCGAGAGGTTCATCGCCGAGACGAAGAAGAGGGTCGCGAGCACGGGGGAAGCGACGGCGAGGCCGCCGAGACGGTCGAGCGACGTCGTGCCGGCGAGACGTTCGACGAGGCCGGTGATGAGGAAGAGCGCCGTCTGGATCGTGATGTGGTGCGCGACGTAGAAGATCGCACCGGCGGTGCCCTCTGGCGTCGCCAGCGCGATGCCGAAGATCATGTAGCCGATGTGGCTGACGAGCGTGAACGACAGGATCCTCTTGAGGCCCGACTGGGACACGGCGCCGAGGATGCCGATGACCATGGTGAGCAGCGCGGCCCACATGAGCAGTCCCTGCAACGGCGAGTCCGGGAAGAGCAGCGTCTGGGTGCGGATGATCGCGTAGACGCCGACCTTCGTCAGCAGGCCGGCGAAGACGGCCGTGACCGGCGCCGGCGCGGTCGGGTAGCTGTCTGGCAGCCACGCCGACATCGGGAAGACGGCGGCCTTGATGGCGAACGCCGTGAGCAGCGAGAGCTGGAGCACGAGCGCGACGCCGGGGGCGAGGTCGCCGATGCGGATCGCCAGCTGGGCGAGGTTGACGGTGCCGGTCGCGGCATACGCGGCGGCGATGGCGACGAGGAAGAGCGCGGAGCTGAGCAGGCTGACGACGACGTACGTCGTGCCCGCGTGGATGCGCGCGGCCGAGCCGCCGAGCGTGATGAGGACGTACGAGCTGAAGAGGAGGATCTCGAAGCCGACGAAGAGGTTGAAGAGGTCTCCGGCGAGGAACGCGTTGGCGACGCCGGCCGAGAGCACGAGGTAGGTCGGGTGGAAGATCGTGAGCGGGGTCTCGCTCTCCCTCTCGTCGTCGCTGTCGGCCTGGCCCTGCCCGATGGCGAAGACGAGCACGAGCAGCGTGACGATGCCCGAGACGAGGAGCATGAGGGCGCTGAGGCGGTCTGCGACGAGCGAGATGCCGAGGGGCTCCTGCCACGCGCCGAGCCACAGCACCTGCGGGCCGTTGGCGTCGGTCTGCCACACGAGGACGCCGGCGACCGCGACGACGGCGGCGAGCACGGCGATGCTGACGCTCCGCTGCAGGCGCGGGGACCGGCGGAAGGCGAGGGTCAGGGCCGCGCCGAGGAGCGGGAGCAGCACGGGCAGCGGCACGAGGTTGGGCACGGCGATGTCGGTGAGGTTCATGGGCGGGGGCTCCCGTCGCCGTCCGCGAGCTCGTCCGACGTCGTCGTCGACTCCTCGGACGGGTCGTAGGTCGACGACGTCTGGTCCTCGAGGGCGAGGCGCTGGATGCGGGCGTCCTCGGCGTCGTCGGGCACGTCGTCGGTGCCCGAGATCTGCCACAGCCGGTAGGACAGGGCGAGCAGGAAGCCGATGGTCGCGAGGGAGATGACGATCGCCGTCAGCACCATGGCCTGTGGCAGCGGGTCGCTGATCGCCGCGGGGTCCTCGCCGACGAACGGTGCGCGCCCGGCGCGTCCGCTGATGACGAGGTAGAGCACGGCGATGCCGTTGCCGATGAGCACCATGCCGAGCAGGACGCGCACGAGGCTGCGGTCGAGCGCGAGTGCCGTGCCGGCGGCGACGAGCCCGACGGTGACGAGGACGAGCGTGATGTTGGGCTGGAGCGTCGACTCGATGAGTGCGGGAGCGAGCGTCGTCATGGGCGGGCCACCTCCGCCTGGCCGCCCGCGGAGGCATCCGTCTCCTCGGTCTCCGCGGCCTCCTCCTCGGCGATCTGACGGTCGATGCCGGTGCCGAGGCTGCGGACGATGTCGAGCATCATGCCGACGACGATGAGGTAGACGCCGATGTCGAAGACGAGCGACGTCACGAGGTGCACCTCGCCCCACGGCGGGAGCGTGAAGTCGACGGCCGTCGTCTCGAGGATCGTCCCGCCGAACGCGAGCGGGGCGAGCGCGGAGCCGACCGCGACGAGCAGGCCCAGGCCGACGAGCAGTCCGGCGTCGAACGGCGCGGCCTCGTCGAGCTCGTAGCGGCCACCCGCGAGGTAGCGCACGACGAGCGCGAGTCCCGCGACGAGCCCTCCGGCGAAACCGCCACCGGGCTGGTTGTGGCCGGCGAAGAGGAGGAAGAGCGAGGCCGCGAGCATGATGTGGAAGACGAGCCTCGTCACGACCTCGAAGATGACCGAGCGCTTCTCCTTGCGCATCGTCCGCCCCCCGTGCAGCCACGTGCCGCGGCTGGCATTGGTCGACGGCAACGACTTCGAGGTCGCCCGGGAGAGCCGGGTGTTGCGGGTGCGGACGAAGATGAGGCTGGCGATGCCGGTCGCGGCGGCCACGAGGACCGACACCTCGCCGAGGGTGTCCCAGGCGCGGATGTCGACGAGCGTGACGTTGACGATGTTCTTGCCGTGGCCGAACGCATAGGCCTCCGTGGGGAACCCGGCCGACACGGGCACGGCGGTGCGGCCCCCGGAGGCCACCAGCGCGATGGCTCCGACGGAGGCTCCGACGGCCACACCGAGCGCGATGCGCCACGTGCGCGAAGGCGAGTGGGGGTGGCGGGTGAACTTCGTCGGCAGGCGGCGCAGCGCGAGAACGAAGACGACGAGCGCCACCGTCTCGACGAGCATCTGGGTGATCGCGAGGTCGGGAGCCCCGTGGAGGATGAAGAGCAGCGAGACGCCGTAGCCGGTCGCGCCGACGAGCATGACCGCCGTGAGCCGGCGGCGGGTCACGAGCACGAGCACCGCGGCGGTCACGACGACGACCCCGACCACGGCCTGCCCGGGGTTGTCCCAGAGCCGGACGTCCGGGACCGTGCCGCGGGTCACGGCCGCGAGACCCGGCAGGGCGACGAAGACGATGAGGATGCCGGCGAGGTAGATCGGGAGCGAGCCGCGTTGGGTCACGGCGGTCGTCTCGACCGCCCCGCGGTCGACCCACCGCAGCGTGCGGGCGAAGCCGCGCTCGCCGTCGACGAGCGACGGAACGCCGGACTGCACCCGGGCGACGAGGTCGCGCTGGGCGAAGAGGACGAGGCCGACGGCCACCGACACGAGCGAGAGCATCAGCGGCACCGTCAGGCCGTGCCACAGGGCGAGCGACTGCGGCTCGGCCCCGACGGGGAAGCCCACGGCATACGGGAGCAGCCACGGGGACTCGAGTGGCGACAGGAGGCCGACGAGCAGGCACGCCACGCCGAGCAGCACCGGTGCGAGGACGAAGCCGGGGTGGGCGGCCTTGACGGGCGTCGGGGCGACGCCGGGCTTGGTGGCGAAGGTGCCCCAGAGGAAGCGCGCCGTGTAGGCGACGGTCAGCGCCGACCCGGCGACGACCCCGATGATCGTCAGCCAGCTCCACGGAGCCGGGAGCGGCGCGGAGGTCTGGACGTCCTCCCAGAGCGACTCGAGCGCGCTCTCCTTGGACACGAACCCGGCCAGCGGCACGATGCCGGCCATCGAGAGACCGGCGAACGTTGCCGGCACGGCGACCGGGAGCAGCCGACGCCCGACGCCGGACAGCTCGCGCAGGTCGCGGGTGCCGGTGCACTTGTCGACGACCCCGACGGTGAGGAAGAGCGTCGACTTGAAGAGGGCGTGCGCGATGACGAGGGCCAGCGCCGAGAGCGCGGACGCCTTGGTGCCGAGACCGGCGATGGCGACGATGAAGCCGAGCTGGCTCACGGTGCCGTAGGCGAGGAGCAGCTTGATGTCGTGCTGGCGCAGGGCACGCCACCCGCCGACGAGCATCGTGAAGAGGCCGAGGCCCACGGTCAGGGCGTGCCAGGCGGGGGCGCCGGCGAAGGCCGGGGCGAGCAGGGCGACGAGGTAGATGCCGGCCTTGACCATCGCGGCTGCGTGGAGGTAGGCGCTGACCGGAGTGGGTGCGGCCATCGCGCCGGGCAGCCAGAAGTGGAATGGCACGAGCGCCGACTTCGACAGGGCGCCGACGAGCAGCAGCACGACGGCGGTCACGGTGAGGGTGTCGAGAGGCGGTGGGTCGGCGATCAGCGCCGAGATCGAGTAGGTGTGGTGGACCCCGAGGATGATGATGCCGACGAGCATCGCGAGGCCGCCGAACGTCGTGACGATGAGCGCCTGCATCGCCGCGCGCCGGTTGGTCGAGCTCGCCGGGTTGTGGCCGATGAGCAGGTAGGAGAAGACCGTCGTCAGCTCCCAGAACACGTAGAGCACGAGAAGGTTGTCGGTGAGGACGAGGCCGAGCATGGCGCCGGCAAAGGCCGTGAACACCGAGGTGAAGCGCCACAGCGTCGGATCGCGGTCCGTGAAGTACCACGTGCAGTAGAGCAGGACGAGCGCGCCGACGCCGGTGACGAGAAGGCCGAGCACCCACGAGAGCGTCGTGACCCGGAAGTCGAGATCGATCCCGAGACCGGGGACCCACGAGATCCGTTGGGTCGGAAGGTTGCCCGCGCGGACGTCGTTCGAGACGGAGACGAGCCAGACGAACGACACGGCGGGGGCGAGCGCGAGGACGGGGAAGGCCTTCGTGCGCAGGGCCTTGGCCAGCCACGGCGCGAGGGCGGCGGCGAGCAGGTGCAGGAGCAACAGTTGCGCCACGGCGGCCCCTCGGTCGTCGGGTGTGTCGAGCTCGGTCCAGTTCTGCGTCGGTCGTGACCCAATCCTAGGTGCAGCGAAGGACCCCGCCGACCACTGGTCGGCGGGGCCCTCCCCGTCAGCTGCGGATCAGGACCGCTCCGAACCGCGTCGCCGGGACGTCCCGTCGTGACGCCCGTTCGTGAGGTCGGTACGCGTTCGTCGACGTCTGCGCCCGCTTGTGCCTTCTGGGCGTCGGCGCCTCAGAAGGTGGTGAACGTGTCGCGGGCCAGGAAGAAGCCGTGCCGGCTCGACTCGTCGATGCACGTCACGCCGAAGCTCTCGCTGAGACAGGCGGTCGTCCCTGACGGTGGGGTGCGTGAGCCGTAGCCGAGCTCGGGATCGCCGCCCGTGCGGATCGTGTCGGAGTTGCACACCGGCAGCGCGCCCTTCGGTCCGAGCTCGATGCGGCCGATGTCCGACGGTCCACCGGCCGGGCAGATCGAGGGCAGCGGTGGGTCGATCCGACCCTTCTCCACCTCGCACGCGGCCAGGCCGGAGTCGGTGCTGCGGCGGCACACGATGTTGCCGCTCGGGCTGCGGAAGCGGTCGCTCACGGAGGCCGCGGGGCGGGCGGCGTCGAGGCGCGCCTTGGCCTCGTCGAACGACCTGGGTGCGCCGCGCAGCCTGCCGACCGCGAGGGCCGTCGGGACATCCGTCGACGTCGGCGCGCTGGTCGCCACCTGGGTCGTCGTCGCTGCCGGCGTGCCGGCCGGCGCCGTGCTCGGCGCGTCGACGGTGACGGTGACCGTGCGTCGCGGCGTCGGGATGTCGGTGGCGCCGCACGAGGCGAGCAGGGACGCCACGGCGAGGATGGCGGGGACGACGACCGCGACTCCCGGCATACCTGCTCGGCGTCGGCGCAACGAGGACATGGCGCAGGAGTCTGGCACGGATGGACGCCCCGGGTCAGGTCCGAGCCGGGAAGGTGACCTACCCTTGGGGCGTGTTCCGGCGCCTGCTCACCCCTCGCTGGGTCGGCATGCTCGCCGCCCTGGCCGTCGTCGTCGCCGCCTGCGTCCTGCTCGGCCTGTGGCAGCTCGGCGTGGCCCGCGACTCCGGTCGCCAGGACGCCGTGGCCGCGGCGTCGACGCTCGAGCGTGCGCCCCTGGAGCAGGTGACCGCGCCGCACAGCGACTTCAAGAGCGACTACTCCAACCGCGCCGTCACCGTGACGGGGACGTATGCCGCTGGGCGCAGCCTGCTCGTCGTCGACCGTCGGCTCGACGGCCGGGTCGGCTCGTGGGTCGTGACGCCGCTCGAGACCGCGGCCGGCACCGTCCCGGTGCTGCGCGGCTTCGTCGACGGCACGCCGGCGTCCGTGCCGGCGCCCCCCACCGGTGTCGTCACGGTGACGGGCACGCTGGGCCCGGGGGAGTCGCCTCGCGACGGCGCCCCGCTGCCCGCGCCGCAGGTGCGCTCGGTCGACCTCGCCTCGCTCGTCAACGAGTGGCCCGGCGACCTCTACAACGTCGTCGTGCTGGCGTCGGCGGAGTCCGCCGGGCGCACGGTGGGCACCCCGCTCGCGGCCGCCGGTCTGAGCCGCGTCCCGCCGCCCCCGCTCGATGCCCCGCTCAACCTGCGCAACGCGGCCTACGCGGTCCAGTGGTGGGTCTTCGGGATCTTCGCGATCTGGATGTGGTGGAAGATGTTCCGAGCAGAGCAGCAGGCGGACGAGCCCGTCGCTGCACCGAGAGAAGGCGCGACGACGTGAGCACGTACCCCCAGACCCTGGCCAAGCCGCAGCAGATCCGCTCGGCGCTGTCGATCTACCGGGTCCTCGCGACGGTCGCCGGCATCGCCCTCTTCGTGCTCATCCTCGAGATGGTCATGAAGTACGTCTTCAAGCAGACGAACGTCCTCACGGAGTACTGGAGCCCGATCCACGGGATCATCTACTTCGCGTATGCCGTGTCGGTCGCCAACCTCGGCCTCAAGGCCGCGTGGGGCCCGGTGCGCATCGTCAAGAACCTCCTCGCCGGCTTCGTTCCGGTGGTCCCGTGGATCGCCGAGCGGCGCAACACCGTCCAGACCGAGGCGTTGCTCTCGCGCGCCTACGTCGCGGGCGACGGGACGTCGTCGGAGGAGCCCTCAGCGGGCCGATAGTCTTGGCGCGTGACTGACGCCGTGCCGAACGAGCCGACCGACCTCCAGAGCCACCCCGTCCTCGTCGTCGACTTCGGCGCCCAGTACGCCCAGCTGATCGCGCGGCGCGTCCGTGAGGCGCAGGTCTACAGCGAGGTCGTGCCCCACTCGATGGCCGTGGTCGACCTGCTCGCCAGGGAGCCGGCCGCGATCATCCTGTCCGGCGGCCCGAGCTCGGTCTACGAGGACGGCGCCCCGCGCCTCGACCCGGCGCTGCTCGAGGCCGGTGTCCCGGTCTTCGGCATGTGCTACGGCTTCCAGTCGATGGCCCAGGCTCTCGGCGGCACCGTGGCCCGCACCGGAGCCCGTGAGTACGGCAAGACCGACGCCGCGATCAGCGACGTCGAGTCGACGCTCTTCGCCGGCCAGCCGCCGAGCCAGACCGTCTGGATGTCGCACGGTGACTCCGTCAGCGCCGCTCCCGAGGGTTTCGCGGTCACGGCCACGACCGCGGGCACGCCGGTCGCCGCCTTCGAGGACGACGACCGACGCCTCTACGGCGTCCAGTGGCACCCCGAGGTGCTCCACTCCGAGCAGGGCCAGCGCGTCCTCGAGAACTTCCTCTGGAAGGGCGCGGGCATCGCACCCGACTGGACGCCCGGTCACGTCGTCGACGACCTCGTGTCGACGATCCGCGAGCAGGTCGGCGAGGACCGCGTCCTCTGCGCCCTGTCCGGCGGAGTCGACTCCTCCGTCGCGGCAGCCTTGGTGCAGAAGGCCGTCGGCGACCAGCTGACCTGCGTCTTCGTCGACCACGGGCTCCTCCGTGAGGGCGAGGCCGAGCAGGTCGAGCAGGACTTCGTCCAGGCCACCGGTGTCGACCTCGTCGTCGTCGACGCCCGTGAGCGCTTCCTCGAGGCGCTCGCCGGGGTCACCGACCCCGAGACGAAGCGCAAGATCATCGGCGAGCAGTTCATCCGCGTCTTCGAGCAGGCCGCGCGCGACGTCGTGCACGACCGCGGCGACGAGGAGCACCCCGTCAAGTGGCTCGTCCAAGGCACGCTCTACCCCGACGTCGTCGAGTCCGGCGGCGGTGAGGGGGCAGCCAACATCAAGAGCCACCACAACGTCGGCGGCCTGCCCGACGACCTCCAGTTCTCGCTCATCGAGCCGCTCCGCACCCTCTTCAAGGACGAGGTGCGGCAGGTCGGTCTCGAGCTGGGCGTGCCCGAGGTCATCGTGTGGCGCCAGCCGTTCCCCGGCCCCGGCCTCGGCATCCGGATCATCGGCGCCGTCGACGCCGAGCGCCTCGCGATCCTGCGCCGCGCCGACGCCATCGCCCGCGAGGAGCTGACGCGGGCGGGCCTCGACCGCGACATCTGGCAGTGCCCGGTCGTGCTCCTCGCCGACGTCCGTTCGGTCGGCGTCCAGGGTGACGGCCGCACCTACGGCCACCCCGTCGTGCTGCGCCCCGTGGCGTCGGAGGACGCCATGACGGCCGACTGGGCCCGGGCGCCCTACGACGTGCTCGCGACGATCTCGACCCGCATCACCAACGAGGTCGAAGAGGTCAACCGCGTCGTCCTCGACGTCACGAGCAAGCCGCCGGGCACCATCGAGTGGGAGTGACCCGCTGAGACCGGACGACCCGACGAGGGCGGCCCCGACCTGACGGTCGGAGCCGCCCTCGTCGCATCCCGGGCCGTGACCTCGCCTGGCGTCGCGCGTAGCACTTCCGGGTGTCGCCCGTCGGGATAACCCCAGACCGTCGCCCCCCAATTCTCGGGGAGTGTCACCCCCCACCGTGGCGCATGCCCCTCGGTGTCGACGCTCCCACGATGGACGCAAGTCCTTGAGGGGGGATCGTGATGAGTCGATGTGACGCTCGTCCGGCAACGGATCGACCGGCGACCGCTCGCCGCTGTGCTGGCCCGACCGGCTTGACCGTCACCGACGTCCACGGACCCCGCCGGCGCGATGCCGCCGCCACGCGCACCCCGGACCCGGGAGCCGACACCCGGGCACCGTGCCGCCCCGACCCGTGGGATCGGTCGCGGAGCCCTGACCAGGGCCGGTCACCCCATGTCAATGCCAGTCAACGCAGCAGGAGATGGATGGAGGACGGAGATGTCTAGTCAACTGGGGGGTGCGCTCTCGAAGCGCCACGTCGGCGGACCCGACCCGGGAGGCGGTGTCCGACGGCGCCGACTGCTCTCGGCCGCGGCCGCCATCGCACTCGCGGCGGGCCTGGCCCCGGTCGCGAGCAACGCCGCGCACGGCGCCGCCACCCCGCTGGTCGCTCCGGCGATCAACCCCGTGGTGGCCTCGAGCACGCAGTTCGACATCACTGGCTTCCTGCAGTCCGCGACCCTCGACTCGGCGGCCGACCCGCACTCGGGTGGCACGCTGACGCTGAACGGTCACACGGTCGTCGTCCCCAAGGAGACGATCGTCATCCTCCCGGCCAGCGCTCTGACGTGGCAGGAGCTCTTCACCCACGCACCGGCGCCGTACGGCCCCACGCAGACCGGCATGGCCCTGGGCGACAGCCCGAAGCCGCTCACGACGTACGAGGTGCACGTCGTCGGCAACCGCGTCATCAACGGCAGCGGTGACCGCTACATCGCCGGCATGGTCGACATCTCCGAGCAGGACCTCAACAACGGGGCCGGCTACGTGAACTACCTCAACTACTCCACCGGCGAGATGGAGGTCGGTGGCACGCCGGGCGTCGCCGGCACCGGCACGCGCGTGCGGATCAACGACCCGGCCATCGCCGGGTCGACGACGTCCGGACGCTATGGACGTGCGATGTCGCCGGACGACCGCTTCCAGGTCGACCAGGACAACCCGACGATCCTCGCCGAGACCGGGTTCCCGATGTGCATCCCGCGCACCGCGCCGACGACGACGAACGACGACGCCGAGTGCCCGCAGACCAACCGGCCCGTCTACACCGGGACCGACACCTCGGGCATCACCCCCCAGCCGGCGCTGCCTGCGGTGGGCGCGGCATACACGATGTTCCGGATGGACGCGCCGTCCGACGTCGACGCCAACACGTGCGCCCGCGGAACGTGCGCCGACCCGCGCAAGCAGGCGCCGTTCGAGATCGGTGACTACGTGACGTTCGCCGGCAACCTCGTGCAGGACGGTGGCGCCAACGGTGGCCAGTACATCTCCGCCCACACCATCGTGGCCAGCCTGGGCATCTACACCCAGCCGGGTGTCGACCCCGCCTACGTGTCCGTCGACGTGTCGATCCTCGGCACCGGTGGCCTGACGATCTTCGGTGCCGGTGAGGCAGCCGTGCGAACGAGGTTCGAGGGCATGACCACGGACGAGAGCCGGATGGTCCGTCTCTACGGCATCGACGTCAACCCGGCCACCGGCGCCACGAGCGACCGTGAGTGGGGCACGATCATGCCCGACCCCGGTCCTCCCGGCGGAGCGGTGCGAGGACGCTGGCGGTTCCGGCCGCCGTGCACCGCGACGGTCCCCACCCAGAAGGCCTGCACGCCTCCTCCGGCCGGGCAGTTCATCCCGCCCACGCGTGAGGTCCGCGCCGTCGTCGACGGGCTGTCCGAGTTCGTCCCGGGCACCCTGGACGCGAACCCCCGCAGCCAGGTCCCCGGCACCACGAGTGCCAAGACCGCGGCCAACGGGATCTACTACGGCCAGTACCACGCCCCGATCGGTGAGTACATCTTCCCGGAGAACGTCCCCGGCTCCCCGGTGCCGGAGAACAACTTCAACTCGATCCCGTTCCTCGCGTACGGCGGGTACTCGTCGCTCACCGGCGTCCAGGCAGGCGTCCTGAGCCCGTGGCCGAGCAGCGTGGCGGCACCGGCCGTCGTGTGTGCCGTGCCGACGATCAACGGTGCTCCGTACTCCGTCGCCAACGGTGGGACCATCCCGCTGTCCGGCAGCGTCACCGCCGGTGCCTCCACCCCGGTCACGCTCCGGTGGACGGCCGGGACCTCGGCCGGAGGCACGAACCTGGGCGGTGCGCTCACCGGTGCCGGCACCACGACCCCGACGTTCAACGCGACGGGACTCGCGGCCGGCACCTACCACCTGACGTTCACCGTCTCGAACGCCTGCGGCGTCGCCTCGGCCGCCACGACGATCGTCGTCCAGGCCGCGCCGAAGCCGACCATCGCCCCCATCCAGAACCAGACGGTGACGGCGGGCAACCTCGTGACCCTGACGGCCTCGAGCAGCTCGCTGCCGGCGCCCACCTGGGTGTGGAGCCAGACGTCGGGCCCGGCCAACCCGGCCCTGAGCCAGACGCCGTCGGCGGCAACGGCCACGGGCACGTCGCAGCTGAAGTTCACGCCCACCGTCGCGGGGACGTACATCTTCGGCGTCACGGCGACGAACGCCAACGGGTCCTCGCCGGCCACGTCGGTCACGGTGACCGTCACGGCCTCGGTGCCGACGAACGTCACGCTGACCCCGGTCGAGTACCGGACGTCCAAGCAGCGGCTGATCGTGACCGCGACGTCGACGGACACGACGGTCAGCAGCATGGTGCTCCTGCCGTACCTCACGGAGTCGGGCACGATGTTCGACCCCGCCACCCTGGGTGCTGCGAACCTCACGGTCTCGCTCGTCGCGCCCGGCTCGTTCACCGTCACGGCCGTCGGGGCACCCGCCCCGGCCTGCAACCTGGGTGGCGTGTACGCCACTCCGTGTGCACAGGCGCCCCTGACGGTGAAGTCGCTCAACACCGCAGGAGCGGTGATCGGCACCAGCGCCCCGTCGAGGCTCGACAAGATCCGGCAGTAGGGCGCCGTCAACGGTGGCTGTCGGGGTCGCACCCCCCGACACCGACAGCTCACCGCAGGTACCGCCGGGGTCGGACCCGCACCTCCGGCCCCGGCGGCGAACCCGGTGGGCCGCCTCCATCTCCCCGGAGAGGCGGCCCACCGGGCCCCGTTCACGACGAGGAGGACCCGATGTCACGTCGACCGATGCCCACTCGGACCCTTCGGCTCGTCGGGGCAGGCGTCGCGGTCCTGCTCGCGGGCGGAGTCCTCTCGGGGTGTGGGGCCGGGCCCGACGCGCACGGCGCCGCCCCCGCGGCGAGCTCCGCGGCGGGGCTGTCCTCCGTGACAGGTCGCGTGGCAGGTCGCGTGGCAGGTCCCGTGGACGCCGGGCCCGCACCGGCCACGGCCACCGCCTCGCAGGCCCCGGCCCGGGACGCCACGTCCTCGACCCGTGGCGGCCACGTCGACCGGATCGAGGTCGGCAAGTGCTGGACCAATGCGACGAAGAGCCAGGGTGGACAGCTGCTCATCAGCGCGAGGAGCTCGGACCCGGCCGCGCACCTGCGCGCCTACCGGCCGGACGGCTCGCTCATCGGGGACGTCGGCAACGGCCGCGGGCAGCGCTACGGCGGCACCGTCTTCGCCTACGAGCGCAGCGACCCGGGGTGGGTGACGATCCGTAGCAGCGCCGGCGGCAGCCTCACCGTGCCGACGACGCCGTTCAGCGTCGAGGACTGACGGTCAGCGACGGCCGGCCCGGTGCGCGGTGGCACCGGGTCGGCCGTCGGCCGTGAGGATCGGTGAAAGCTCGTGCCGGAGATCAGAGGCCGGTGGCGGCGATGTAGCGGGCCGTGTTCCCGTTGGGGTTCACCAGGACCCTCGGCATGTGGCAGTACTTCGGAAGCATGACCATGCCGTCCAGTCGGGCGTCACCTTCCATGTCCAGGGTCGCGGTCCCCGTCGTGCCGACGACCATGTCGTTGCAGACCACGGAGGCGCTGATCGAGGTCACCGTGCCGGTGCCGACGCCAGGGATGACGAGGCCCTCGACACGGACGCGGACTCGGCCGTCCTCACGAACGCGGGCGAAGCCCTCGTCGACGACCCAGGCGAACGGGGCCGGGGGAACCATCGCGATCGTCGGACCGTCGGGCATGCTGCCCATCAGGTCAGAGTGCAGGATCGTGTGGCCTGAGCTGCTCGAGTGGCCGTCGCTCGCGGATGCGGCGGGTGCCACGAGCGCGGAGATGCCGAGGACGGCGCCGGCGACGAGGGTGGCGGTGCGGGTCGGTCCGTGCATGTCGTGCTCCTTGTGGTTGAGGTGCCTTGGGTGCTCCCTTTCTGGACGACGCTCACCCGACGTGATCCGGTTCACTTCACAAGAGAACTGCTCGGAAAGCCGCGCGTCGCCGCCGGCGGTGGGTGGGCGGGGCCGGTCCCCGCCCGTCTAGGGTTGACCTCATGTGCGGAATCGCCGGACACCTGGGTGTCCACGCCGACGAGGCCCAGCTCGACCGACTGCTCGACCGACTGATCGCGACGCATCCGGGCTCGGGCGATGCGGCGACCGCGCGGGACGGTGACGCCGGCGTCGGGGTGCGGGAGGCGCGCCCGGGCGTGACCGCCGAGGACGACGGCGGGCAGGGCGTCGCGAGGCTCGCGGTGGCCCGCGGTGGACGGTTCACCCTCGCCCTCGACGGCGAGCTCTACAACCGCGCCGAGCTGCGCGCCGACCTCGACACCCTCGGTCACGACTTCGGCGTGGGCAGCGACGCGGAGGTCGTCCTCGCAGCCTTCACCGAGTGGGGCACCGACGGCCTCGACCGGCTCGACGGCGCCTTCGCGCTCGCGGTCTGGGACCGTGACACCCGGCGGATGACGCTGGCGCGAGACCACTTCGGCGTGCGTCCGCTCTACCTCGCCCGGGCCGGTGACGGGTGGCTCGTCGCGAGCGAGATCCGCGGCATCCTCGAGAGCGGCCTGCACGAGCGTCGTCCCGATGACCGCACCATCTACCGCTACCTGCGCTTCCGCGTCCACGACGACGGCCGGTCCACGTTCTTCGCCGGGATCGAGCGCGTCGGCGCGGGCGAGGTCGTCACCCTGGGCGCCGACGTGCCGGGAGGGCTCGAGCGTCGTCCCTACACGCGGCTCCGCGAGGAGCTGGCCGCGCTGGGGAAGGCCCCCCGGGCATACTCCCCGGCGGTCGCCGCCGAGTTCCGCACCCTGCTGACGGCGGCCGTACGGCGCCGCGCCACGTCGTCGGGGCGGGTCGGCACGGCCCTGTCCGGTGGCCTCGACTCGGCCGCCATCGCGGCGCTGCTCGACGTCGTCGAGCACGAGTCCGGTCGCTCGGCCGCCGATGCCGTCCAGGACACGTGGTCCGCCATCTACCCCGGTTCGCGCAACGACGAGGTCGAGCACGTCGACGCCGTCGTGGCAGCGCTGGACGGGCGGGTGCAGGAGCACCGCATCGAACCGACGCCGACCGAGTTCAAGCAGGACCTCCGCGACCTCGTGCGCACCCAGGAGGAGCCGCTCGTCTCGACCGGTGCCTACACGCAGTACCGCGTGCTGCGCGAGGCGTCCGAGACCGACAGCGTGGTCCTCGACGGACACGGCGGCGACGAGACCCTGGCCGGCTTCGGTCCGCACCACCTGATCCACCTGCGCGAGCTGCGTCACCTCAGCGCGGTGGGCGCCGCCTCGGAGCTCGGGCGCTCGCTCGACGTGCTCTACCGGCGGGGCCGGCCGCTCATCGGCGACCGGCTGCACGGCCGCAAGGACGTGCCGGTGGCCTCGTTGCTCGACGCGGACTTCGCGCGCGCCCACGCTGCCGAGGGCTATGACGTCGAGAAGGCCGACCTGCGGGCCCGTCTCGTCGACGACGTCTTCACCGGTTCGCTGCCGGCCCGACTGCGCTACACCGACAAGAACGCCCGAGCCTTCGGGGTCGCCGTGCGGATGCCGTTCGTCGACCGCGACCTCGTGCGGTTCGTCTTCGGCCTCGCCGACGACGCCCTCGTCAAGGACGGCGTCGGCAAGCGTGTGCTCCGCGACGCGATGCGGGGACTGCTGCCGGACTCCGTCCTCGACCGTCGCGACAAGGTCGGCGCGACGACGCCGCAGGGCGAGTGGTTCATGCGCCTCAAGAACCACATCTACGGCGAGTTCCTCTCCGAGTCCTTCGCCAACCGGCCCTACTTCGACCAGACGGCGGTGCTGCACGCCTTCGAGGGCTGGATCAAGGGCACGAACTCGATCGACTCGATGACCGTCTGGCGCATGCTCAACCTCGAGCTCTGGCTCCAGGAGTTCTTCGACGAGCGCGAGCCGGAGGACCCCGGTCAGGCCGAGCACGTCAAGACCGACTACGAGCCGAACGCCCGCAAGCAGCTCGACCTCGTCACGGAGGACGGCACCGCGGTCCGCCGCTACCCGTTGCGCACCGAGCTCTACGCCCGCGAGGACGACCTCGAGGCCAAGACGCTCGGTTACGTCGAGCGCTTCTTCTCCGGCCTGCCCGACGTCGGCCCCGAGCACGCGTCCGCCACCAGCGGGCGGTGGTACTTCTTCATCTCCGAGAAGATCGTCGCCATCACCCAGGGTCGCTCGTACTTCATCTGGGACATCAAGGTCGGCCGCCCGGCGCGGTTGCTCAGCCGCTATGTCACGCGCACCCCGGCCGGCATCGGCCTCGGCTCACCCTTCACCATGCAGCTCGCCATCGAGGAGGCCGGCCTGCCGCGGGTGCTCTTCGCCTCCGCGGGCGGTGCCGTCGGCAAGGTGCTCGGCAAGCGGGGCCTGTTCTACGACCTCGTCGGCGGTGACATCCGTGCCATCGACGGTCCGACCGAGTACTCCGTCTACCCGGCCAACGTGTCGGCCAAGCTCGGTCCCAAGGACCCTGACGACGTGGCCGCACACCTCTCGGCGGCCATCCGCGCGCGGGTACCCGAGGCCTACCGCGACACGTTCGGCGGCACGGTCGTCATGGACGCCAACGACATCGGCCGCAACGTCCTCGGCAAGGACGCGCCGGGACCCAAGGAGCGCTACGAGCTGATGTTCGCCGACAACCCGCTGGGACAGGGATCCGAGCAGACGCCGATGGCCATCGTCTTCGAGGCGCCTTCTCGCTGAAGACCTTTCGGGCGTATGCCGCCCGGTGGCTTGGGTGCCGAGCGTCAGCTCTCGATGAGCGAGTCGCGCACCTGCTTGCGGAGGACCTTGCCGATCTGCGAGCGGGGCAGCTCGTCGACGACGACGACGCGGCGCGGCACCTTGTAGGCGGCGAGGTCCGCCCGGCAGCGGGCGCGCACGTCCTCGACGACGAGCTCGACGCCCGGCTCGGTCGTCACGGCCGCCACGACGTCCTCGCTGCCGTCGTGCTTGGGCAGCCCGACGACCGCGGCATCGGTGATGCCGGGGACCGTTCGGAGCACGGCCTCGACCTCCGACGGCATGACGTTGAAGCCGCCGGTGATGATGATCTCCTTGATGCGGTCGACGACCGAGACGAAGCCGTCGGGGTCGACGACGACGATGTCACCGGTGCGGAACCAGCCGCCGTCGAGCAGGGCCGCTGCGGTCTCCTCCGGCCGGCCCCAGTAGCCGCCGAAGACCTGCGGCCCGCGGATGAGCAGCTCGCCGCGCTCTCCGGGCGCGCGGTCCCGGGTCGGGTCCTCGGGGTCGACGACGCGGATGTCGGTGCTCGGGAAGGGCACGCCCACCGCGCCGGGCCGGCGGTCGCTGCCGATGGGGTTGCCGAGCGCCACGGGCGAGGTCTCGGTGAGGCCGTAGCCCTCGACGAGCAGCCCGCCCGTCACGTCCTCCCACAGCTCGAGCGTCTCGCGGGGCAGCGCCATGGCGCCGGAGATCGCGAACCGCGTTGCCGTCAGGTCGATCCCGCGCTCTCGGGCGGCGGTGGCGAGGCGCTCGTAGATGGGTGGCACAGCAGGCAGGAACGTCGGTGGGTGCTTCTTCGCGGCGGTGAGCACGAGGTCGACGTCGAACCGAGGGAAGAGCACGAGGCGAGCCCCCATGCTCATCGCAAAGGTGAGGCACAAGGTGAGCCCGTAGGCATGGAACATCGGCAGCACGGCATAGACGACCTCCTGACCCGGCGTGAGGCCGGGCACCCAGGCACGTCCCTGCGCGGCGTTGGCCATGAGATTGCCGTGGCTGAGCATCGCGCCCTTGGGGACGCCGGTCGTGCCGCTCGTGTACTGGATCGCGGCGAGGTCGTCCACGGTCGGCCCTGGGGTCGACGGGGCGAGCGGGCCGTGCCTCACGACGTCGGACCACGGGGTCGTGCCCGGAGCCGGTCCCGTGAGCTGCGCGCGCAGCGCCCGGGCCCGGGCGACCGGCAGCCGCAGGGCGAGGCGCTTCGTCCAGGGCATCGACGCGGTGATGTCGACGGCGACGACGTGCTCGACACCGGGGAGTGCGGTGATCGTCGTGGCCATCCGGTCCCACGCGATGGCGACGGTCGCACCGTGGTCACCGAACTGGTGGGCCATCTCGGTCGGGGTGTAGAGGGGGTTGTGCTCGACGACGACGGCTCCGAGCCGGAGCACGGCGTAGAACGCGACGATGTGCTCGGGGCAGTTCGGCAGGACGAGCGCCACCCGGTCGCCCGGACGGACGCCGAGCCGGCGCAGGCCCTCGGCCGCCACGTCGACCTGGCGCCCGAGCTCGGAGTAGGACAGCTCGGCGCCGAAGAACTCGAGCGCCGGACGGTCGCCGTAGGTGGTCACGGCTCCGGTCAGCAGGTCGACGAGTGAGGAGTCAGGTGGCTCGATCTCGGCCGGAACACCCTTGGCGTAGTGGGCGACCCACGTGTGCTCCAGTCCCGCCGTCATCCGAGCCTCCGCTCCGGTGGTGCTGCCGCGCAGTGCGGCACGACCAGTATGGCGTGGGCGGCGGGACTGCACGGACGGGCCCGTCCCGGGCACACGGCATACGCCGACGGCAGGGTCAGGGGGAGCCCACCCCCGTCAGCCGGGTGCCCGGTGCCGACCGCCCCGTCGGGCAGGTGCGGTGACGAGAGGGCCTGCTGGGACGAGCGCGAAGGCGCCCTCCTCCTCCTGGCTGTTGTGGAGGCGGCAGACGGCGTAGAGGCCGTAGAGCAGCCGCCTCAGCTCGGTGACGTCCTCGGGGGCGACGGAGCCGGGCTCGATCCCGTCGAGCAGGCGGCGCAGCCGCGACACCTGGTGCTCGATCTCCGCGTGCGTCCGCCGCATGGTCGTCGTGGCCGAGCCGCCGAGAGCCCGGGCCACGAGGGGCATGAGCTCTGCCTCGTCGTCCCGCTCGTGGGGGAGCAGCTCGGCCTCGAGCCGGTCGAGGAGCGCGCGCACGGGAGCGAGGTCGCAGGCGTGGGTGTGCAGGCCGTCGGCGACGGCCCGGACCTGCTCGACGGCGGCGATGGCGACGTCGTGACCCTCGCGCAGGCGGCGCGCCGTGGCGACGTCCTCGGCGGACATGGGGACGCTGTGCAGCGGGGTCGGGAGCAGGGCACGCAGGGCGATGCCGATCGCGAGGACGTCGATGCCCTCCTGGAGCACCGCACCCGCCGCCGGCGGCAGCAGGCCGGCCGCTGCGGCGACCATGGCCACGAGCGAGAGACCCATCCCGACCACGACGGCCTCCAACGCGACCCGGCGGGACCGGCGCGCGATGAGGATGGCGTCGGCGACGGCGTCGACCCGGTCGACCGTCAGCACGACGTCAGCAGCCTCCGACGACGCCGTCGCGCCACGGGCGGCGAGGGCGACCCCGACCCCGGCGGCCGCGAGGGCGGGCGCGTCGTTGACGCCGTCCCCGACCATGATGGTGCGCGCGGTGGCCGACTCGTCGCGGATGGCCGCGAGCTTGTCGGCGGGGTCGCGGTCGGCGAGAACGGCGTCGACGCCGACGATCCGGCCGACCGTCTCGGCGATGTCGGCACGGTCGCCGGAGAGCAGGACGGTCCGCCGGATCCCGACCTCGCGCAGGGCCGAGACCATCCGGGGCGCATCCGCCCGCACCGGGTCGTCGAGCAGGAACGCGCCGGCCGGGGCGCCGTCGACGGCGACGAAGACCGTGAGGCACCCGTCGAGCGCGGCCCGGCGGCGCACCTGGCGCAGCCACGCCGGATCGTCACCGACGATCCACCGGGCCTTGCCGAGACGGACCACCGTCGTGCCGACCCGACCCTCGAGGCCGTAGCCGTGCACCTCGTGGACGGCCGTCGGGAGCACGAGGTCGAGGCCGCGGGTCCGAGCAGCACCGACGAGGGCGCTCGCGAGCGGGTGGGGCGAGACCTGGTCGAGCGAGGCCGCGAGGCGCAGCACCTCCGCGGCGGGCGGGGCGCCCGGGGCGACGACGACGGCCGTGAGCTCGGGCCGACCGTGGGTGAGGGTGCCGGTCTTGTCGAAGAGCACGACCTCACCGGCCGCGAGAGCCTCCAGGGCGGCGCCGCCCTTGACGACGACGCCGATCCGCGAGGCCCGGGACAGGCCCGACATGATCGCCACCGGAGCGGCGAGCAGCAACGGGCACGGGGTTGCCACGACGAGCACCGCGACGGCCCGCAGCGGGGACCCGGCCAGGGCCCAGGCGGCACCGGCCAGCGCGAGCGTCAACGGGACGAAGAGCACCGCGAAACGGTCGGCCGTCCGGACGAAGGGGGCCGAGGTCGCCTGCGCCTGCTCGACGAGTCGCACGACGTTCGCGTAGGTCGACTCGGAGGCTGACGAGGTGGCCACGACGTCGACCGGAGGCCCGGCGTTGACGACCCCGCTGCGCACGTCGTCCCCGTTCGGGCGCTCGACGGGCATCGGCTCGCCCGTCAGCGCCGACTCGTCGAACGTGCCGGCCGCGAGCAGCCGGCCGTCGACCGGCACGACCTCGCCCGTCCCGACGACGAGCACGTCACCCGGGGACACCTCCTCAACCGGTATGCGGTCCACGCCGGCACCCGTGCGCCGCCGGGCCGTCCGCGGCGTGCGCTCGACGAGCAGGCGCAGCTCCCGGTCGGCCCGTGCGGCGGCCCGGGCCTCGAGCAGGCGACCGCTCGCGAGCATCAGGGTGACCATGGCGCCCGCGAACTCCTCACCGACCCAGAGCGCACCCGCCAGAGCCAGGACGGCGATGACGTCGACCGTGGCGCGGCGCTCGGCGACGGACCGCACCGTCCAGAGGACCGAGAGCGCGAGTCCGAGCACGGTGGCCGCCACCCAGAGGGCGCCGGACAGCTCCTCCCTCCCCGACAGGGCGGCGAGCGCGCCGCCGGCCAGCAAGGCGGCCGACGCGACGAAGAAGACCGCCGGGGAGCGGCCGCGCCACCAGGTCACACCTCCATGATCCGCCGCCCGCGACCGCGCAGACCGCGTTCGGGACAGGCATCACACCGTCGAGAGGCCACGTTCTGCGGGTGCGCTCGCGTCGAGAGGCCACGTTCTGCGGGTGCGCCCGCGTCGAGGGGCCATGTTCTGCGGGTGCGGCCGCGTCGAGAGGCCACGAACCGGGTCAGGCGAGCCCGTCGAAGACGTCACGGCGGATCGGATCGTCGGGGCGCGCGGAGCGGTCGACGAACCACTCGCGGCCGAAGACGAGGTCGTAGAGAGGGCGGGGGATCCGCAGGAAGGCGGCCAGGGTGCGGTCGGCGCCGCCGTCGGCACTGGCCTGCGAGGCGTGGGCGCGCATCGAGGCACGCTTGGCCGCGATGTGCCGGCGGACGCTGATCCGGTGGGTGATCTCGCTGCGCGCCGAGAAGGCGCGGTCGAAGCTCGACCGGTCGAACTCCGGCGGGAAGCGGTAGACCTTCGCCGCGAGGTCGATGGCGCGGCAGATCGTGTCGCGCGGGACCGTCGCCTCGAGCACCTTCGGGGTGCCTGCGAGCTCGGCGGCGCGCGTGCCGACGACGTGGACCTGCTGGTGGTCCGGGTGTCCGTAGCCGCCGTTGGGCTCGTAGTGGAGCAGGACGTCGACGCGCTCCTCGCGGAGGATCGCGGCGAGGCGCTGGGCCGCCTCCTCGACGTCGGCGCGGACGAAGCGCGTCGCGCCCGGCGGGTCCGGTGCCACCTCGGGGCCGAGGCCGCTGTCGGCGTAGCCGAGGTGCTCGACGCGGGCGACGCCGAGGGCCTGGGCGCTCGCGCGCAGCTCGTCCATCCGGGTGGCGGCGAGCGTCCCCTCGCCGGTGAAGTCGGTGGAGGCCAGGCCGAGCTCGCCGTCCGTCGCGACGACGACGACGACCCGGTGGCCCTCCGCGGCGGCGCGCGCCATCGTCCCCGAGGTCAGCAGGGCCTCGTCGTCGGGGTGCGCGTGGAAGGCGAGGAGCGTGTGCGGCACAGTCACCCATCTTGGCCCATGGCACAGTGTCTTCCGTGAAGGTGGCGCTCCTGTCCGACTGTTACCTGCCCCGACTGGGCGGGATTGAGGTCCAGACGCACGACCTCGCGCAGCACCTGCAGGCGGCCGGGCACGAGGTCGAGGTCTTCACGGCGACCCGTGGCGCCGAGGGGGAGATGCACGGCGCAGTCACGGTCGTCGACGGTGTGCCGGTGCACCGGCTCGCGGCCCGGATGCCGTGGGAGCTGCCGATCAACCCGTTCGCCCCGGCCGAGCTGCGCCGACGGCTCGTGGCCGGGGGTTTCGACGTGGCCCACGTGCAGACCGGCGTCGTCTCGCCCTTCGCGTGGGACTGCACCCGGGTCACCGTGGGCCTGGGACTGCCGACCGCGATGACGTGGCACTGCATGCTCGCCGGGATGGCGCCGGTCTTCGACGCGGCCCGCTTCGTGCGGCGCTGGGCCGCGCGCGGGGTCGCGATGTCGGCCGTGTCCGACGTGGCCGCCGAGCCGCTGCGTCGGCTCGTCGGACCGGAGGCGACGGTGGGAGTGCTGCCGAACGGCATCGACGTGGCGCGCTGGGCCGTCGGTCCCGTCACGCGCGAGCCGGGCCCGCTGCGTCTCGTGACCGCGATGCGCCTCGCAGCCCGCAAGCGTCCCGCGGCGCTCGTCGAGCTCGTCGCGGAGGCCGAGCGGGTGGCCGGTCCGGGCTCGGTGTCGCTGACGGTGCTGGGGGAGGGGCCCGACCGGCGCAAGGTCGAGGCCCTCGTGCGAGACCGTGGGCTCGACTGGGTGTCGCTGCCGGGGCGCGTGTCGCGCGACGAGCTGCGCGAGAGGTATGCCGCCGCGGACGTCTACCTGTCGCCGGCCCGTCTCGAGTCGTTCGGGATCGCAGCCCTCGAGGCGCGGACGGTGGGCCTGCCGGTCATCGGGCGATCCGGTTCCGGGGTGGGCGAGTTCGTCACCGACGGGGTGAACGGCCTCGTCGTGTCGAGTGACTCGGAGATGTCTGGTGCGATCGCCCGACTGGCCAAGGACGTCGGCGAGGTCGACCGCCTGCGACGGTGGAACGTAACGCACCCGCCCGAGCAGGAGTGGGCGCGCGTCGCGGCGCTCGCCGTGTCGGAGTACGAGCGGGCCGTCGGGCTGGTGCGGCGATGAGGACCAACGTCCCGGGCGGCCTTCGCGTCGTCGGGGTCCGGGGCGATGGCACGCGTGTGGCCGAGGCGCGACTGGGCCACGGCGAGCACCCCGATGTCGTGCTCGGCGCGGCCGGCTGGCTCGTCGAGGACCCGGTCTTCGCGACGGTGGCGGACGACGGGGCGCTCGAGGTCGGCTACCGCGTGCGCGAGCTGGACGGCATACGCCCTCCGGCCGAGGCGGTGCGCCGGGACGCGGGGGTCGGCGACGACGAGGTGGGCGAGCCCTACCAGCGGGTCGCGGCGTACGCCGTCGTGACGAGCGGACGCGGCCTGCTGCTGACGCAGTTCAACGCCCAGACCCACGTGTCGGGGGACTGGGGGCTGCCCGGCGGTGGCCTCGACGACGGGGAGTCGCCCGTCGAGGGGGTCCACCGTGAGGTGTGGGAGGAGACGGGGCAGCGCATCGAGCTCGGCGCGCTGCTCACGGTCCAGTCGCAGCACTGGGTGGGGCGTGCGCCGTCGGGTGTGCTCGAGGACTTCCACGCCGTCCGGATCGTCTACGCCGCAGCGTGTCCCGAGCCCACGGACATCCTCATCCACGACATCGGGGGCACGACGTCCGACGCACGATGGGTGCCGTACGACCGGATCGCCGACTACCGCCTGACGTCCTCGTGGCGATTGCTGGCCGCCCTGCACGAGCTGGCGGGTGAGCCGGGGTCCTAGCCGGGGAGGGGCCGGCTCGCGCCACGTACGACGCTCCGTAGGATGTCGGCCATGGACCTCGTCTACAACCTCCTCGTCGCCCTCCACCTGCTCGGCATGGCCGCGGTCGTCGGAGGCTGGATCGCCGTCCGCAGCGGCCGCACCGTCATCGCCCCGATCGTCTGGGGCGCCCGCGCACAGCTCGTCACCGGCCTCGCGCTCGTCGGCATCGCCTCGGCGATCAAGGACGACGACCACACGGTCAACAACACGAAGATCGCCGTCAAGCTCGTCATCGCCCTCGTCGTGCTCGTCGCCGCCGAGATCGGCGCCGCCCGCGGCCGCAAGGGCCAGGACACCGGCAAACTGCTCGACATCGCGGGCGGCGCTGCGGTCGTCAACGTGCTCGTCGCCGCCCTCTGGTGACCAGGGCTCCGCACCCGGAGGGTTGCTGAGATGCGTTGGAGCGCAGGCGTTCTCGCTGGTCTGCTCATCGGCCTGGTCTGGCTGACGGTGGGCCTCGTGCTGGTGGTCGTCGGGCGCCGACGCGCCCGCGCGTCCCGGGCCGAGGGCGCAGGCAACATGGCCGTCATCGGTTGGTTCCTGCTCGCCGTCGGTGGCTTGACGTGGTTCGCCACCCTGCTGCTGGCCGTCGTGCCCGGTGGCGCCTGAGCGCCCGCACGGGCTCGCGGCCTCCTAGCCAACGGTGAAACGTGCGCCGAGGGCGATGACCGGTGGCACGTCGTGCGAGGTGAGGAAGTGCGACACCCGGCGCACGACGCCGGTCTCGACGTTCCACGCCATGATCCACGTCCCGCTGGGAGCGTCCGACACGTAGACGACGTCGCCGCGCACGGTCCAGCCCAACACGGAGCAGCAGTCCGCCGCTCGCGGCTGCTCCTCGCCGAAGACGAGCATGCGGTCGCGGCCGAGGCTGTTCGTCGCGACGATGACCTGTCGAGGCCTCACGGCCTCCACGTCGCTCGGACCGCCTGCGGCGAGTCTGAACGCGGATGCGAACTGCCTTGCGTCGGAGACGGTCTCGCCCGCCGGTGTGATCCTCGGCCAGCCGACGGTTTGCGGGCGCGTGCCCACGTCGGGGGCGTGCTCGTCGAGGACGGTGCGGCCGCCCTCGACCCGGAACTCACGCGCGCCCGGCCGTCGCGGCGGCTCTGGCCCGGGCCGGCTCGGCGCGACGCCGGGCGACCACAGCCCCACGGCCGACCCGGCCAGCAGGTGGTTGCCCCGCCAGGCCGCCCACTCGAGCGTGCGGGACGGGACGGCCACGGTGTGCACCTGGCGGGTGCCCACGTCGAAGACGACGACCTTGCCGGGCTGGGCGAAGGCGAGCGCCGTCTTGTCGCCCGAGAAGGCCCAGATGCCGAGCGGCGGGTGGATCTGCCCTGAGGCAGTGCGGACGTCCGTCAGCACGACGGTGTCGAGGGTGAGCAGCTCTCCGTCGCCGTAGAGGAGCACGGGCACCCAGCGCCCGGGTGCGCGCCGCTCGAGGTAGACGGCGTCGCCGAAGGCGCCCAGGCCGGTGGGTCGCGGTCCGCTGGCCAGGTGATGCGGCCGCCCGGGGTCGATGACGGCGGGCATCCCCACGTCGAGGACCGGCCGGTCGGCCTCAGCGCCGGCCGTCGGGGCGACGACGTATCTCAGACCGCCGGAGGTGGTGTGCCACACGGCCTGCTGGAGCAGTGGCACCCGCGTGAGACTGACGGGCGACGGTGCCGAGGCAGCGGTGATGACGGGGTCGCGGCTGGCCAGGGTGGCGCCCCCGATGACGAGCGCGGCCGCGGCGACGGCCGTGGCGGCACGGCGCCGCGTCGTCGCCCGGTGCAGCAGCGCGTCGTGCCAGGCGCGCTCTGCCAGGTCGACCTCGCGGACGCCGGCGACCGCGGCCTCCAGGGCCGCGGTGACCTCGTCGTCCGTCAGCGGACGCTGTGCCCCCGGCGCGAGAGCCGCTCGCGCCCGACGCTCGGCCCGGCGCACCCTCTCCGGCGAGCGTCCGACGACCTCCGCGGTGTCGTCCACCGACCGGCCCTCGTACCAGCGCAGCACGAGAACGGCCCGTTCGCGCGGCGTCAGGTCACGCAGGGGCGGCGGCAGCTCGCTCGGGATGCGGTCGGCGTGCAGGTCAAGCTCGGCCGCGGCCACGGCTGAGTGCTGCACGCGCGTCCGGACGTACGCGTCGGGGTCGCCCTGACGGACGTGGTGCCAGTGCAGGGCCAGGCTCGTGAGGGCCGAGAGGACGAGGCGCTCGACCCGCTTCGGGTCGCCGCTGACGAGGAAGGTGGCGCGGAGCAGTCGCAGCTGCCGTGCTCGTGCCCAGGCGGCGAAGTCGGCGTCGGTCTCGCGCATGCGTCCTCCTCCTCCTCCTCCTCCTCCTCCTCCTCCTCCTCCTCCTCCAAGGATGGACGCAGGGCGACTCCCGCGACAGGGGCCGCCCGCTGAGGCGGTGCCTCGAACCGCGGTCAGCCGCCTGCCGCGGGTGTCAGCTGCGCTCGTGGACCAGCTCGCCCCCGACCCGGGTCTGCAGCACCACGGTGTCACGGATGTCGGCGGGCGAGGACTCCTCGAGCGCCCACAGGTCGCGGTCGACGGCGACGAGGTCGGCGAGCTGGCCCGGCATGAGGCGGCCAACGTCGGTGCGGCCGACCGACTCGTGGGCGGCGACCGTGAAGGCGTGCACGGCCTCGGTCAGGGTGATCCGCTCCTCGGGGCGCCAGCCGCCGAGCGGCTGTCCGTCGGCCCGTTGCCTGGTGACGGCGGCGTGCAGGCCGTAGAACGGGTTCGGGTCCTCGACCGGCGCGTCCGATCCGAACGCCACGCGCACCCCGGCGTCGAGGAAGCTGCGCCACGCGTACGACGCGAGCCGACGCGGGCCGATGATCTCGTCCGCGAGCTCGAGGTCGGCCGTGCAGTGGCTGGGCTGCATCGAGGCCACGACGTCGAGCGCGCGGAAGCGCGGGATGTCGACGGGCAGCACGTGCTGGGCGTGCTCGATGCGCAGGAGCCGCTCCAGCCCTTCGGCCCGCACGGCCTCGAAGGTGCTGAGGACGAGGCGGTTGGCCTCGTCGCCGATGGCGTGCGTGACGACGTCGAGGCCGGCCCGGGCGGCGGTCAACGTGCGCTCCAGCAGCAGCTCGTAGGGCATCGCGGCGATGCCGCAGCCCTCGTGGCCGATGAACGGTTCGGTCATGTGGGCCGTGTGCGATCCGAGTGCGCCGTCGCTGAAGAACTTGACCGGCCCGACGCGGAAGACGTCGTCACCCTGGCCCGAGCGTCGCCCCTCGGCGATCGCGAGCTCGAGGTCGGGGTCGCGCGTGCACTTCGTGACCCGCAGCCGCAGGGCGCCGTCCGCGTGCAGCTCGGCGTAGGCGGTGCGGGCGTCCTCGCCGTCGATGTCGGTGATGCTCGTGAGGCCGACGGAGAGGAGCCAGTCCTGGCACCGCTCGAGCCAGGGACGCAGCGGCGACTCCTCGTGCGGGATGACGGCGAGCAGCTCCTGCGCGGACTCGCGCAGGATCCCGGTGGGCTCGCCCGACGCGTCGCGCACGATCTCGCCGCCGACCGGGTCGGGGGTGTCGCGCGTGATGCCGGCCCGTTGCAGCGCAAGGGAGTTGGCCCAGATCGTGTGGCCGTCGACGCTCGACAGCGCGGCCACGCGGTCGCCCGAGACCGTGTCGAGCGCGTGCCGGTCGGGCTGCTCGGGGACGGCCCAGCGGTTGTGGTTCCAG
Organism: Terrabacter sp. 2TAF16; assembly: GCF_052115065.1. NCBI lineage: Bacteria > Bacillati > Actinomycetota > Actinomycetes > Micrococcales > Intrasporangiaceae > Terrabacter > Terrabacter sp. 2TAF16. The sequence continues at coordinate 234,947 of NZ_JBFRFZ010000002.1, forward strand.
CGGCCGCTGTGCAGCACCTCGCCCTCGGGCAGCGTCTCGGCGTGCGCCCGCACGAGCTCGAGCGTCTCCTCGATCGACCGGGCCTCGCGCAGGTCGACGGACGACAGGTCGCGCGCGAGCCACTCGGTGTGGATGTGGGCGTCGTGCAGGCCGGGCATGACGAGTGCCCCCGGGAGGTCGACCGTCTCGGTGCCCGCACCCGCCGCCTCGACGGCGTCGCCGCCGACCGCGACGACACGGCCGTCCTCGACGAGCAGCGCCGTCGTCCAGGGCACACCGGCGTCACCGGTCCAGATGCGGTCGTGCCGGAAGAGCGTGCGGCTCATGCGGTGGGCACCAGGATGAGCTTGCCCGTCGTGCGTCGACCCTCGAGGGCCTCGTAGGCCGCAGCCGCCTCGGTCATCGGGAAGCGCCCGCCGATGTCGATCTTCAGCGAGCCGTCGGCCACAGCGCCGAGCACCTCGCCGGCCCGCCACTCGTACTCCTCGCGCTCGGCGACGTAGTGCGCCAGCGTCGGACGCGTCAGGAAGAGGGACCCGCCGCTGTTGAGGCGCTGGATGTCGAAGGGGGGCACCTGCCCGCTCGCCCCACCGAAGAGGACCATCGTCCCGCGCGGGCGCAGCGAGGCGAGCGACGCGTCGAACGTCGACTTCCCGACACCGTCGTAGGCCACGTCGACCCCGCGTCCGGCAGCCGTGCGCACCGCGGCCGCCAGGTCGTCGACGGTCGAGTAGTTGATGAGGTGCTGGGCGCCGAGCGCCTCGGCGATCTCGAGCTTCTCGTCGGATCCTGCTGTCGCGACCACGGTGCCGCCGCGGGCCGTCACCATCTGCACGAGGAGCTGCCCGACCCCACCGGCCGCGGCGTGCACGAGGGCGACGGTGCCGGGCCCGACGGCATACGTGCTCGTGACGAGGTAGTGGGCCGTGAGTCCCTGGAGCATGGTGGCGGCCGCGACCTCCAGGTCGACGCCGTCGGGGACGGGGACGAGGAGGTGGGCGGGCTTGTTGACGAGCGTGGACTCGCTCCCGGACGACTGGCACCAGGCCACCCGGTCACCGACCGCGAGGCCGGTCACGCCCGCGCCGACCGCGGTCACGGTGCCGGCGCCCTCCTCGCCGAGGACGAAGGGGGTCGGCACGGGGTAGACGCCCTGGCGCTTGTAGACGTCGATGAAGTTGACACCCGCGGCGGCCACGTCGATCTGGACCTCGCCGTCGATGGGGTCGGGGATCTCGTGGTCGCGGACCTGCAGGACGCTGCGGTCGCCGGGCTCGGAGACGAAGACGCTGGTCGCTCGGTTCATGCTCGCCACCCTACGACTGCGGCCGCCTCCTCCTCGGGCCGGTGGTTCCCGCTGACCCGGCCTCGCCGATGCGCACGAGCAGGGCCAGCTCGTCCTCGAGTGCCGCGAGGAGCGACTCGGGGTCGGGGACGACGGACTCGTCGGCCATGATCCCGATGCGGACGGCGTCGGCATACGTGACGATGCAGAAGCCGAGCGTGTGCCGCCCCGACCCGGGCACCCAGCCGAGCACGCCCGTCACGGGGACGCCGCCGAGGTAGCGGACCTCCCGCGGGCCGGCGACGTTCGTCGTCACGCCGATCGCCTTGTCCGCGAAGAAGTCCACGACCCGGCGCTCCAGCTCTGCGGGGACGCGGCCGATGACGGAGATGAGCGCGAAGGTGAGCGCTGCCTCGGGCGACGCCTTGAGCCAGTCCATCCGCGCCTTCGACAGGGCGAGGCGCCCGAGGGGCGTCGCGTCGCGACTCGGGAAGCGCAGGAAGACGAGCGCGAAGCGGTTGCCGAGCTCGCGCGGGAGCGGCTCGTCGAGCGGTCGGACGTTGACCGGCACCATCGTCACGAGGTCGACCGGCTCGCGGCCACGCTCGTCCTGGTAGGTGTGCAGGGCGCCGGCGACGGCGCTCAGCAGCACGTCGTTGAGCGTCGCGCCGACGAGCCGCCCGGCCTGCTTGAGCCCGGGAAGGGGCAGCGGCTCGGTCCACACGAGGCGCTTGCGGTGCCCGGGGACGCCGCCGACGGCACTCCTGGGGTTCGTCGTCAGGAGCAGGTCGGAGACGACCTGTCCGGTACGGAGGGTGAGCCCGGCGGCATCCGTCACGGCAGCGCGGGCACCCTTGGAGCGCAGGCGATCCCAACCCGAGCGCGTGGTCGCCCGGGCGAGCCGGAGCCCGGACGCGACGACGCCCCCGCCGGTGCCGCCGGTCGGGGCAGCGAGCGGCAGGGTCGCGAGGTCGGTCGTCGCCGGGGGGCCGACGAGGTCGCCGGGCCGTCCGTCGGCGTCCTCCGTGAGGCCGAGCAGCACCCGGGTCAGGGCGATGCCGTCGGCGAGCGCGTGGTGGATGCGGAAGACGAGGGCGGCGCCGGCTCCGTGGCCGTCGACGAGGTGGACCTCCCAGAGCGGGCGCGTGCGGTCGAAGGGCCGCGGCAGGTGTTCCTCGACGTAGGCCTGCAGCTCGGCGTCCGCCTCGGCCGCGGTCCCCCCGCCGGAGAGGGTCACCCGGGTCACGTGCCGGGCCAGGTCGAAGTCCGGGTCGTCCTCCCAGCGGTGCCCGGACAGCCCCCGGGGTCGCCTCGCGAGCTGGCTGAAGACGGGGTACGGCTCGATGATCCGCTCTCGGACCACGTCGAGCACGCGGTCCCAGTCGGGCACCGACTCGAGGAGGACGACCGAGACGATGACCATGAGGTTGGTCGGGCGGTCCATGTTGAGCCAGAGGACGTCGGCCGACCCCATCCGGCGTGGCGGGCGCGGCGGGCGCGGCACCTACGGGCCCGCCAGTCGCGAGAGTGCGTCACCGTCGAGGCGGAAGGTCGTCCAGTCGTCGAGCGAGCGGGCGCCGTGGGCGCGGTAGAAGTCGATGGAGGGGGTGTTCCAGTCGAGCACCGACCACTCGAGTCGCGTCCAGCCGCGCTCGACGCAGATGGCGGCGAGCCGGGCGAGCAGGGCCGTGCCGAGGCCGTGGCCGCGCTGCTCGGGGTCGACGAAGAGGTCCTCGAGCCAGATCCCGGCGCGGCCGGTCCACGTCGAGAAGCTCCGGAACCAGATCGCCATGGCGACGACCGTGCCCTCCCGCACCCCCACGAGGGCGTATGCCGTGGGGTCGCCCTGCGCGGGAAAGAGGGCCTCGCGGAACTGCTCGGGTGTCGCCGTCGCGGAGTCGGGCTCCTTCTCGTAGGCCGCGAGCCCCTGGACGAGGCGGATGAGGTCGGGGACGTCGTCGGCCGAGGCCTCACGGATCTGGAAGTCGCTCACGCCGCCATCCTCTCCCGACGCGCGTGGCTGTGCGTCGTGGTCGGGCGCTGTGGGTGGTTCGACGTAGGCTTGGTCGATCATGAGCACGCTCTTCGACGACCTCCCCATCCCCGGTTTCGAGCACGGTCAGGGCGCGCCCTCTGGCGGGTCCGGGCGCCCCGGGCGTGGCGCGGACGTCACCGAGCAGGGCGTCCCCACGTGGGCCGAGGCCGCCGCCCGCGGCGGCGTCGAGACCGCCCCTCAGGGGCGTGCCGACCTCGACCCCACGGTGCTGCTCGAGGGCCTCAACCCGCAGCAGCGCGAGGCCGTCGTCCACGAGGGCACGCCGCTGCTCATCGTCGCGGGCGCCGGCTCGGGCAAGACCCGTGTGCTCACCCACCGCATCGCGTGGCTGCTCGGCGAGCGTGGCGCCCAGCCGGGGCAGATCCTCGCCATCACCTTCACCAACAAGGCCGCGGCCGAGATGCGCGAGCGGGTCGCCGCGCTCGTCGGCCCGCGCGCCCGTGCCATGTGGGTCATGACCTTCCACTCGGCCTGCGTGCGCATCCTGCGCCGCGAGGCCGCCAAGGTCGGGATGAAGTCGACCTTCTCGATCTACGACGCCGCCGACAGCCAGCGCCTCATGAGCCTCGTGCTGCGCGACCTCGACCTCGACCCGAAGCGCTACCCGCCGCGCGGCTTCTCGGCGCAGGTCAGCAACCTCAAGAACGACCTCATCGACGAGGAGACCTACGCCTCCCAGGTCACCGAGGGCAACCACTACGAGCGGACCGTCTCCGACGCCTACACCCAGTACCAACGCCGGCTGCGCCAGGCCAACGCCCTCGACTTCGACGACATCATCATGATGACCGTCAACGTGCTCCAGGCCTTCCCCGACGTCGCCGAGTACTACCGCCGCCGCTTCCGCCACGTGCTCGTCGACGAGTACCAGGACACCAACCAGGCGCAGTACCAGCTCATCAAGGAGCTCGTCGGCGAGGTCAAGGGCCCCGAGGGCGCGTATGCGGTGCCGCCCGCCGAGCTGTGCGTCGTCGGCGACTCCGACCAGTCGATCTACGCCTTCCGCGGCGCGACGATCCGCAACATCCTCGAGTTCGAGAACGACTACCCCGACGCCCGCACCATCCTGCTCGAGCAGAACTACCGCTCGACCCAGCGCATCCTGCGGGCCGCCAACTCCGTCATCGCGCGCAACGAGGGGCGCCGCGCCAAGAACCTCTGGACCGACTCCGGCGACGGCGCGATGATCACCGGCTACGTCGGTGACAACGAGCACGACGAAGCCGCCTTCGTGGCCAAGGAGATCGACGACCTCGCCGACCAGGGCGTCAAGCCCGGCGACGTCGCCGTCTTCTACCGCACCAACGCGCAGAGCCGCGCCATCGAGGAGGTGCTCGTGCGGGTCGGCCTGCCCTACAAGGTGGTCGGCGGCACGCGCTTCTACGAGAGACGCGAGGTCAAGGACGCCCTGGCCTACCTCCGGGTCGTCTCCAACCCCACCGACACCGTCAACCTGCGCCGCATCCTCAACACCCCCAAGCGTGGCATCGGTGACCGGGCCGAGGCGTGCGTCGCCGCCCTCGCCGAGCGCGAGCGCATCCCGTTCGTCGCGGCGCTCGGGCGGGCCGAGGACGCGCCGGGCATCGCGACGCGCTCGGTCGCGGCGATCCAGGGCTTCACGGCGCTGCTCGAGAAGCTCCGCACCTCCTACGAGGCCGACGACAGCATCGCGGCCCTGCTCGAGATGACGCTCGAGGAGAGCGGCTACCTCGCCGAGCTGCGCGCGAGCCACGACCCGCAGGACGAGACCCGCGTCGAGAACCTCGCCGAGCTCGTCGCCGTCGCGCAGGAGTACGACGACCGCCGCGCCACCGAGCTCGAGGAGTCGGGTGGCGAGCTGGCGCCAGGTGTCGAGCCCGAGGACGTCGGTCCCGCAGGCGCGCTCGAGGAGTTCCTCGAGCAGGTCTCGCTCGTCGCCGACGCCGACGAGATCCCCGACGAGCCCGAGGCGAAGGCGCAGGGCGTCGTCACCCTCATGACGCTGCACACCGCCAAGGGCCTCGAGTTCCCCGTCGTCTTCCTCACCGGGATGGAGGACGGCACGTTCCCCCACATGCGCGCGCTCGGCGACCCCAAGGAGCTCGAGGAGGAGCGCCGCCTCGCCTACGTCGGCATCACACGCGCCCGTGAGCGGCTCTACCTCTCGCGCGCGGCCGTCCGGTCCGCCTGGGGTGCGCCGCAGTACAACCCGCCGTCGCGCTTCCTCGACGAGATCCCGGGCGACCTGCTCGACTGGCAGCGCCTGGGCCCGTCGTTCAGCGGGGCCCGCGGCTCCGACCGTCCGGCCGTGGCGACGCTCGCGGCCCGGCCGGGCGTCCGCAGCGCCGGCAAGCGTCCGGTCATCGCGCTCCAGTCGGGCGACCGCGTCAGCCACGATTCCTTCGGCCTCGGCACCGTCGTGCGCGTCGAGGGCGACGGCGACAAGTCGATGGCGCACGTCGACTTCGGAGCCGACACCGGCACGAAGCGCCTGCTCCTGCGCTACGCCCCGCTCGTCAAGCTCTGAACCGCCGTCCGGGGCGGGTTGGAGCTGTCACAGTCGGTGGCGTATGCCGTGTGGCTCAGCCCTGGCGTCAGCCGGGCTCCGTTGTGGCACAACGGGATACGGCATACGGCATACGGCATGCGGCAGGCGACTGGAGGTAGCGGCCCCGATGGGACGGGGAACGCGACGAGGCCCGTCCCCGGAAGGGGACGGGCCTCGTGTCACTGAAGGGCCTCGGTCAGAGGTGGACGCCGTGCTTGGCGAGCCAGGTGCGAGGTGCGACGGCAGAACCGTCGTCGGGGTGGATCTCGAGGTGCACGTGCGGGCCGGTCGAGTTGCCGGTGCTGCCGCTGTAGGCGACGCGCTGGCCGGGGGAGACCTCGTCGCCGACGGAGACGAGCAGGCGGCTGTTGTGGGCCATCCACGAGACGGTGCCGTCCCAGTAGCGGATCTTGACCATGTTGCCGTAGCCCTCGGTGGACCAGCCGGCGAAGACGACGGTGCCGCTCGAGAGGGCCCGGACCGTGCTGCCCGTGGGGCACGCGAGGTCCTGCGCGGGGTGCATCTTGCCCCAGCGGAAGCCGAAGCCGGAGGTCAGGGTGTAGCCGGCGACGGGGGAGACCCAGCGGTGGGCCATCGCGATCGCACGCTCGCGGGCTGCGGCCTTTACCTTGGCGGCGGCGTCGGCCTTCGCCTTCTCCGCGGCGGCCTTGGCGGCCGCGGCCCTGTCTGCAGCGGACTGGGCCTCCGTGGCGGTCTGCGCGGCAGTGGCCGTGGCACTGACGATGAGCGTCTTGGCGTCGCGGGCCATGTCACGCGAGGAGCGGGCGCCGGACCGGCTCGCGGCAGCGGCGGCGACGACGTCGGGGTCCGCGGTGAGACCGAGACCTGCGACCGAGTTGGAGACGTTCTTCATGGCAGCCGCTTCGGGGCTCAGCTCGCTCGCACCGGCGTCGCGGATGACGAGGCCACCGGCGACGGTCGAGGAGAGCAGAGCGACGGGGACGACGAACTGTCGACCCCGCGAAGGCTTGGCTGCCGGCCTGTGCCGGCCGGAGTAACTGGTTTTGGGCACGAAAAAGATACCTATCGGTCACAGATGGCGAGCCGCCAGCCTAACGTGACCATTTCGTTATCCAAAATCACGCCACGTTTCTGGACGTCCCGGCGCCGCAGTGGAGGGACGCGACTGCGCATGACACTAGGGCATGTCGGGGCCCCGGTGCGGGATGTACACAGGAGGATCTGCGCGAATTCGCAGCCTCTCGTGACAGGGGTCGGCCGGGTCAGCGCGAGGGCACCACACGACCCGCGGTGCCACCCCGACGGGTCGTCGACGTGCTGGTGCGCCGGCTCCCCAGGGAGCTGACCCCGGGGGTGACGGTCGCTCCCGAGGTGTCGAGGTGGGCGAGGGCCGTGGAGATCCCGTGCACGACGCTGCTCGTGATCGGCAGGCTCATGTGGCCGACGCCGTGCAGGGCGATGTTGTGGACCATGAGGTCGTCGTGGTGCAGGGCGGCGTTGCGCTGGGGCACGACGACCTGGTCGAGGTCGGACCAGTAGACGAGGAACCGGGTCTGGCACTCCTTGACCGGGGCGGCGAGCTCGTCCATGAGGGCGCTGCCCGGACGCAGCTGACGGGTCAGCCCGTTGTTCCACGTGTAGGCGAGGTAGCTGCCCTGGTGCGGGGTGCCGAGCGTGACGAGCGTGTGCACGTGCTGGTCGCCGCCGAGCCGGGTCACGTAGTAGCGCGCGATGAGCCCGCCCATCGAGTGCCCGATGACGTGGATCCGCTCGTACCCGGTCTCCTCGACGATCCGCTCGACCTCGGCGCCCAGGGCCGCGGCCGCAGCACGGACGTCGCCGGTGAAGATGGAGTAGTTGATCGTCTCGATGCGCCCGAAGCCGCGACGCACGAGGCCGCGCCGCAGGACGGTGAAGATCGAGCGGTTGTCGACCATGCCGTGCACGAGGAGGATCGGCGTCTCGGCGGCCTCGACGTTCTGGATCGCGAGTCCCCGCTGGCTCGGTGGCAGGTGACCGAGACGGTAGCCCTGGCGCCGGTCGCTGGCGCGCGAGCCGAGCAGCCCGAGCGGGTAGAGCCCGAGGTGCAGCCCCATCCACGTCGCCTCGAGAGCCGCGCCCGCGATCCCGGTGGGGGTCAGGAGCGCTCCGGCGAGCTCCCCGACGGTCGCCACGAAGCCCCGAGGGCCCGCTGCGCCACACTTCGGGGTGCCGGCCTGTCGCGGCGTCATCGCCGCCCGTGCTGCCACTGCCACGTCCCGAACGTACCCCGACCGGTGGGCGATGCATCACTATTGCGCGTCGCGTCTCGCGGGGCTGGCTAGAGTGCCCGGCATGAGCGAGTCCCTGGGCGCCGACGCCGTGACCGACGACGAGACCGCGAGCGCGACCGGAGCGGGTGCGGCGTCGACCGACGTCATCCGCGTGGTCGTGGCCAAGCCGGGTCTGGACGGGCACGACCGGGGCGCCAAGGTCGTGGCCCGGGCGCTGCGCGACGCCGGCATGGAGGTCATCTACACCGGCCTGCACCAGACCCCCGAGCAGATCGTCGAGGCCGCCATCCAGGAGGACGCCGACGTCGTCGGGCTCTCCGTCCTCTCGGGCGCCCACATGACCCTCTTCGCGCGCGTCGTCGACCTCCTCGCCGAGCGCGACGCGAGCGACATCGTCGTCTTCGGCGGCGGCATCATCCCCGAGGACGACATCTCCGAGCTCGAGAAGCTCGGGGTGGCCAAGGTGTTCACGCCGGGCGCGACGACGATGGAGATCGTCGGCTGGGTCCGCGAGCACGTCCACGCCGCCTGACCAGCCCTGATCAGCCCTGACCAGCCCTGACCAGCCCCCGCCAGGTCACCCTCGCCCGCCCACGTTTCGCGCGCTCCACGCCCGAGCGCGCGAAACCAGCAGGGAGCGCGGGAGGTTCTGGGCGCCCGGTGCGTACTTCGCGCGCCCAGGCCGCGCCGGACCCGACTGTCCACACCCTTCGGCCATCGGGCCGCACCGTCCACAGCTGCGCGACCGGACCGGCGCGCCACCATGCATGGCCGAGATCCTGCTCGGGTGAACCTCGAGCTCATTGCCAGACACGGAGTCTTCAGCGCGCGAGACGCCCTGCGCGCCGGTGTCGACGGGCGGGCGCTGGCCCTGCTGTGCCATCGCTACGTCTGCACGAGGCTGACCCACGGGTGGTATGCCGTGGGCGTCCCCGCGGACGAGCGTGACCGTCACCGGCTCTGTGCGATCGCGCTCTCCCGAGCCTATGAAGGAGCGGCCGTGGTCAGTCACTCCTCGGCACTCGTCCTGCTCGGGCTGCCACTGCACGGCGTGGACCTCGGCGTCGTGCACCTGACCCGCGTCCGGCCGCTCGACGCCCAGGCGCCCCAGCCCTGGAGCGGGCAGTCCCGCCGTCGCCCCGGGCTCCTGCTCCACCGCGAGCAGGAGGGAGTCGCTTGGGTCGGCGCGCCATCCGCGGGTGGCCACACTCACCCGGCCCCGCTCGCTCCGGTCGGGCACGCCGCCGTCGGCGCCGGACTCGTCGGCGAGCCGACGGCAGCCCTCGTGGCCGCCGACGCCGCTCTCGCTCGAGGGCTGTTGACAGCCGAGTCGTTGCCCGTGGCCATCGCCGACTTCGAGGGCCACCGCGGCGTGGGTCCGGTGCGTGCCGCGCTCCGGTGTGCGGACGGCCGGCACGAGTCCCCGGGCGAGTCGCTGACGGCATACGTCCTGCGCGGGCTCGGCCACGACGTCGAGCCGCAGTTCGAGGTCGTGGCGGAGGGCAGGACCTACCGCGCCGACTTCCGCATCACGGGCACCCGCGTCCTCGTCGAGTTCGACGGCAGGGTGAAGTACGCCTCGGGTGACGGCGCGGTCCTCTTCGACGAGAAGCGTCGTGAGGACGCGCTGCGCCGCTGCGGTTGGGTGGTCGTCCGGCTCACGTGGTCCGAGCTCGCCAGACCGGAGCTGGTCCACGGCCGCGTGCTCGAGGCCCTCCGCCTGGCCGCTCTCGCCGCCTGAGACCGCACACCACCGGCGCCGCCACCAGCACGCAGAGCTCGGCCCCGGGCATACGCCCGGATCGCGCGCTCCTGGCGTGAGCGCGCGATCCGGTGAAGGGGCGCGCGAAAGGACCCGCGCACCTGCGTGTCTCGCGCGCTCGTGCGCTGAGCGCGCGAAACGGAAGGCGGGGCGGGGTGGGATGCGGGTGTGATCTTCGTCCGGTCGGGCGCACCCGATGGGGTCGCCACACGTCACAGCCACTAGAGTCCGAGGGACAGCCTGATTCGGTTGCGCCTCGGCGCAGGGCCCGTCCGAGCGCGAGAGCGTGAGCACGTGGGCCCCGGGACGCCGCAGCGACGCGATCGACGACGATTCGAATCGACGACGAGGACGGACCCCACCCGTGGATCTCTTCGAGTACCAAGCCCGCGACATGTTCGAGAAGCACGGGGTGCCCGTGCTGGCCGGCGCCATCGCCACCACCCCTGAGCAGGCCCGAGCGGCCGCTGAGCAGATCGGACCGAAGTCGGGCGGTGTCACCGTCGTCAAGGCGCAGGTGAAGACCGGCGGCCGCGGCAAGGCCGGTGGCGTCAAGGTGACGAAGAGCCCCGACGAGGCGCAGGCCGCTGCCGAGGCCATCCTCGGGATGGACATCAAGGGCCACACCGTGGGCACCGTGATGATCGCCCAGGGCGCCCGCATCGCGGAGGAGTACTACTTCTCGGTGCTGCTCGACCGTGCCAACCGCACCTACCTCGCCATGTGCTCCAAGGAGGGCGGCATGGAGATCGAGCAGCTCGCCGTCGAGCGCCCCGAGGCCCTGGCGCGCGTCGCCGTCGACCCCAACACGGGCATCGACGCCGCGAAGGCGCAGGAGATCGTCGACGCCGCGGGCTTCGACGAGGCCGACAAGGCGGCCATCGCCGACGTCATCCAGAAGCTGTGGACGGTCTACCGCGAGGAGGACGCCACGCTCGTCGAGGTCAACCCCCTCGTCAAGACCGAGGACGGCCAGATCGTCGCGCTCGACGGCAAGGTGACGCTCGACGAGAACGCCGGCTTCCGCCACGCCGACCACGAGGCGCTCGAGGACACCGCCCACGCGGACCCGCTCGAGGCAGCGGCCAAGGAGAAGGACCTCAACTACGTCAAGCTCGACGGGTCCGTCGGCATCATCGGCAACGGTGCGGGTCTCGTCATGAGCACCCTCGACGTCGTCGCGTACGCCGGCGAGGAGTTCGGCGGCCAGAAGCCGGCCAACTTCCTCGACATCGGTGGTGGCGCCAGCGCCGAGGTCATGGCCAACGGCCTGCACATCATCCTGTCGGACCCCCAGGTCAAGAGCGTCTTCGTCAACGTCTTCGGCGGCATCACCTCCTGCGACGCCGTGGCCAACGGCATCGTCGGTGCGCTCGACGCGCTCGGTGACGAGGAGGACCGCCCGCTCGTCGTGCGCCTCGACGGCAACAACGTCGAGGAGGGTCGCCGCATCCTCCAGGAGCGCAACCACCCGCTCGTGACGATCGAGCCGACGATGGACGGCGCCGCGCGCCGCGCCGCCGGGCTCGCCGCCCGGCCCGCCGCCAACTGACCCCCTCGCCACAGAAGAGAGAACGAGCGAACATGGCTATCTTCCTCAACGCCGACTCGAAGGTCATCGTCCAGGGCATGACCGGGTCCGAGGGCATGAAGCACACCCAGCGCATGCTCAAGTCGGGCACCGACATCGTCGGCGGCGTCAACCCTCGCAAGGCCGGCACGACGGTCGACTTCGAGGGCGGCGTCTCCGTCCCCGTCTACGGCACGGTCAAGGAGGCCATCGAGGCCACCGGCGCCAACGTGTCCGTGATCTTCGTGCCCGCGCAGTTCACCAAGGCCGCGGCCGTCGAGGCGATCGAGGCCGAGATCCCCCTCGCCGTCGTCATCACCGAGGGCGTCGCGGTCAAGGACACGGCGGAGTTCTACAACTACGCCAAGGACAAGGGCACGACGCGCATCGTCGGCCCGAACTGCCCCGGCCTCATCACCCCGGGCGTCAGCAACGCCGGCATCATCCCGGCCGACATCTCCGGCACCGGCCGCATCGGCCTCGTCTCGAAGTCGGGCACGCTGACCTACCAGATGATGTACGAGCTGCGTGACTTCGGCTTCAGCTCGGCCGTCGGCATCGGTGGCGACCCGATCATCGGCACGACGCACATCGACTGCCTCGAGGCGTTCCAGAACGACCCCGACACCGACGCGATCGTCATGATCGGCGAGATCGGTGGCGACGCCGAGGAGCGCGCGGCCGCCTACATCAAGGAGCACGTCACGAAGCCGGTCGTCGGCTACGTCGCCGGCTTCACCGCCCCGGAGGGCAAGACGATGGGCCACGCCGGCGCCATCGTCTCGGGCTCCTCGGGCACCGCGCAGGCCAAGAAGGAGGCCCTCGAGGCTGCGGGCGTCAAGGTCGGCAAGACGCCGTCCGAGACGGCCGACCTCATGCGCGAGATCATGAAGGACCTCGCGAAGTAGCCTGCGCCAGCAGCGTTTCCGAGCGGGCGGTCACCTCCGGGTGGCCGCCCGCTCTGCTGTCTCCCGAGGGCGTATGCCGTGTGGCCGGCCCCGGTCGCGCCCGGCGCCCGGGCGCGTGGCCCGGCGGGACGGCATACGCGATCGGTGGTCAGCAGGCCATCAGGCCGATGACGAAGCCGCGGGCCCGCAGCCTCGGGATGAGCAGGTCGAGGGCGGCGACCGTCTGCGACCGGTCACCGCCTCCGTCGTGCAGGAGGATCCGCGAGCCGGCCCGGACGCTCGCGAGCACGCGGTTCACGATCGTCGTGGTGCCGGGGCGGGACCAGTCGCGCGGGTCGACGGTCCAGAGGATCTGGCGCTGGCCGCGGTTCGCGATGATCGTCGCGATGCGCGAGCTCGTCGCCCCGTAGGGCGGTCGCACGCAGCGTGGCCGGTAGCCGAGGGCCGACTCCATCCGGTTGAGCTGCGACGTGACGGCCGACGTCGACAACGTCGTGAGGTCGGGGTGGCTCCACGTGTGGTTGCCGATGAGGTTGCCGTAGGTGCGCAGGCTGCGGGTGATCGACGGGTACCACGAGACGTTCTGGCCGAGCTCGAAGAAGACGGCGTGCACGCCGTACTTTCGCAGGACGGCGAGGACCTTCGGCGTGTAGGTGGAGCTGGGACCGTCGTCGAAGGTGAGGTAGACGGTGCCCGCGTAGGCGACGGGCAGAGAGGTGACCTCGAGCGGCGCGCTGGCGACGATGCCGGCGCGCGGGGTCGGGGCCGGGGCGGTCGGGCCGACGGCGGCCACGGTGAGGGCGAGCACTGCCAGCAGGGGTGCCAGCAGGTGGAGGGTTCTGCTGTTCATGATGGGTCATCCCCTTCATCTCCATCGTCCGCCCACCGGGCCGGCCGCGCGGGGCTTCGGGGCTGATCCGTGCCTCACATCCGGCCGCTCTCGGTCCCATCGGCGTGGGCGCTCGCTCCGCGGCGGGGATCTTGTGACCATGGGAGCGACCACGCACGAGCCCGCAGGACCCGCAGCGCAGGAGTGATACCACTGGCCCCGCCGAGCACGACCACGACGTCGACGACCACGTCGGCGACCTCGTCGACCAGCCCCTCGACGGCGATGCCGGCAGCCCTGCGCGCCGGGGCCCTCGCCGCCGTCGGCACGTGGTCGGTCGTCGTCCTGCCCGCGCTCATCGGCTGGGTGGCCGCGCCCGAGAGCTCGGTCGGGTGGTTCTCGGCGGTCTCGGTCGCCAGCGCCGTCTGGTTCCTCGGCCACGGACAGTCGGTCGGTGCGGGCGCCGTGGCGATCTCCATGACACCGCTGCTGCTCCTGCTCGTCTTCGTCCTCATCGCCTACCGCTTCGCCCGTCGTCTCGCGGCGACGGAACGGCTGCGCGTCGGTGCGACTGACTGGAGCCGCGTCGCGCAGTGGGGCGTCGTGCCCGGCTTCGTCATCGGCTACGGCCTCGTGTCCGCGGTCTTCGCGCTCTTCACCCTCGGGGGCCCGGCGACGCCCGGTGTCGCCGCGGTCGTGGGGTCGCTGCTCGTGCCGCTCGCGGCGCTCGGCTTCGTCATGCTCCGGCCCGACGACGAGACCGCGCCGGCGTTCGTGCGCACGTGGTTCCGGCGCGGCCCGACGTGGCTGCCGACGGTGTGGCGCACCGGCTGGCGCGGGGCGGGCGTGCTGCTCGCCCTCGGGTTCGTCGTCGTCGTCGTGAGACTCGTCGCGTCGTGGTCGGCCGTCGCCGACATCCAGGACCAGTACGGCGCCAACCTCGGGGCGATCGCCATCATCGCGCTCGCCCAGGTCGCCCTCCTCGGCAACGCGGCCACGTGGGCGCTCTCGTTCCTCGCGGGCCCGGGCTTCCAGGTCGCCCTCGGCTCGACGATCTCCGCCGGAGCCGCCCAGCCCGGGCTGCTGCCGCTCGTGCCCGTGCTCGGTGCGCTGCCGCAGGCCAGCGACTACCCGGCGACGATGTATGCCGTCGTGCTGGCTCCGGTGCTCGTCGGCGTGTGGCTCGGTCGTCGGGTCGACGCCGAGCTGGAGTTCTTCGGCAACGTGCGGGCCCGGTTGTCGGCCACGGCCGTGGCGGCGCTCGTCGCGGTCGCGGTCGTCGTCGTCCTGACCGCTCTCGGCAACGGTGCGGTCGGCGTCGACCGGCTCTCGGCCGTCGGGGCCCACCTCTGGTCGTTCGCGGCGGCCCTGACGGCCGAGGTCGTCGGGGGTGCGCTGCTCTTCACGGGCGTGCTCGTGCTCCATGACCGTCGCGCCGAGCAGCGTGAGCGCGAGCACCAGTCGGGGGTCGCGACGCAGGCGGGTTCGGACGCGGAGACCTCAGCCCCCGATGCGGACTGACGGGGAGTGTCGACGGACTGACGTGGGCTGACGCGGGACGGTCGGGGTGGCCTCAGCGGGCGACGAGGCCGATCATCCCGGCGTCCTTCAGCGGCGCGCAGTCGCCCTCGGCGATGCTCGTCTGCGCCCGGGCGACGCACTCCTCGTAGGCCTGGACCGAGTCGTAGAAGACGACCTGGAGCGCCAGGGACGACAGCAGCATGCCGGAGATCACCAGCGTCACGACGGGCCAGATCTTCTCCTTGCCGCCGCGCGCCGACAGGAAGCGGAGCAGGCGCACGGTCAGCACGATCGCGAGCACGAGCGGCAGCACGGCGACGAAGCGCTTCGGCAGCGGGAGGTACATCGCCACGAGGCCGAGCAGCACGAGGAGCGCGATGGGCAGGGTGCGCTTGGCCTTCTCACGGGCGAACGCGATCTCCTGCTCCTGCTGCGGCTCGGTCATGTGGTCCATCCTCGCCCATCGCGAGCGGGCGCAGGAGGGCGGGAGTCGTCCGGACTGGCACTGCCCCGGCGCCCGAGCGCCCACACCCCCTCTCCAAGCCGCTGGCACTGCCCCATCTGACGATTCGTCGATGGGAACGGTGCGCGGCCTGCCATGCTGAGTCGGCGGGGGTGCACTCGGCAGAGGAGCCCAACCGTGATGAGCCGATTCTCGCGAATGGTGGCCGTGTTCGGCCTGGTCACCGCCTCAGGCCTCACGGTCGCCACGGTGACGCCCTCACCTTCCGCCGCGGCCGCCGAACCACCGGCCCCACCACCGATCATCAAGCTCTTCGACCTGGTGCAGGATCCGGTCTTGCACATTCCGCTGCCCCAGCCGTACCCGGCTGAGACCCAGGCGGCGCTCACGGCCTTCGAGACGAAGGCGGTCGCCGAGGTGCTCCAGAACAAGTCGCTCCCACCGAGCGACGAGCTGAGCGTCCGGGCGCTCGCCCGCGACGACATCCGCACCCAGCTCTGGGCCGACCTCGGGGTGATCATGCTCAAGCCGGCGGCGAGCAGAACGGCGACGGAGGGACTCGTCCACGCGTGGTTCTCGGCCAAGGTGCGACGCACGCAGATCGGCGCTGCGAAGGCTGCCGTGGGTGAGTACGTCAAGTGGTCAGGACTCACCGAGAGCACGTACACGAAGACCGACACGTACGCCCCCCAGCCGCGGAACGGCTCCGACGGCTACTGCAACTACCACCCGCCGGGCCGGTACGACACCACGGCCGAGTACAACGGACGAGGGACGACGATCTGCACCGAGTCAGGGCTCACGATCTTCAGCTTCCTCGTCTTCTCCCCACCCCGGCCGACCTATGACCAGTTCGTGAAGTACGGGCAGTACCTCCAGCTGGAGGCGCTGTCACAGGGAGTCACGAACGCGTGGAACCCACTGACGTACAACGACTTCACCGTTGATGCGGGGCAGGTGTCCGCACTTGTGGGGATGGGTGTCTCCTTGGCCGCCAGCGGAGCCGCGATCCCCATCGCGCGGGCATTGGCCGTCCCGTTGGGACCGGACAACCTCTTCGTGACCAAGCTGTTCCCGTTCGCGGCCCGGGCGAAGTTCGTCGCCAGCCCCGCACTGCAGGGGGCCGAGGCCACGATCAAGATCGCAGAGGCTGCCGCCGCCGACGCGCAGGCATTGCGCTCGTTCGCGGCGCTCAGGGCTGCCAACTCCCTCAAGGCTGGGGCCGTGACCGCCATCGCCGATGCGGAGACAGCGGCTCGCGCTACGGAGGCGGCTGCGATGGCTGAGGCCCGGCTGACGGCCGGGATCAAGGTCTTCGGTGCCATCACGTCGGTGGTGGGCGCCATCGTCGACATCGTGGTCACCACCACCGTCGCATCGATCCAGATCAACAGCGACCTCGAGGCGCCGAAGAAGCTGGCCGAGTTGCTCACGAAGGCGGAGGGGACCCCTGATCTGGCTGCACTGATGAAGCAGGCTGATGCCTACCCGGGAATGATGGCCACCTTCCTCAACGAGACCTTCCCCGAGCCCGAGTGGGGCTGCAGCGGTTTCATCCAGGTCGGCGTCGAGCTGCATGAGTGCGCGAACGCGCCTGCCACGGGAAGCGAGGGCAACGCGCCTGCGTGGACCGAGGCGGAGCCGCAGTTCCTCAACGGTGTCGCGTCCGGTGGGTCCGTGACGAGCTGGGGCCAGACGCCGAGAATCTCCGTGGACCTGCCCGATGACGAGGGATCTCTCTGGGTCCGACCGCATGGAGAGGGCTGGTGGATCCTGCAGCAGGTTCTTCCCGACGGCACGGTGACACCGGAATGGCAGTCCACGTGGTTCCCGTTCCGCGGGCCTGGTGGTGAGACCTACATCGCCGAGCGCACCCAGAACGCGACGGGCAAGTACCTGTTCAACATCGCCCCGGTCGGCGACACGGCGCTGGACACCTCGTGCTATCCCGGAGGCGGCGCCATCGCGCCGAGCGGGATGGCATGGATGTCGTGCCTCCGGGACGACATCACGTACGTCGACGGTCAGGGGCGCACCGCCAACGTGCTCGAGATGGTCCACGGCACACCGCCGGACCCCGCAGCCCCGGTGGCTCCGCCGCAGGTCCGGCTCGATGGGCCGTGGGAGGCGCCGCAAGGAGTGCCGGTCACCTTCACCGCGTCTGTGCTCGACGACTCCGGCCCGCTGACCTACGAGTGGCTCTACACGTGCCCGGGCGCCCCCGGCGGGTTCTGCATCGTTCCCGGCTCGCCCACGCTCGTCCTGGCGTTCGAGCAGAGCGGGCCCAGCCACGTGGGTGTCAAGGTCACCAACGCTGCAGGGCAGATCGCCTCGGACACACGCTCGTTCACGGTGTCCGAGCCGACGAACGCGATCGAGTTCGTACCCCCGGCCGACATGCAGTTCAGCAAGAGCAACATCTACGGACGGCCTTACGAGACGCAGGGCATCCGTGCCTCGGCGACGTCTCAGCTTCCCGTCACGTTCGCCGTGGACCCCGGCTCCCAGAGCGTGTGCCAGCTCGACTCCGGCACCGTCACCGCGACCGGGGTGGGCACGTGCAGCATCACGGCCTCGCAGGCAGGGGACGGTGTCTTCCCGGCGGCGACCCCGGTCAGCAGGGCGTTCCAGGTGAGGCCGAGCGCGTTCCTCATCACCATGAGCGACGGACCACTGCAGTACTCGGACCCGGCGCCTTCGCTGTCACCCTTCATCCCTGAACCCCTCGCCCTCGACGGGATCACCGGCACGCTCTCCGGATGCGAGCGGCTCATCGGTCTCGTCTCTGCGACCGGGGAGGTCACGGCGGAGCCGGGCAGCTACCCGCTGAACGGCTGCGGCGGCTACTCGAGCGACCACTACGTCCTGGGCTACAGCGGGGCCACCACCGTCACCCCGGAGGACGCCACGCTGTCCAGCACCACCCGAGCGGTGACCGCGCCCGGGCTCGCCGTCATGACGGCCACGTTGGGTCAGGTGGACGACGGCCACCCGGGCGACATCACCCGGGCCCGTGTGGACTTCCAGCTCTTCCGCTCTGCCAACCAGACGGATAGGCCGGACTTCCAGGTGGTCAACCAGGCAGTGAACGCGGACGGGCTGGTGGCACGGACGCTCGAGGGTCTCCCGGCCGACACGTACCGTCTCGTCATCCGCACCACGCCGAACGCGGTGTTCGCGGCGACCGCCTCCGAGCAGAGCCTGGTCGTCGAGGCGGCCGTGGCGCCCTCCCTGGGTCTCGTCCCGGCGAACACCACGGTGACCGCCGGCGAGTCGGTGACCTTCGCCTCGAGCGCGACGGGCAACCCGGCCCCGACCGCGCAGTGGTACCGCGTCACGGCGGGACCGACCTTCACGGCAATCCCCGACGCCACCAGCCCGAGCCTCACGCTGCCGGCAGTGACGTACGCCCAGAACGGTGAGCAGTACGTCGTCAGGTACACCAACGCGACCGGGACGGCGAACTCGGGCATCGTCACGCTGACGGTCCTTCCGGCTGCGCCCCGTGTCGTGACCTCACCCAGCAGCACCAACGGTCTCGCTGGAGGCACGGCGACCTTCATGGCTGCGGCTTCCGGTGACCCCCAACCGAACGTGCAGTGGTCGAGCTCGGGCGACGGGGGCGTGACGTGGACGCAGATCGCCGGCGCCACGACCGCCCGGCTGACTCTCACCGACCTCCGGTCGTCCCAGTCCGGGACGCGGTACCGCGCCGAGTTCACCAACGTCGGCGGCTCCGCCGTGACCGGTGTGGCCGTGCTCACCGTGCTGACCCAGGCGCCGCGCGTCACGTCGGACCCACAGGACGTCACCATGAGGTCAGGCGCGACCGCGACGTTCACGGCCGCGGCGAGCGGGGCACCAGCACCCACTGTGACGTGGCAGAGGTCGAGGGACCGCGGCCGCACCTGGGTGACGATCGCGGGCGCCGACTCCAGGCGGCTCGTCGTCGCCGGCGTCACGCCAGCTGTCACGGGAACCCGGTACCGCGCCGTGTTCACCAACGAGGCAGGTGCCGCCGCCAGCCGGGCGGCCACGCTCACGGTGCGACCCCGGTGAGGGGGGATCGGCCTCCGTAGGGCCCCCTAGACTCGCGCCATGACGAACGCCGCTGCCCGCCGATCGACGTGGACTGACGGTGGTGCCGCCGGTGACCCGGTGCCCGTCGTCGTCCTCGTCTCCGGCTCCGGCACCCTGCTCCAGGCGCTCGTCGACGCCTCGGCCGACCCGGACTACGGCGTGCGGATCGCCGCGGTGGGGGCCGACCGCCCGTGCACGGGGCTCGAGCGGGCCGAGCGGGCCGGCATACCGACGTTCATCGTGCGGCCCGCCGACTTCGAGGACCGAGCCGCCTGGGACAGCGCCCTCGCCGAGCAGGTCGCCGCGGCCGGACCGCGTTTCGTCGTGACGGCAGGCTTCATGCGGATCCTCGGACGGGCGACCCTCGGGGCGCAGCCCGTCGTCAACACCCACCCCGCCCTGCTGCCGAGCTTCCCCGGCGCCCACGGCGTGCGCGACGCCCTCGCCTACGGCGTCAAGGTGACCGGCACGACGTGCCACGTCGTCGACGCGGGCGTCGACACCGGTCCGATCATCGAGCAGCGGGTCGTGGCGGTCGAGGACGACGACACGGAGGAGAGCCTGCACGAGCGGATCAAGGTCCAGGAGCGAGACCTGCTCGTCGACGTCGTGAGCCGACTGGCGCGTGAGGGCTTCGCCGTCGAAGGACGACGAGTTCGGATCGGGCGGCCCTGACCGCTACGCTGGTCGCACACGACTGGCGCGGGTGGGACACCACCGGGGAGTGACGTCGGGAGCATCGACCGCCTGGGTGCCTCGCGAGAACGGATGCCGTCTGGTCAGACCGACCGGATGCGCCGCGACCGATGTCACCGAACCAGGAGTGCACCCCATGACTGCTGCCCCGTCCGCCGCGCCGTCCACCGACACCGACGGCCGCCGCCCGATCAAGCGGGCCCTCGTCTCCGTCTACGACAAGTCCGGTCTCGACGAGCTCGCCCGGGCCCTCGACGCCGCCGGGGTCGCCATCGTCTCGACCGGCTCGACGGCGAAGACCATCGCCGCCGCGGGGGTGCCCGTGACGCAGGTCGAGGAGCTGACCGGCTTCCCCGAGTGCCTCGATGGCCGGGTCAAGACGCTGCACCCCAAGGTGCACGCCGGCATCCTGGCCGACACCCGCAACCCGGACCACGTCCAGCAGCTCGCCGACCTCGGCGTCGAGGCCTTCGACCTCGTCGTCGTCAACCTCTACCCGTTCCGCGAGACCGTCGCGTCGGGTGCGAGCGAGGACGAGTGCGTCGAGCAGATCGACATCGGCGGCCCGTCGATGGTGCGCGCCTCGGCCAAGAACCACGCGAGCGTCGCCATCGTGACGAGCCCCACGGCATACGCCCGCGTCACGGAGGCCGTGACGGCCGGAGGCTTCACGCTGACCGAGCGCCGCCGCCTCGCCGCCGAGGCGTTCGTGCACACGGCGAGCTACGACAACGCCGTCGCGAACTGGATGGGCAACGTCGTCGCCGACACGAGCGACGGCACCGGCTTCCCGGCCTGGACGGGTGCGACGTTCGACCGCTCGGCAGCGCTCCGCTACGGCGAGAACCCGCACCAGAGCGCCGCGCTCTACCGCCACTGGCGCCCGGGCGTGGCCAGCGCGGAGCAGCTGCACGGCAAGGAGATGTCCTACAACAACTACGTGGACACCGACGCCGCCGTGCGGGCCGCGCACGACCACGGCGACCAGCCGACCGTCGCGATCATCAAGCACGCCAACCCGTGCGGCATCGCCGTCGGCGGCAGCATCGAGGAGGCCTACGAGCGGGCCCACGCGACCGACCCCGTGAGCGCCTACGGCGGCATCATCGCGGCCAACCGCACCGTCACGGCGGCGATGGCGGCGGCCGCCAAGCCGGTCTTCACCGAGGTCATCATCGCGCCCGACTACGAGCCCGAGGCCCTCGAGATCCTCACGGCCAAGAAGAACCTCCGTGTCCTGCGCCTGCCCGCCGGGATGGCGCAGGCAGCCGACCCGATCGAGACGCGCGCCATCAGCGGTGGCCTGCTCGTGCAGACCGTCGACAAGGTCGACGCCGTCGTGCGCGGCGAGGGCGAGGCCGTGACCGGTGGCGACGACGCCGCGAACTGGCGGCTCGTCGCGGGTGAGGTCGCGGACGAGGCGACGATCGCCGACCTGCAGTTCGCCTGGCGCGCGATCCGCGCCGTGAAGTCCAACGCGATCCTGCTCGCCAAGGACGGCGCGGCGGTCGGCGTCGGGATGGGCCAGGTCAACCGGGTCGACTCGTGCTACCTCGCCGTGCGCCGCGCGGGGGAGGAGCGGGCCCGTGGCTCCGTCGCCGCGTCCGACGCGTTCTTCCCGTTCGCCGACGGACTGCAGATCCTGCTCGACGCGGGCGTGCGCGCCGTCGTCGCGCCCGGTGGCTCGATCCGCGACGAGGAGATCATCGAGGCGGCCAAGGCCGCCGGCGTGACGATGTACTTCACGGGGACACGCCACTTCGCCCACTGACACCGTCGAGAGGCCACGTCCGGCCCCTCTCGGAACGTCGAAAGGCCAGTTCTCCTCACGGGGAACTGGCCTTTCGACTGCGCCCACCGGGCCACAGGTGGCCTCGACGGTGGTGGCGGCGCGTCAGCGGTTCAGCGGGTCCAGCGGTAGCCGGTGGGCTCGCCCTCGCCGAGGTCGACGATCGCGGCGACCGGGCCGCCGCCGTCAGGGCCCTGGTGGGCAGCCGACACGGACACGAAGACGGCCGGGTCGCCGGTGACCGAGGCGGTGACGCCGCCGACGGCCGACTTGATCTGGCGGTGCCAGTGCACGTCGGAGTCATCGAGCATCGCGTTGCGTCGACCGTGCACGGTGCCGTCCTGGCTCACCTCGCACTTGAGGAAGACGTTGACGAGGCGGCCCTGGATGTCGCTGCTGTGCGGACGCTCCGGCAGGTCGAGCCCAGCGTCCTTGATCGCGCCCCACACGCCGTCGGCGTCGAGCGCGTCCTGCATGACCGAGTGGCCGATGCGGTAGCGGCCGCCGATGCCCGTCGCGTTGCCGACGACGACGACCTGCGCCTGGTCGAGCTCGACGCCCGAGCTGCACGAGGCGACCGACGAGAAGAGCGATCGGTCGTGCATGATGTCGGCGTCGGTCGGCATCTCGATCTCACCGAGGGCGACGGCGATGCCGAGGCCGGTCGTGCCGTTGGAGAGGTCCATCGACTCGTGCGTGTGCTCGGTCCAGACCTGGTGCCCGCGCGACTTCGCGTCGCGGATCGTGTGGATCGTCAGCAACGGTGTCTTGGTCTGGACGTAGTGGACGTCGGCCGGGTCGGTGATGCCGGCGCGCTCCATGGCGACCTTCACGGCGTCGGCGACCTTGCTCACCATCGCCACGTAGCCGATCTCCTCGGGCTTGATCGGCTCGCTCATCGCGAAGCCGACCGTGAGCCGCGGCTCGTCGGACTGCTCGGCCTTGTCGGCCGGGACCGTGGCGAAGATCGTCGCGTGCGGGCTGATGATGCCGTCCGTGCCGCCGGACCACACGATCGGGACCTGCTTGACCTGGTCGGCCGGAGCGCCCTTCTCGACGAGGACCTCGCGGAAGGCGCGGTCGGCGATGATGCGCGTGTAGTCGTTGACGCCCCCGTTGCCCTCGGTCTTGCCGATGATGGCGACGACACGGCTCGCCTCCATGACACCGTCGTCGATGAGCTTTGCGAGCTCTGATGCGTCGGCGACCGAGTGGATGGGGATCTTGCGCACCTCAATGGCTTCGGGCACGTGAATCACCTTTCTCTTTCAGGGTTTTCGATGACGGTTCCGACGTGGCCGTCGATGGCCGGCGCGAGCTGGTCGAGGGCCGTGATGATCGAGCGCGAGCCGCCCGCCCGGACGAAGCGCAGGGCGGCCTCGACCTTCGGGCCCATCGAGCCGGACGCGAAGTGGCCGGCGGCGGCATACGCCTCCATGCCGTCGAGCGTGACCCGGCCGATGTCGTGGGCCTCGGGGGTGCCCCAGCCGGCGACGGCGTGTGCGACGTCGGTGGCGATGACGAGGACGTCGGCGTCGACGGCGCGCGCGAGCAGCGCTGCCGTGAGGTCCTTGTCGATGACCGCCTCGACACCGTGCACGCTGCCGTCGGCGGCGCGGACGACGGGGATGCCCCCGCCGCCGGCCGTGACGACGACGTAGCCGGCGGCGAGGAGCGTGTGGAGCGTGTGCGTCTCGAGGACCTCGACGGGCTCGGGCGAGGCGACGACGCGGCGCCAGCCCTTCTCGCCGCGGTCCTCCCAGCGCTCGCCGTGGTCGATGAGCGTCTGCGCCTGGTCGCGCGGCAGGTAACGCCCGATCGGCTTCGTCGGGTGTGTGAAGCCGCGGTCGTCGGCGTCGACGAGCGTGCGGGTGATGATCGCGGCGACGTGACGCTCGACGCCACGGACGGCGAAGGCGGCCTCGAGGGTGTCGAGCAGCGTGAAGCCGATGGTTCCCTGGGTCTGCGCGCCGCACCAGTCGAGCGGCACCGGCGGCACGACGCTCGCGGCGAGCTCGTTCTTGACGAGAAGGTTGCCGACCTGGGGTCCGTTGCCGTGGGTGATGACGACCTCGTGCCCGGCGGCGACGAGCTCGGCGAGGTGGTGGCTCGCGGTGGCGATGGCCTCGCGCTGGGCCTGGGGAGCCGCGCTGCCGTCGGGCCCGGTCATGGCGTTGCCGCCCAGCGCCACGAGCACCCTCACGGCGCGTCCTCGGTCGTCATGGCGTGAGCCTAGGGAGCGCGGACGAGCGGGCGCGTTGTCACCTCCTGCCCAACGCGACCCCCGACATTGGCAGATGTATGCCGTCGGGTGCGGCGCGCGACCGTGCCGCGCGCGAGCGTGCCGAGCCGGCGGGTGGGCGCCGTCACGAACCACGCCCGGCATACCGGTCGGGCGGGTACGAGGAACATAATGTCCGAGGGGGCGCCGTCCGGGGCGCCACCGACCGAACCGAGAGGTGGGGGACCGTGGGAGTCGGAGTCCTGCTCGCCGTCGTGGGGGCCATCCTGACCTTCGCGGTGCGGGCCAACACGTCCGTCATCAGCCTGCCCATCGTCGGCGTCATCCTCATGATCGCGGGCGCGGCGCTCATCTGGCACGGGAGCAAGGGCACCCGCCGCAAGCGCATCATCACCCGCGAGGAGCGCCCGAGCGGCGCGACGACCCCGACCAACACCGTGCGACAGACGATCGAGGAACGCGACATCGACTGAGCCGCGGACGGTCTGGCGGCCGCTCAGGTGTGCGTGAGGACGTCGGCCCACGAGCGCGGCTCGCGGCCGAGCAGCCGGCGCAGGGCGGCGGCCTCGCCCACGAGACCGCCGCGGTCGTAGGAGGCGAACATCGCCAGCAGGTCGTCGCGCGCCTGGGGCGCGAGCGAGGCGCCGGGTCCGGCGACCCACTCCGCGACCTCGACGCGGACGACCTCGACGGGGTGCCCGAGCACGTCGGCGGCGACGTGCGCCTGCTCGCGCACCGAGAGCACCTCGGGCCCCGCGAGGTCGTAGGTGACGCCCTCGTGCCCGGGGCGGGTCAGCACCGTCGCAGCGACCTCGGCCACGTCGTCGAGGTCGACGTTCGTGAACGGGGTCTCGAGCGAGTAGGGGACCGCGAGCCGGCCCGCGTGGGCGGCGTCGAGGAGGTTCTGGTGGTATGCCGCCGGGCGGAGCACCGTGGCCCCCGGCAGGTGGGTGCGCACGACCTTCTCGGCCTCCGCCTTGCGCAGATGGTGCGGCATCGACGGGTCGTGCGGGTGCAGCACCGAGTGGAAGACGAATCGGGCCACGCCGGCCCGCACGGCAGCACCGGCGACGCGGTCGGCGATGGCGACCTCGTCGGGGTGGACGTTGGGCGCCAGGTGATAGACCCCGTCGACCCCGTCGACGGCGTCGTCGAGACCGAGCCCGGAGTCGAGGTCAACGACCGAGATCGACCGGGCCCCAGCGGCATACGCTGTCTCGGCCCGTTCCGGCGATCGCACGGCAGCGCGCACGGTGACGCCGTGTGACGTGAGGGAGCGCGTGACGGCGCGGCCGGTCTTGCCGGCCGCGCCGATCACGAGGACCGTCGTCACGGTCAGACCCAGTCGACATCCGCCGCAGTCTGTCCCGCGGCGAGCGTCGCGTAGCCGGGGCCGCGGTCGAAGAAGGGCTGCTCGGCCGCACGGTCGCCGCGCAGCTGCTCGCGCAAGGCATCCGAGGCGTCGGCGTCGATGACGGGCTCGTCGAGGTCGCCGGTGGCGACGACGCCGTAGTCGCGGCGCGCGCCCTCGAAGGAGACCTTGCCCCAGCGCAGGTCGCGCTCGACCTCGGCGTAGGGCCGGTCGAGCGGGTCGCCCCAGCCGCCGCCACCCGTGGTGCGGATGCGGATGACCTGGCCGGCCTTGACGACCTCGGCGTCGGCGAGGGCGTCGACGGTGCGCTCCTCCGGACCGCCCACGTCGACGGTGACCTCGAAGGGACGACCGGCCTTGCCGCCCTTGACGCCCCAGCAGGCGAGGATCGACCGGTCGGCGATCGACATGAAGTGGGCGTCCTTGAGCATCCGGATGTGCTTCTCGTAGCCGAGGCCACCGCGGTGCCGCCCGGCGCCGCCGGAGTCGACGGCGAGGCCGAGCCGCTCGACGATGAACGGGAACCGGCTCTCGGTGAACTCGGTCGGCAGGTTGCGGCTGTCGGGCACGACGTGGATCGTGTCCTCGCCGTCGGCGTAGTAGCGCCCACCGGAGCCGCCGCCGAGCACCTCACGCATGAGGTAGTCGTTGCCGTCGCGGTCCTTGCCGTAGACGCCGGTGTAGCGGATCGTCTCCTGGTCGGCCGGCATCTTGCCGTCGACGGCCTTGGCGACGACGCCGGCGAGGACGCCGAGCAGGCGCAGGATGACGAAGGTGCGGGCGTTCGTCGGCGCGGGGTAGATCGGCGTGAGGAGCGTGCCCTTCTCGGGGAACTTCATCTCGATGAGCGGCACGATGCCCTCGTTGACGTCGAGCTCGGCCATCCGCTCGGGGGTGTCGGCGAGGTTGCGCAGGATGGGCGCGAGCCACTTCTTGAGGAAGTTGCCGCCGACGTAGTCGCCGCAGTGGTTGATCGGGCCCTTGGCCTGCGGTGCCGTGCCGGTGAAGTCGATGATCAGCTTGGGGCCGCCGTCACCGGGACCGGGGCCGCCGGTCGACTGCTTGGTCAGGGTGATCCGCTGCGTGTGCAGCTTCGGCTCGTCGACCCCGTCGTGCTCGGCGTAGTCCTCCCAGACGTACGTGCCGTCGGGGATCTTGCTGAGGATCTCGCGGCGGTAGGTCTCGGTCGTCTTGTCGAGGATCGCGTCGAAGGCGGCCTCGATCGTGTCCCGGCCGTAGCGCTCGAAGAGCTCGCCGAGGCGACGGGCTCCCATGAGGCAGGCCGAGCACTCGGCGTCGAGGTCCGCAGCGAGGCTGTCGGGCATACGGCTGTTGCGCGTCATGATGCGCAGCGCAGCCTGGTTCGGAACTCCCTTGTCCCACAGCTTGATCGGCGGGACGGAGAGGCCCTCCTCGAAGACCGTCTGTGCGTTGCTCGGCATCGAGCCGGGGACGGCGCCACCGATGTCGTCGTGGTGGCCGAACGCCTGGACGAACGCGACGACCTCTCCGCCGGAGAAGACCGGCACGGTGACGCAGAGGTCCGGGAGGTGGCCGATGCCGCCCTCCGACTCGTAGACGTCGTTGTGGAAGAAGACATCGCCCTCGCTCATCTCGTCGAGCGGGAAGTCGCGCGCGATGGGGTGCACGAGCGCGCTGTACGAGCGACCCGTCAGCTTGCGCAGCTGGCGGTCGTGGATGCCGGCGCGGAAGTCGTGGGCGTCGCGGATCATGGGGGAGCGTGACGTGCGGGCGATGGCCGTCTCGACCTCCATCTCGACGCTCGCGAGCGTGCCCTCGACGATCTCGACGAGGATCGGGTCGACGGTCGTGCCCTCGGAGGTCAGGCGGTTGCCGTGCTCGTATGCCGTGGGGAGCCCCGCAGGGTTCACCGCCGCGCCGTCGTGGGCGGCCGAGGCGTCAGGGTGCTGCGACCCCGTGGCGGCGTCGACGGGGGCGAGCCGGGTGGCCGCGGTCTGGCAGGAGAAGCACATGTCAGGCCTCCGGGGTGGTCGTCGAGGAGGTTGTCGGTGCGGCGGTGGACCGGGTGATGACGAGGTTGCCGAGCGTGTCGACACGGACGACGAAGCCGGGGTGCACCGGGACCGTCGATCCGAACTCCTCGATGACCGCGGGGCCCTCGACCGTGTCGCCGGCGAGCAGGTCGGGTCGCCACCAGACGTCCGTGTCGACGTAGCCGGCGTCGGCGTCGAAGCAGACCGGGCGCACGCTGCGGTGGGCCCGCTCGCGGACGTCGGCCGCGCCCTCCGACGGCGCGAGGTCACGCAGCTCCGGGCGCGTGATCGGGCCGACACCCGTGACGCGGAGGTTGACCCACTCGACCTGCTGAGTCGGGTCGCCCCGGAAGTCGTAGCCGTAGAGCGCGCGGTGCTCGTCGTGGAAGCGCGAGGCGACGCCCGCGGCATACGCCTCGTCGACGTCTCCCTCGGGCGCGGCGACACGGACCTCGTAGGCCTGGCCGAAGTAGCGCAGGTCGACGGTGCGCGTGTAGCGGTGGCTCTCGCGCGCGAAGCCCTCGCCGTCGAGGGCGCTCGCGGCCTTCGCAGTGAGGTCGTCGAACGTCTTCTGCACGGCGGCGTGGTCGAGCGCGTGGTGACGCGCGACGGACGTCTGGACGTAGTCGTTCTTGACGTCGACGGTGAGCAGGCCGAAGGCGGAGACGTTGCCGGGGTTCTGCGGGACGACGACGCCGGCGAGGCCGAGGATGTCGACGAGGCGGCAGGCGAGCAGCGATCCCGAGCCACCGAACGTCGCGAGCATGAAGTCGCGCACGTCGAGACCGCGCTTGACCGACACCTGGCGCAGCGCGTTGGCCTGGTTCCACGCGGAGATCTCGAGGATGCCGGTCGCGCAGCGCTCGAAGTCGAGGCCCAGGCGGTCCGCGAGTGCGGCCACGCCGGTGCGGGCCGCCTCGACGTCGAGGGGGATCTCGCCGCCGAGCAGGTGCGGGGGGATGCGTCCGAGCGTCACGTGGGCGTCGGTGATCGTCGGCTCGGTGCCGCCCTTGGCGTAGCAGAGGGGGCCGGGGTCGGCGCCCGCGGACTGCGGGCCGACCTTGAGCGAGCCCTCGGGGGAGATCCACGCGATGGAGCCACCACCCGCCCCGACGGTGACGACGTCGATCATCGGGATCTTGCTCGGGTAGGCGCCGACCGTGCCCTCGGTCGTCAGGGTCGGCTCGCCCGCGAGGACGACGGACACGTCGGTCGAGGTGCCACCGCCGTCGCACGTGAGGACCTTGTCGAAGCCGGCCCGGCCGGCGATGAGGCCGGCGCCGAGCGCCCCGGCGGCCGGACCCGAGAGGACCGTCGTGATCGGCTGGTGCACGACCTCGTCGGCCGAGAGCACGCCGCCGTTGGACTTCATGATGTAGAAGGGCAGCTTCTCGGTGCTGCCGACGAACTCGTCGAGCCGGTGGTGGATGTTCGCGACGTAGCGGGACACGTTGGGCTTGACCGCGGCGTCGACGAGGGTCGTCATCGACCGCTCGTACTCGCGGTACTCGCGCAGCACCTCCGAGCTGATCGACACGACGGCGTCCGGGTGCTCGCGACGGAGCACCTCACGCATCGCGAGCTCGTGGCTGTCGTCGGCGTAGGAGTGCAGGAAGCACACGCCGATCGTCGTGATGCCGCGCTCCTTGAACCAGCGGGCGACCGTGACGGCGCGCTCCTCGTCGAACGGGCGGATCTCGTTGCCCTCGAAGTCGAAGCGGCCCCCGACCGTCTTGACGTAGTCGGCCGGCACGATGCGGGGCGGCTTGACCCAGAAGTAGGAGTTGCCGTAGCCGTCGGGGACCGCCTGGCGGGCGATCTCGAGGATGAACTCGTAGCCCTCCGTCGTGATGAAGCCGAGCGCCTCGACCTTGCCCTCGAGGAGCTTGTTCGTCGCGACGGTCGTGCCGTGCGAGACGGCGCTGATGTCGTCACCGCTCGCGTCCATGAGGTCGAGGACCTTGCGGACGCCGGCGAGGAAGCCGTCGGCAGGGTTGCTCGGCGTCGAGGGCGTCTTCGTCGTGACGAGCTCGCCCGAGTCCTCGTCGAGCGCGACGACGTCGGTGAACGTGCCACCGGTGTCGATGCCGATGCGGATCCGGCGGCGTGCGGAGGTGCCTGCTGTCATGGTGAGGATTCAACCGGCGGGACGCCTCCCGGGGCGTTGGCACATGCTGCCAACACCTGCCCGGTTCCGCGCCAACCCTCGCCAGAACCGACCTGACGGCCGCGTCGATGTCGAGGACGAGCCGTCCGCTCCGTCCCCGGGGTGAGCGTGCCACGCTGGCACGACCCGACGAAGGAGCGAGTGAGACATGGCGAAGTACCTCATCGGCGTGGACTTCCAGGCCGGCGACGACCCGGCCCCGATGTCCGACTGGACCCCGGCGGAGGTCCAGGCCCACCTCGACTACTACGAGAGGCTCGTCGGCGAGCTCGAGGCCAACGGCGAGCTCGTCTCGTCGACGATCCTCACAGGCCCTGACCTCGCCAAGATCGTCCGGTCCGACGGTGCGGCGCCGGTCGTCACCGACGGACCGTTCCAGGAGTTCAAGGAGTGGCTCGCCGGCTTCCAGGTCGTCGAGGTCGACTCGGAGGAGCGCGCCCTCGAGATCGCGTCGCTCATGTCGGCGGTGCCGGGGCGCGGCGGCGTGCCCACCCGGCAGCCGATCCACGTGCGCCAGGTCATGGAGGAGGCGCCCGCGAACACCCACGAGATGGACGCCTTCCTGCGCACCGCGGGCGGCACCCGCTGACCTCTGCACCCGCCGTCGACGACCTGCTGCGCGCGCTCGCGCCGCAGGTCGTCGGCATCGTCAGCCGCCGGTTCGGCGACTTCGACTCCGCCGAGGACGCCGTCCAGGAGGCCTTGCTCGTCGCAGCCCGGCGCTGGCCCGTCGACGGGCTTCCGGACGAGCCGCGTGCCTGGCTCGTCACGACCGCCTCGCGGCGGCTCGTCGACCTGTGGCGCAGTGACGCGGCCCGGCGCGAGCGCGAGGCGCGCGTCATCGCCTGGGAGGTCCCGGCACACGACCCCGTCGACCACGACGACAGCCTCACGGTCCTCTTCCTCTGCTGCCACCCGTCGCTGACCCCGGCCTCGGCGATCGCGCTGACGCTGCGCGCCGTCGGCGGCCTGACGACCGCCGAGATCGCCAAGGCCTTCCTCGTGCCGGAGGCGACGATGGCGCAGCGGATCAGCCGCGCCAAGGCCACGGTCCGCGCCTCCGGCGCAGGCTTTCGTATGCCGTCCGGTGCTGACCGCGAGGAGCGTGTCCGCTCCGTGCTCCACGTCCTCTACCTCGTCTTCAACGAGGGCTATGCGAGCACCCACGGCGACAGGGTGCAGCGGACCTCGCTGTCCCGCGAGGCGATCCGCCTGACGCGGATGCTCGTCGACGGGTCTCCCGACCACCCCGAGGCCCTGGGTCTGCTGTCGCTCATGCTGCTGCTCGAGGCGCGCACCCCGGCGCGCAGCGACGCCGCGGGAGCGCTCGTGCCGTTGCCCGACCAGGACCGCTCGAGGTGGGACGTCTCGCTCGTGGCCGAGGGGCTCGACCTGCTCGGCCGGGCCATGGCGCTCGGGGCCGTGGGGGAGTACCAGCTGCAGGCCGCCATCGCCGCGGTCCACGACCGGGCGCCAACCGCCGCGGACACCGACTGGGACGAGATCCTCTCGCTCTACGGGCTGCTCGAGCAGGTCACCGGCAACCCGGTGGTCACGCTCAACCGGGCCGTGGCGGTGGCCATGGCGCAGGGCCCGGAGGCTGCCCTCGCCGTCGTCGACGAGGTCGAGGACAGGCTCGGCACGACGCACCGCTGGCTCGCGGTGCGCGGGCAGCTGCTCGAGATGGCGGGCGACGCGGGCCCGGCTGCCGACCTGCTCGACCGCGCGGCGGCGACCGCGACGAACGAGGCGGAGCGTCAGCACCTCGCCGCCCGAGCCGCTCGACTGCGCTCGCCCCAGCCCTGAGCCACCGCGGCTGGGACCGGGTCGGCGGGCCGTCACTCGTCGGGGGTGATGCCGGCGGCGGGCAGTCGGACGCATGCTGGACACGGAACGAGTCGACGGAACGAGTCAACGGCGCCGGCCGCGCGGGTCACGGCGCACCGAGGCGTGAGGACGAGGCATGGACGAGACCACGGCAGGCGGGACGGACGAGACCGTCGTGCGCTATGAGCCGCTGACGGCCTCGGACCTCGCCGAGCTGGTGCTCGGTCTGGCCGCGGTCGGGGTCGAGACCGTCGGCCGCGTCGTCGAGGCGATCCGGCCACCGACGCTGGTCACGGCCGTCGTCAAGGCTCCGCTGACCGCGGCCCTGAGCGACCTGGACTCCAAGCTTCGGCGCGCGGACTGGTCGCAGGAGCTGCTCCGTCGTGGGCACTCGCGACGGGGCGAGCTGGGTCGACGCGTCGAGGTGACGGCCCAACGGGTGGCCGCGGCCGTCGTTGAGGCCGTGCTCGACGTCGTGGACCTCACCGACATCGTCGTCGACCACGTCGACCTCGACGCGGTCGTGAGCACCGTGGACCTCGACCGTGCCGTCTCTCGGGTCGACATCGACGCGATCGTCTCGCGGGTCGACATCGACGCCATCGTCTCCCGGGTCGACGTCGACGCCATCGTCGAGCGGCTCGACATCGACGGGATCGTCGCCCGGGTGGACCTCGACCGGGCGGTGTCCAGGGTCGACATCGGGGCGGTCATCGAGCGGCTCGACATCGACGGGATCGTCGCCCGGGTGGACCTCGACCGTGCCGTCTCGGGTGTGGACATCGACGCGATCGTCGGCCGGGTCGACATCGACGCCATCGCCGCGCGCATCGACCTCGACGCGATCCTGGACCGGGTCGACGTCAACGCCGTCGCGCAGCGGCTGGACCTCGACGCCGTCGTGGGCAGACTCGATCTCATCGGCCTCGCCGAGTACGTCGTCGAGGAGATCGACCTCCCCGGCATCATCCAGAGCTCGTCCGGGGCCATGGCCTCAGAGGGGATGCGCGAGGTGCGCTGGCAGGGCGTCGGGGCCGACGAACGCGTCGCGCACGTCGTCGACCGCATGCTCCGGCGCAGGCCGAGGGCGCCGGGTCCGGGCCTCCCTGCCACCGAGATCACCACCCGACCCGTGATCCCCGGGTCAGCCGGATGAGCGGCGCGGCGTCATGACGTCACCGTCGCGCCCCGGCCGGGACCCGGTGTCCCGGATCGTCCTGCCCGGCCCGGCCCGTTCGGTCCAGGGGCACCGCGCCGGCATCGTCACTCGGGTGGCCGCCGGAGCCGTCGACCTCGTCGTCGCCCTCCTCGGCGTCGCCCTCATGTATGCCGCGTGGGCGGGCACGATCTTCCTGCTCGGTCCGCAGTCCTTCCACTTCCCCGACCCCGGCGGCCTGCGACTGCTCCTGCTCGTGCTCGGGCTGCTCACGGCATACCTCACCGT
Organism: Terrabacter sp. 2TAF16; assembly: GCF_052115065.1. Taxonomy (NCBI): domain Bacteria; kingdom Bacillati; phylum Actinomycetota; class Actinomycetes; order Micrococcales; family Intrasporangiaceae; genus Terrabacter; species Terrabacter sp. 2TAF16. The sequence continues at coordinate 267,755 of NZ_JBFRFZ010000002.1, forward strand.
CGCGTGGGCCACGACGGGCCGCACCTTCGGCAACCGCCTGCTCGGCCTTCGGGTCGTCGACGACGGCGGGCGCACGATCGGTCTCGCGCGGGCCTTCCTGCGTGCCGCGGCGTGCGTCATGTTCCCGATCGTCCTCTTCTGGGTCGTCGTCAGCCGCGAGAACCGGTCGCTACCGGACATCCTGCTGCGCACGTCCGTCGTCTACGACTGGACGTCCAACGCAGGCCGGGGTCACGAGCCCACGTCGACCCCACGGGCGATCGTGCTGCCCCCGGAGGACTGAGCCCCGACGGCGCGTACCAACGGTCGTCGGTTCGTCGCCGCCGGGTCGGCGCCGGATCGGCGGCGGATCGGCGTCGGATCGGCGTCGGGGCGCCGCCGGAGGTCAGCCGGCCTCGCCGCGGTGGATCGGGGCGTGCGGGAACGACGTCTCGGCGACGCCCTCGAGCTCGGCCCGGTGGTTGCGGATGAGGTCGAGGTTGCGGTCGCGCAGGTGGTCGAACGCCTGCCCGACGTTGGACCCGGGGGTCAGCGACGAGAGCGCGTCGGCCGGGTCGAGCCGGGCCGAGACCCAGCCCGGGTGCGTCGCAGCCTTGGCGACGACGTGGCCGATCGGCGTCACGATGTGCGAGTTGCCGAAGTAGAGCACACCCGCGGGGTCGGCACCGACGGCGTTGGCCCCGATGACGTAGACGTGGTTGTCGTAGGCCCGCGCGCGCGACGTGAGGTCCCAGATGTCGGCGGAGCGCAGCAGCGCCGACGGCCGGCAGATCACCTCGGCACCCTGGACCGCCTGGATGCGCGAGAGCTCGGGGTAGTCGCCGTCGAAGCAGATGATCATCCCGATGCGACCGAGCTCGGTGTCGCACACCGTCACGGTGTCGCCCGGGGTGACCCAGCCGCCGCCGCTGACGATCTCGGAGCAGAACGGGTGCGTCTTGCGGTAGATCCCGAGCACCTCACCCGAGGGGCCGACGAGCACCGAGGAGTTGTAGACGACGCCACGCTCGGGCCCGCGCCCGTAGGTGCCGACGCAGACGTGCACGCCGAGCTCACGGGCCACGGCCTGGATCGGCTCGACCATCGGTCCGGGCAGCTCGGTGACGAGGTCCCAGAGCTCCTCCTTGGAGCAGCCCGGGGTGAAGCCCGTGGTCGCGGTCTCGGGGAGCACGACGAGCTCGGCCCCGGTGGCTGCGACACACTGCCGCGTCATGTCGACGCACGTGTCGACGTTGGCCCGGATGGTCTCGGCGCTGAGGGGGGCCGGGACGGGGGCGACCTGGACGGCCGCGGCGGTGAAGGCACGCATCGTCAGCTCCTCCGACCGATCGCCCAGCCGACGAGGACACCGACGAGAGCGACGGCCCCGCCGGTGACGACGCCGAGGGCGTACTCGCGCCCGGCGAACGACCCCGTGGGAGCCGGCCGACCGGCATACGACACCGGGGTGCCGGGCGCCGCAGCGCCAGCAGGTATGCCGGGTGCCGCGGTCGGCGTGAGGGCCGCGGGGGCGCTCGGGGTGGCGGGGCGGACGCCCGAGATGTCGGCGTCGACGGCCGAGAAGAACTGTCCCGCCATCTTCTTCGTGACGCCGGCGAGCATGCGCTGGCCGACGCCGCCGATGACGCCTCCCACGGACGCGTCCGCGTCGTAGGTCAGGTCGGTGCCACCGGCGCTCGACGGTGCGAGCCGCACGACGACGTCGGCGTCGACGGTGCCGGGCGCGCCCGCACCCGAGGCCTTCATGGTGAAGGATCCGGGGTGCTGCGGGTCGCGCAGTGACACCTCGCCGTCGTAGGTGCCCTTGATGGCGGCGACACCCGCCGTCACGGTCATGGCGTAGTGGTCGGGGCCGAGCTCGGTGAGGCGCTCGCAGCCCGGCAGGCAGCGCGCGAGCACGGCCGGGTCGTGGAAGGCGTCCCACACCTGCTGCGGGTCGGCCGCGAGGGTGGCGGATCCGGTGATCTTCATGCGGTCGGCTCCTTCGATGACGGGTGCGTCGTGCGGGTCGTGCGGTGCAGGGACGGGATCTCGCCGTCCGCGTGGCGGCGGCGCAGCTCCCAGAGGTCGTAGGGCGAGATCGGCATCCGGGTGATCGGGAAGCCCTCGGCGTCCTCGATGGCCGACGCGATGACGGCGGACACGGGGATGCAGCCCGCCTCGCCGGCGCCCTTGATGCCCAAGGGGTTCAGCGGCGACGGGGTCTCGAGGTGGTCGGCCTCGATGGTCGGCACCTCGGACGCGTAGGGCATGAGGAAGTCCATGAAGCTCGCGTTGAGCAGCTGCCCCGACTCGTCGTAGGCCATCCGCTCGTAGAGCGCGCCGCCGACACCCTGGGCGACGCCACCGTGGACCTGGCCCTCGACGATCATCGGGTTGATCATCGTGCCGCAGTCGTGGATGACGCAGTAGCGCAGGATCTTGATCTCGGCCGTGACGGGGTCGGTCTCGACGATCGCCGCGTGCATGCCGTTGGCGAAGGTCGCCTGGGTGGGGGAGTAGAAGTCCCTGCCCTCGAGGCCCGGCTCCTCGTCGTCGGCCACGGGGGGCTTGTCGGGGTCGAAGGTGCCGGCGAACTGCGTCGCGGCCTTGGCCGCCTCGTCGAACGCGTAGCGAAGCGGGTTGGAGAGCACCGACACCGTGCCGAGGCTCATCGACGTCGCCGGAGCACCCTTGACCCGCACCGTGCCCTCGACGATCTCGAGGTCCTCGGGCGACACCTCGAGGGCGTCTGCGGCGATGCGCAGCGCCTTGGCCCGCACGTTGCGGGCGGCGAGGGCGATGGCGCTGCCGCTCATGACCGCGGCGCGCGACGCGAAGGTGCCCACGGCATACGCCATCTTGCGGGTGTCGCCGGTGGTGACGTAGACGTCCTCCATGCGCACGCCGAGCTCCTGGGCGACGATCTGGGCGAAGACGGTCTCGTGCCCCTGGCCCTGCGACGTCAGGCCCGTCGAGACGTTGACGCGGCCGCTCGTCTCGATCTGGATGTGGCCGCCCTCGTAGGGACCGACGCCGGTGCCCTCGACGTAGCAGCCGATGCCGAGCCCGACCTTGCGGCCCTCGGCCTCGGCCTCGCGGCGGTAGTCGGCGAAGTCGTCCCAGCCGACGAGGTCCTTGAGCTTGGCGAGGCTCGCCGGGAAGTCGCCCGAGTCGTACTTGAGCGGGCGTCCGTCCTGGAAGAGCAGGCCGTGGTCCCACGGCATCTCGGCCGGGAGGATGAAGTTGCGCGAGCGCACCTCGGCGCGGTCGAGGCCGAGCTCGTCGGCGATGGCGTCCATCGTGCGCTCCATGGCGAAGCACCCCTGCGGCCGTCCGGCGCCCCGGTAGGGCGTCACGAGAACGGTGTTCGTGTAGAGCGACCAGAACTCGCAGCGGTAGGTCCCCGGCTTGTACGGGCCGAGGAGCTGGGTCGAGGTGATGATCGGGACGATGATCCCGTAGGGCGTGTAGGCGCCGTTGTCGTGCCACAGCTTGACGTCGAGGGCGAGCAGGTGGCCCTCGTCGTCGAACCCGACGGTGACCCGCTGGAGCTGGCCGCGCTCGTGCGCCGCGCTGATGAAGTGCTCGCGCCGGTCCTCGGCCCACTTGACCGGGCGACCGAGGAGGATCGCGGCCCACGGGACGAGGACCTCCTCGGGCCACGGGTGGACGATCTTGACGCCGAAGCCGCCGCCGACGTCGGGGGCGATGCACTCGACCTTCGCGAGCGGCAGGTCGAGCTTGGCGGCGACAGCGGCGCGCACGCCGGTCGAGGTCTGGGTCGAGGAGTACATCCGCAGCTCGCCGCGGTCGCGGTCCCAGCGGGCGTAGACGCCCTTGCCCTCCATGGGCATGCACGCGCTGCGCTCGATGTCGAGGTCGAGCGTCAGGGTGTGCGGGGCGGCGGCCATCGCGGCGTCGACGTCGCCGACCTCCTGGAGCATGTGGGCCGCGACGTTGTCGGGCACGTCGTCGTGCACGAGCAGCTCGCCGGAGCGGGCGGCCTCGATGCCGACGACGACGGGCAGCTGGTCGTAGGTGACGCGGATGCGCTGGCAGGCGTCCTCGGCGACGTAGCGGTCGGTGGCGACCACCATGACGATCGGCTCGCCGACGTGGTTGACCTCGTCCTTGGCCAGGGCGTAGCCGGTGCGGCCGTGGGTCAGCGTCGGGTGCGGGATGAGCAGGGGCAGCGGCTCGCCGACCCGGCCCGGGAGGTCCTCGTGGACGTAGATGCCGACGACGCCCTCGACCTCGATCGCCTCGGAGGCGTCGATGTCGACGATGCGGGCGTGGGCGTGCGGGCTGCGGACAAAGGCGGCGGCGAGGGCGTCGTGCCCGAGGTCGTCGAGGTAGCGGCCGCCGCCGGTGACGAGGCGCGGGTCCTCCTTGCGCCTGATCGGCGCGCCGAACATCTGGGTCGTCACGCCAGCTCCTCCGCCCGCTCGGCCTTGATCTCGGCGGCGCGCAGGACGCTCTTGACGATATTCTGGTAGCCGGTGCAGCGGCAGAGGTTGCCCGAGATGGCTTCTCGTGCTTGCTCGCTCGTCGGTGAGGGGTTCTCCTCGAGGTAGGCCGTGACGGTCGTGAGGAAGCCCGGGGTGCAGAAGCCGCACTGGAGCCCGTGGCACTCGGCGAAGGCCTGCTGGACCGGGTTCATCGACTCGCCGGTCGGGGCGACGCGCGCGTCGGGCGCCGAGCAGAGCCCCTCGACGGTGGTGATCGCGTGGTCCTGCGCCGTGACGGCGAACATGAGGCACGAGCGCATCGGCTGGCCGTCGACGAGGACGGTGCAGGCGCCGCAGACGCCGTGCTCGCAGCCGACGTGGGTGCCGGTCAGCTCGAGGTCGTGGCGCAGGAAGTCCGAGAGCAGCCGGCGAGCGGGCACGGCGGCGGAGTGGCGCACGCCGTTCACGGAGACCGTGACGTCGTGGAGCCGCTCCGTGATGCCGGCAACTTCGGGTCCGAGGTCGGTCATCGTCCTCCCCTTTCCTCACCGAACGCAGCGTTCGGTCGCGAACTCAGTGGTCTAACAGCGCTTTCGCGACCGAACGCAGCGTTCGGTGCGGGGCGTCGGGCGCGGTCGGCGGCCTGGGGGAGTACCCGGCGGGTCAGCTCGGTGACGAGCATGCGGCGGTAGTCGGCGCTCGCGTGGATGTCGCCCTCCGGGTCGACGTGTCCGCGCACCGCCTCGGCGGCGGTGTCGAGCGCCGCGTCCCACGCGCCCGAGCCCGGCTCGACCCCGTCGAGGGCCGGTCCGAGGTCGAGGACCGAGGGCACGTCGGTGACGGACACGAACGAGGCGCGGGCGCCGGAGACGACGCCGTCGGCGACCGTCAGGGCCACCCCGACGCCGGCCATCGCGTAGTCGCCGTGACGTCGGGCCGCCTCGGTGAAGGCCGTGCCGGTGCCGGTCGGGAAGCGGCCGAAGCGCACCGCGACGGCGAGTTCCTCGGCCGCGAGCGACGTCTCGAGGGCGCCGAGGAAGAAGTCGGACCACGCGACCTCGCGCGAGCCGGACGGGCCCGCCACCTCGACGACCCCGTCGGTCAGGGCCAGGATCGCGGGCATCTCACCGGCCGCGTCGGCGTGGGCGATGGAGCCGACCGTCGTGCCGCGGTTGCGGATGGCCGGGTGGGCGACGTTGACGAGCGCCAGGCGCAGGAGGGGGAGGGCGGCATACGCCTCCGCGGAGCGCTCGAGCCCGGCGTGGCGCACGAGGGCGCCGACGCGTACGGCCTCGGGTGTCACCTCGACCGTGTCGAGGCCGGCGACGCGGTTGATGTCGACGAGGTGCGCCGGCGAGGCCAGGCGCATGTTGAGGATGGGGATGAGACTCTGGCCGCCCGCGAGGACCTTGCCGTCGTGCCCGACCTCGGTGAGGACGGAGACGGCCTGCTCGACGGTGAGCGGTGCGTGGTGCTCGAAGGGGGCGGGCTTCACCGAACTGATCCTGCCTTCCGACCCCCGGTGGGGACTAGTGATGGTTGTGCATCGCTGCTCGTGGGCTTTTGGCAACTTCTGCCCTGAACGGGCCGTGGGCCCCCGATCCGAGATCGGGAGCCCACGGGCCGGTGGTGCGTGCTGTCTCAGCGGCGGCGCAGGTCCGGTCCGCCCGGGCGGTCCTGGTAGAGGTCGTCGATGCCGTCGGCGTCGCCGTAGTCCCCTTCCCGTTCGCCGAGCGAGATCATCGTGCCGCTCGCGGCGTCGGCCCGCTCACGCAGGTCTGTCGGGGCGAGGGCGCGGGCCGCGTGGTAGGCCACGATGGTCACGATCGTGCCGAGTGCGATGCCACCGAGCGTGAAGTCCGACGTGAAGACGAGCGAGACGCCGCCGATGCCGATGATGATGCCGGCCGCGATGGGCACGAGGTTGATCGGGTTGCCGAAGTCGACCCCGTTCTCCTTCCAGATCTTCGCGCCGAGCAGGCCGATCATGCCGTAGAGCACGACGGTGATGCCGCCGAGCACGCCGCCGGGCACGGAGGCCACGAGCGCGCCGAACTTCGGCGAGAGGCCGAAGATGATGGCGACGACCGCGGCGACGTAGTAGGCCGCCGTGGAGTAGACGCGGGTGGCCGCCATGACGCCGATGTTCTCGGCATACGTCGTCGTCGGCGAGCCGCCGACCGAGCTGGCGATGACGGTGCCGATGCCGTCGGCGGCGATGGCGCGCCCCATGTAGGGGTCGAGGTTCGACTTCGTCATCTCCGCGACGGCCTTGACGTGGCCGGTGTTCTCCGCGATGAGCGCGATGACGGCCGGGAGGACGAGCAGGATCGCGGCGACCGAGAACGACGGCGCGTGGATGCCGACGATCTCCTTGCCGTCGGCGCCGGTCGTCGACGTCGGCGGGAGGCCGAACCAGGGCTGGCTCGCGAGGTTGTCGAAGTTCGTGCGGAAGTGCGTCGTCACCTTGCCGGCGCCGGCGTCGAAGGACGTGATCTGGCCGAACATCCGGTCGAACAGCCACGAGATGATGTAGCCGAAGATCAGGGCGAGGAAGACCGCGATGCGCGACGCGAAGCCCTTGAAGGCGACGGCGCAGATGATCGTGAACGCCATGACGAGCAGCGCGACCCACTGGTCCTGGGGCCAGTAAATGCTGGCGACGACCGGCGCCAGGTTGAAGCCGATGAGCATGACGACGGCGCCGGTCACGACCGGCGGCAGCACCTTGTGCAGCACCGCGGACCCGGCGAAGTGGATCGCCACACCGACGAGTGCGAGCACGACGCCGGCGACGAGGATCGCGCCCGTCACGTCGGCGGAGGTGCCGCCCTGGGCGCGGATGGCCGCCACCGCACCGACGAAGCTCGCCGACGTGCCGAGGTAGCTCGGGACCTTCCCGTTGACGATGAGCAGGAAGCAGATCGTCGCGATTCCGCTCATCATGATCGCGAGCTGGGCGTTGAGACCCATGACCAGCGGGAAGACGAAGGTCGCCCCGAACATCGCGACGACGTGCTGCGCACCCAGACCGACCGTCCTGCCCCACGACAGTCGTTCGTCAGGGGCCACGACGTCGTCGGGGCCCATCGTCTTGCCGTCCCCGTGCAGTTTCCAGCCCAAGCCCAAAGCCATTCCGACTCCTATGGTTGCCCCATGAGGTGATGGGGGTCACGTCCCACTCCGGGATGGCCGAAAACTACTCCCACGACAGGGGACTGCGTTCGTCAAACGTTGATACACGCCGACGGAGCCCCTCTGGCAGGAGATGACGTATGCCGTCACCCCCGTTCCGGCGGTCCGCCGGCTCCCGCCGTGGAAGCCCACACCCCCTCAGCGGGGTGCGACGTTCCACACCGCAGAGCGCTCGTCGATGGTGCACGCCGATCCGCATGACCGTGGACGCCCGGACCAGCCGCGGGCGCGCAGCACCTGCGCCACCTCGCCGGCCAGTCCGCAGGGGCTCGGGACGAGGTCGGTCCAGTAGCACCGCAGCGTCACGCGGCCGGCGACGAGCGACGAGCGGTCGCGTCGGCCGTCGCGCTGGACGTCGGTCCACGACGCGTGCCCGAGCCTCCCGTCGACCTCCACGACGACGCCCCACTCGTACTCGCGGTCCCGCCGCCCGGCTCGCCCGAACGGCGACTGCGAACGCCCACGCGGCAGGCCGTGGGCGCGCTCGACACCGCGGAGGTAGCGTCGCTCCGCCGGGCTCTCGCATCCTTCGGCGACCTCGGCGAAGACCTCGAGCAGCAGGGACCGGTCACGCTGTCCATGCCTGTCGCCGAGCGCCGACCTCAGGCGCTCGGTGCTCGTGAGCTCGAGACCGACCGCCTTGGCGGCAAGGGCGATCGCACGATCCGGCCCTCGTCCGGAGGACAGGTCGAGCACGGTGTGCTCGACCTGCGTGCGATGCGGCCAGGCGCGAGGGTCGGTCCTGGCCGCCGCGTGCCGGCTCCGCCGGATCGTGACACCCTCGACCGGTCGCGCCCTCCGCTCGGCCGGGATCACGACCGTGATGGTGCCCGGTGCCTGTCTGATGAGGCCCCACTCGTGCGCCGCACTCTCGTGGCTCAGCGCCGACCCCGGGCCCGCATGCAACAGTGCCGCCACGGCGCGGCTCTCCCAGCCGTCGCGGCCGGGCAGGGTCTGGTAGATCCCGGGGTGGACGACCTGCCACCGGCCGGTGCCGAGGCGCCACTCGATCGCCTTCGGCGTCAGGCCTGCATCCAGCGCCTGTTTCCGGGTGAGCAGGCCGGACTGACCGGCGGCCCGTGCCCGGAGGAGTGCGTCCACTCCCTGATCGTCACGCGATCGCCTCCGACGCCGTCCGCCGCCTCCACAGGCCCGTGCTCGTGGAACGTCGGACCCCTGCGCAGGGGTGCGATGTTCCACGAACCGCGCGACACGGCATACGCCAGGGGTGGCAGTCAGATGCCGCGCATCTGGTGGATCTTGAGCGCGAGGGCGAGGGTGAGGCGCAGGTCGGCGTCGGTCGTGAACGGGCCGAGGATCTTCTCGAGCTTGCCGATGCGGTAGCGCAGGGTGTTGTAGTGGAAGAAGAGCAGGCGTGCGGTCTCGGCGACGTTCATGTTCGTGTCGATGAGGATGCTCAGGGTCTGGCGCAGGCCGGCGTACTCCGGTGAGTCGTCGGTGGCCAGCTCGCGCAGCGACTCGGTGACGAAGCGGCGCAGGTCGGCGCCGTCGGGGATGAGCGCGAGCAGCCGGTAGATGCCGAGGCCGTCGACGTGGGTCGTGGCGCCGTCGCCGTGCATCTGGCGGCCGACGGTGACCGCCGAGAGGGCCTCGTCGTACGCCTGGGGCAGGCCGGCGACCGAGGTGATGGGCCGCGAGACTCCGGCCGAGAAGCTGCGTCGACCGCCACCGCCGTCGCCCCGCACGACCCGGACGTACTCGCCGACGATGCGCATGACCTGCTCGGTCTCGGCGCCGGAGGGGACTCCGATGAGGGCGACCACCTCGCGGCTGAATCCCATGACGGGAGAACGGGAGTCGCGCACCGCCACGGCGTGCGTCCAGGCGCGGGCGAAGCGCTGCTGGAGGAAGCGCACCTCGTCGGCGTCGCGGGTCGAACGGTCGTCGTCCTCGTCGGTCTCGGCCACGACGACGACCATGGGCCGGTCGATGTCCCAGCCGAGCGAGCTGGCGTGGGCGACGGCGTCGACGGGGGAGCCGGCACGTCCGGCGAGGGCGTCGCGGAGGAACTCAGCGCGGTACTTGCTCTCGACCGCCGAGACGGCCTGGTCCTTGGTGATGGCGAGGGCGGCGACCGTCGCGGCTCGCTCGAGCAGCCGCACGTCGTCGACCGTCAGGTGCCGGTGGCTGCAGAACGCCATGAGGACGCCGTGGTCGAGGTGGCCGGCGACGATGCGCACGGCGGAGCGGTTGGCGGTCGGGCCGTCGGGGCGCGGGCCCATCGGCTCGGCCTCGGTGAGCAGACGCCCCGTGCGGTCGAAGCACTCGAGGGACAGCGCGTGGTCGAGCTCGCGCTGCGAACCGGCACGGGCGATGACGCGGCCGTCGGTCGTCGTCACCATCACGGCGCCGTCGAGGAAGCCGACCACCTGCTCGCAGAGGTCGTCGAGCGAGCCGCCGGCGAGGACGATCTGCACGAGGGCCCGGTCGGCGTCCTCGAGCCGGCGCAGGATCGCGGTCTGGTGCTCGAGCATCGCGCTCAGCACGTCGGTCGTGAAGGTCGCGATGTGGTCGAGCGGGACGTCGATGAGCGGCAGGCCCGTCGACTCGGCCGCCTTGACGAGGGCGGCGAGCCGCCTGCCCGACAGCCCGGAGACGACGAGCCCTGCGGCTCCGGCGGTGTCGAGGGCGGCGACCGTGGCGGCGAGCGACGCTGCGTCACCGTCCTGCTCCGCGAGGGCCGCCGCGTCGGCGAGCACGAGCCGGTGGGTCAGCCGGGCCGGGGGGTCGTCGCGCAGGGCGGACCGGAGCGGCGTCGTGCTGTCGACGCTGACGTCGAGGCGTGCGGCCTCGGCACGGACGACGCCGTGCGCGGTCGCGGCGAGACCGGCGATGAGCCGGAGCGAGATGCCGGACACCTCGGGCTCGGGCTCGCCGGAGCGCCCCGCGGCTGGCAAGTCACCCTCGGGCAGGGGCGGATCGTTGGCAACTTTCACCATGAGCGCACCCTACCCACCGTCGATAGCGTCACGTCAGCGGTCCGCGGCAGGCGGAGCGCGACGGAGCCGGTCCGGGCCTGGACGGCACGGACGGCAGCGGTCTGACGGCGGAGGTGCGCGCGGGCATGGACGACCTCGACCTGACGCTGCTGCCGGCCGCCGTGTCGCCTCTCGTGGCGGGCGAGGTGGCCGGAACCCCGCGGCGCTGCCGCGTGCTCGCCGCCTTCCCGACGTGCCTCTACCTCGATCTCGGCGCCCACGAGCGGGTCCTCGCCGTGCTCGCCTCCGACGCCGTCTCACTGCCCATCGGCGTCCGCCTCGCGATGCCGTCGTCCAAGGTCCGCTGGGGTGTCGAGCCCGGCGCCCACGTCGTCGTCGGGGAGGGGCGGGTGCGCCTGCCCCGCGCCGACGTCGTCGCGGCCCGGCTGCTCCGGCCGGCGCGAGTGCGTCCCGCGCCGCGCGTATCCGCTGGTGACGGCTGGCTCCCCGAGCCCGGAGTCCTCGGCGACCTCGCCCACGACCTCGCCGCGGCGGCCCTCGCCGGCCGCTCGGCCGATCCGGGCGTCCGCGGACTCGTCGGCGTCGGGCGCGGCCTGACCCCGAGCGGCGACGACGCGCTCTGCGGTGTCCTGCTCACCCTGGCCGCGGTCGATGCTCCGCCGGCCCGGCGCGCCCTGTCGGCGGTGCGCACCGCCGTCCGCTCGGTGCTGCCGTGGACGACGAGCCTGTCGGCCGCGCTCCTCGTCGCCGCGGGAGCGGGGTATGCCGTCCCGGACGTCGCGCGCCTCGTGACCCGTCTGGTCTCCGGACCCGGGTCAACCAACAGGTCGGCCGGCGCCACACCGGGCCTGAGCCGGGCAGGTGCACCGTCGAACCTGTTGGTTGACCCGCCGGAGGGGCGGGGGCCCACCGACCTCAGCGACCTCGGCGCCCTGGTCGACCGGGTGCTCGCCATCGGGCACACCTCCGGCCGCGACCTCTTGTCGGGAGTCAGCGGTGCGCTGCGCGCCGTCGACGCGCTCGAGTCCGTCCCCCGCTCCGAACCCGGACATGCCCCAAGACCCGAATCCCAGGAAGGACTCCACCGTGGCTGACCACGTCGAGCTGAGAACCGGCGCCTACTTCGACTCCGTGACCCTCATGCAGGTCTCGCGCACCGTCGCCGCCGCTCCCGGCGTCGAGGCCGCGCAGGTCGCGATGGCGACCGAGCTCAACCTCGAGGTCATCCGCGGCATGGGCTTCGACGTGCCCGACTCGGCGCCCAACGACCTCGTCGTCGCCGTCCGCGGTGACGAGGCCGCCATCGCTGCGGGGCAGGCTGCACTGGAGTCCGCACTCACCCAGAGCCGTTCTGCCGCAGGCGCGTCCGCCGGCTTCGGCGAGGCGCCGACGGCCCGCACGCTCGGCGGTGCGATCCGCCTCTCGGGCGCCGACCTCGCGCTCGTCTCGGTGCCGGGGGAGCACGCCGTCACCGAGGCGCTCGACGCCGTCCGCGCCGGGGTGTCGGTCATGGTCTTCTCCGACAACGTCCCGGTCGAGGACGAGGTGCGGCTCAAGGACGCCGCTGCCGCTGCCGACGTCCTCGTCATGGGGCCCGACTGTGGCACCGCCGTCGTCGGTGGCGTCGCCCTCGGCTTCGCCAACGTCGTGCGACCCGGCTCCGTCGGCCTCGTCGCGGCATCCGGAACGGGCGCCCAGCAGGTCATGTGCCTCCTGGACGCCGCAGGTGTCGGCATCAGCCACTGCCTCGGCGTCGGTGGCCGCGACCTGTCGTCCGCCGTCGCCGCCCGCTCGACGAAGCAGGCGCTCGCAGCGCTGGCCGCGGACCCGGAGACGACGTCGCTCGTCGTCGTCTCCAAGCCTCCCGCTCCCGAGGTGCTCGCCGACCTGGAGGCGTATGCCGCCGGGCTGGGCAAGCCGGTCCACTGGGCCACGCTCGGGGCCGGGCGGCCGGACCTCACTGGGGCGGTTGAGTCGGTGCTGACCGCCGTCGGCGCGGACGTGCCGGTCTGGCCGACGTGGGAAGGCGCGGGAGCCCGATCGGCCACGACGTCCTCCGGGTCGCTGCGTGGTCTCTTCTGCGGCGGCACCCTCGCCGACGAGGCGATGCTCGTCGCGGGTCCGGTGCTCGGCGACATCCGCTCCAACATCCCGCTGCGACCCGAGCTCGCCCTGGGCGCCGACCTGCGCGACCCGGGCCACGTCGTCATCGACTTCGGCGACGACACGATGACCCGCGGGCGCGCTCACCCCATGATCGACCCGTCACTGCGCCTCGACCGCATCGCCGTCGAGGCCGCCGACCCGACGTGCGGCGTGCTCCTCCTCGATCTCGTGCTCGGCCACGGCGCGCACGCGGACCCCGCTCCGGAGCTCGCTGCCGCCGTCCGTGCTGCCTGCGAGACCGCCGCCGCGAGGGGTCGTGAGCTGCCCGTCGTCGTCTCGGTCACCGGCACCACCTCCGACCCGCAGGGGCTCGACCGGTCGGCGCAGGCTCTCGCGGACGCCGGCGCCGACGTCCTGCTCTCCAACGCCGCAGCCACGCGCCGCGCCCTGCAGCTGCTCGGCCACGACGTGACGGCACCGGAGGGCGCGACGGGCGACACGGCATACGCCTCCGTTGCCGGGACGGCCACCGACGTCGGTGCCGAGCCGCTCCACGGACTCCTTGCTGCGGACGTCACGGTCGCGGCCGCCGGGGTCTCGCTCTTCTCGGACGCCCTTCGGGCGCAGGCGGTCTCGGTGACCGAGGCCTCGTGGCAGCCGCCGATGGCGGGAACGGCGGCCGAGCTCGGTCGGGTCCTGGCCGACCCCCGCCGCGACGCCGCCAACGCCGAGGCACTGCGCCGGATGACCGCGGCAGGTGCCGACCTCGTCGACGTCCGTCCGGCCCACGAGGTGCTCGGGCTCGAGCGGGGCACCTTCCTGCACGCAGGGCCCCCCATCGAGTTCGGCCGCGCCTCAGGGCCGCTCAAGGGTGCGCTCATCGGCGCGATGCTCTTCGAGGGGCTCGCCGACACGGCCGAGGAGGCCGAGGCGAAGCTCGAGAAGGGCGACGGCATCACGCTCGAGCCGTGCCACCACCGCGACGCGGTCGGCCCAATGGCCGGTGTCATCAGCCCGTCGATGTGGGTCTACGAGCTGCGCGACGAGGTGCACGACAACACGTCGTGGTGCTCGCTCAACGAGGGGCTCGGCAAGGTCCTGCGCTACGGCGCCTACGGCCCCGAGGTCATCGACCGGCTGCGGTGGATGAACTCCGTGCTCGGCCCGATCCTCCAGCAGGCCGTGCGCACCCGCGTCGAGCAGCAGGGCCCGACCGACGTCAAGGCGATCATCGCCCAGATGCTCCAGATGGGCGACGAGGGCCACAACCGCAACCGCGCCGGATCGCTCATGCTCCTGCGCGAGCTGCTCCCGACGATGATCACGGCCGACGCGTCGTCGACCGACATCGCGGAGGCCGTGCGTTTCTCCGGTGCCAACGAGCACTTCTTCCTCAACCTCGGTATGCCGGCCTGCAAGCTGAGCACCCTTGCCGCCCATGGCATCCCAGGATCCTCGGTGGTGACGACGATGGCGCGCAACGGCACCGACTTCGGCATCCGCGTGTCGGGGACCGGCGACGCGTGGTTCACGGGTCCGGCCAACACGCCCGAGGGCCTCTTCCTCGGGTCCTTCGGCCCGGACGACGCGAACCCCGACATCGGCGACTCGGCGATCACCGAGACGGCCGGCATCGGCGGCTTCGCGATGGCCGCCGCGCCCGCGATCGTGAAGTTCGTCGGGGGCGACGTGCCGTTCGCGCTGCGGGCCACGCAGACGATGTACGAGATCACCGTCGGCGAGCACACGGCCTACCAGGTGCCGATCCTCGAGTTCCGTGGCACGCCGACCGGCATCGACGTGGCCGCCGTCGCGCGGACCGGCATCCTGCCGCAGATCAACACCGGCATGGCCGGTCGCGTCGCGGGCACGGGCCAGGTCGGCGCCGGTCTCGTGACCCCGCCCGAGCAGTGCTTCACCCAGGCTCTGACTGCCCTCGCGGCGGCCGCGGGCGAGGGCTGACGGAGCGGCCCCCTCAGCTCGGGTCGCGCGGTCGTCGTCGGCCGCGCGGCCCGACCCTCCCTCCGGACCCGACACGCATCTGCCGTGGGAGAAAAGAAGTGGGGCGCTGTCGGCGGCGCCACCTAGGGTGGACAGGCCATGCGAGACTTTCCGCCCCCGATCCGGGCCTACACCGACCGAGGCGCCGAGGCGCCCGACACCCGCTCGCCGCGGGCCTTCCTCTGGTGGATGGTGCGGCAGAACGGCGGCCTGTTCTGGGCCGGGCTGCTCGTCGCCATCATCTGGATGGTGCCGCAGACGGTCGGGCCGTGGATCGTGGGCCGCGCCATCGACACCGGCATCGTCGCGGGCGACCCGTCGGCGACGCTGCAGTGGGTCCTGGTGCTGGGTGCCGTCACCCTCGTCGGCGCGTGCAGCGGCATCCTCTTCCACACGGTCATCGTCCGCGAGTGGCTCATCGCCCTCTACGGCACGACGAAGCTCGTCACGCGCAAGGCGCTCCAGCTCGGCCACGTGCTGACCCGGCGCACGCCGACCGGCGAGGTGCTGTCGGTCTCGGGCAGCGACGGTGACCAGTTCGGTGCCCTCATGGAGATCAGCACGCGGGCCATCTCGCAGCTCGCCGCCTATCTCGTCGTGGCCGCCATCGTGCTCAGCACGTCGGTGCGCATGGGCGTCCTCGTGCTCGTCTCGGCGCCGCTGCTCGTCGTCCTCGGCACGCCGCTGCTGCGGCCGATGCAGCGCTGGCAGGGCGTCGAGCGCTCCCGCAACTCCGAGCTGACGTCGATGGCGACCGACATCGTCGGCGGCCTGCGCATCCTGCGCGGCATCGGCGGCGAAGAGACCTTCGGTGGCAACTACGCCGGGCAGTCCCAGCGCGTGCGCCAGTCCGGCGTCTCGGCCGGTCGCTGGCTCGCCGCCGTCGAGTCCGTCGGCGTCCTCCTCTCCGGTGGCTTCGTCGTCGCCCTGATGTGGCTCGGCACGCGCGAGGTCGCGCAGGGCCGGCTCACGGTGGGCCAGCTCGTCAGCTTCCTCGGCTACGGCCTCTTCCTCGTCCAGCCGATGCGCACCTTCGTCGAGTTCGCCCAGAAGTGGACCCGCTCGGTGGTCTCCGCGCGCAAGGCCGTCGCCGTGCTGTCGCAGCGCCCGCCGTGGGTGCACCCCGACGAGCCGGCTGACCTCGACACGGGCGCCGAGATCGTCGACGGGACGTCCGGGGCCACCATCCGACCGGGCATCCTCACGATGGTCGTCTCGGCCGTGCCCGACGACTCCGCGGCCCTCGCCGACCGCCTCGGCCGCTACCTGCCCAGCGACGAGGGCGCACTCGTCAGCGACGAGATCCCCGAGGAGCTCAAGGGCCGCGCCGCCAAGCGTGAGCGCTCGGCGCGCGCCAGGGCCCGGGAGGAGCAGGCCCGCCGCGACGAGGAGCGGGCCCGTCAGCCGTGGGGCGTCACCGTGGGCGGCGTCGACCTCTCCCGCGTGGAGCTCGACGAGGTACGCCGTCGCGTCCTCGTCAGCGACACCTCGCCCCAGGTGTTCGCGGGCACCCTGCGCTCGGCCGTCGACCCGCTCGGCCGGCTGACGCGGGAGCAGGCCGAGCGGGCGCTGCACACCGCCGCCGCCGACGACGTCTTCGACGCCCTCCCGGGTGGGTGGCAGGGCGAGCTCGAGGAGCGCGGACGGGGGCTGTCCGGTGGCCAGCGCCAGCGGCTCGTGCTCATGCGCGCCCTCGCCGCCGATCCCGACGTCCTCGTGCTCGTCGAGCCCACCTCGGCCGTCGACGCCCACACCGAGGCCCGCATCGCCTCCCGCCTCGGGGAGCACCGGGCCGGGCGCACCACGGTCGTCATGACCGCCTCGCCGCTGCTGCTCCACCACGCCGACGAGGTGATCCTCCTCGAGGGCGGGGTCGCCACCGCCCACGGACGGCACGCCGACCTGCTCGCCGACTCGCCGGCCTACCGCTCGGTCGTCGTCCGCGGCGGCGACGCCGACCCGTCCGTCCTCTCCCACCTCGCCGAGGAGTCCCGATGAGCCGCGCCGACAGCACGGTCGCGACGACCGGCGCCCCGGACGCCGCCGGCATCGCTGACACCACGGACGTCGCGGACGCCACGTGGGTCTCGCTGCTCCCCGAACTGCTCGCAGCCGAGTCCGCCCGCACCTGGGACTCCGCCGTCCACGCACCCGCCGTGCCCGACGAGCTGAGGCCGCCGCAGTCCGCCTCGGTCGGGGAGCGGCTCAGCGCGCTGCACCGGCGCCACCTGCTGCGGGAGCGGCGGGCCCAGGAGTTCGTCGCCGACACGATGAACGCCCGCACCGGCCTGCCCATCGCCGACAACGCACGCGTCGTGCGCTTCATCGGCGGGCTGCTCTCGCAGGAGCGGCTGCTCGTCGTCGCCGTCGTCCTCGCCAACGCGCTCGCCGCCACGGCGGGCCTGCTCGTGCCGCGGCTGCTCGGTGAGCTCGTCGACTCGACGGTCGCCGACGTCGAGGCGGGCCGGGTCGACGCGGCCATGGCCGGGGCCAACTCCGCGGCGCTCGTCGTCGCCGGGCTCGTCGTCGTGCAGAGCGCGTTCACCTTCGCGGCCAAGATCTCCTCGACGGTGCTCGGCCAGAGCGTACTCGCGACGGCCCGCGAGTACATCGTGCACGCGATCCTGCGGCTGCCGCTCTCGCGCGTCGAGAGTGCGAGCTCCGGCGACCTCGTCACGCGAGTCACCCGCGACGTCGGCACGATGAGCGAGAGCGTGCGCTGGGCGCTGCCCGAGGCCATCATCGCGAGCATCACCGTCGTGCTGACCCTCGTCGCCATGGTGAGCAACGCGCCGCTGCTGTCGCTGCCGTCGATCGTCCTCATGTCGCTCGCGCTCTTCCAGGTGCGCCGCTACCTCGGGCGCGCGCCGAAGGGCTACCTCACCGAGGGCGGCACCTACTCGCGCATCAACACCACGCTCACCGAGACCGTGGAGGGCGCCCGCACCGTCGAGGCCCTGGGCCTGACGCGTCATCGGCTGCGTCGCGGCGACGAGGACATCGAGGTGTCCGGCCAGGCCGAGCGCTACACGATGACGCTGCGCAACCTGCTCTTCGCCGTCATGGACATCGCCTTCAGCCTGCCGCGGGTGCTCGTGCTGCTCCTCGGCGCCATCGGCTACGCCCAGGGCTGGGCCACCCTCGGTCAGATCACCACGGCGATCCTCTACACCGAGGCGCTGTGGGGGCCGTTCGACATGCTCGTGCACACCGTCGACCGGGTCCAGGTCGGCATCGCGTCGACGACCCGACTGCTCGGCATCGCGACCGTCCCGCCCGACCGTGAGGCGGGCGCCGACCGACCCACCGGGCCCGAGCTCGTCGGCACCGACCTGCGCTACGCCTACCGCGCCGGTCACGACGTGCTGCACGGCATCGACCTCGACCTCGGCACGGGGGAGCGCCTCGCGATCGTCGGTCCGAGCGGTTCCGGCAAGTCGACGCTGGGTCGCCTGCTGTCGGGCATCCACGGCCCCCGCACCGGGTCGGTGACGGTCGGCGGCGTCGAGCTGGCGTCGCTCCCGCTCGACCAGCTGCGCACCGAGGTCGCCCTCGTCACCCAGGAGCACCACGTCTTCATCGGGTCGGTGCGCGACAACGTCGTGCTGGCGCGCGAGGGCTCGACCGACGAGGAGGTCCGCGAGGCCCTGCGCGCTGTCGACGCCCTCGAGTGGGTCGAGCGGCTCCCGGAGGGCCTGGACACCAAGCTCGGCTCGGGCCACCAGGTGCTGACCCCGGGCCGCGCCCAGCAGATCGCCCTGGCCCGACTCATCCTCGCCGACCCGCACACCATCGTCCTCGACGAGGCGACCTCGCTCATCGACCCGCGCACCGCCCGACACCTCGAGGGCTCGATGAACGCACTGCTCACCGGGCGCACCGTCGTCGCGATCGCGCACCGCCTCCACACGGCGCACGACGCCGACCGCATCGCGGTCGTCATCGACGGGCGGGTCGCCGAGCTCGGCAGCCACGACGAGCTCGTCGAGCAGGACGGGGAGTACGCCGCCCTCTGGCGGGCCTGGACCTCCTGACCGCGGGAGGTCAGGCGTCCACGCGGGCCAGGCGGCGGCGTACGACCGGAGCCGTGAGGTCGAGCATGGCCCGGGTCAGGACCACCCGCTCGCGCACCGTCCGACGCAGCGAGTCCGAGTCCGGGCCGCGCAGCTCGACGGTCGGCAGCGCCGTGAAGAGCGAGCGCGCGAAGAGTGACCCGAGGTAGCCGAAGCGCACGTCCTCCGGGTCGGCGGCGTAGCCCTCGT
Organism: Terrabacter sp. 2TAF16; assembly: GCF_052115065.1. Lineage (NCBI taxonomy): Bacteria > Bacillati > Actinomycetota > Actinomycetes > Micrococcales > Intrasporangiaceae > Terrabacter > Terrabacter sp. 2TAF16. Next base: position 286,709 of record NZ_JBFRFZ010000002.1, read on the forward strand.
CAGCCAGGCCACCCAGGTAGGCGTCGAAGATCGCGGCGTCGATGCGCGCGATGTCGGACGCCGGGGTCAGCCCCGCATGCATGGGTCCGACGAGCAGCTGGCCGAGGTCGAAGCCGACGGCGAGCGGCGAGCCGAAGCCCCAGTCGATGACCACGAGGTCGTCCTCGCCGTTGCAGATGAGGATGTTCTGGATGCTCGCGTCACCGTGGGCATAGGTCTGGGGGAGGGCCTCGAGCTCGGCGAGGACGTCCAGGACCGGCGGGAGGAGCTCCCGCAGCTCGTCACGCAGACCTGGGTCCCCCTGGTCACGGAGGGCCTCGGTGAGAGCGGGCCGCGACCAGAGGTCGTCGTCGGCGAGGTCGGTGCCGGCCCCGATCAGCACCCGGCCCTCGACGAGGTAGCGCAGCGCCGCACCGTCGGGGAGCCGGCACGTCTCCGGGAGACGGTCGTTGACGGGTGCGCCCGACCGGCGACGCGCGGCTAGCCGCCCGAGGAGCCTTGCCGCACGGGCGAGCTCGTCGATCGTCCACGGGCCGCGGCGCTCGTCGACGAACTCCCACCAGAGCCCGATGTGGTCATCGTCGAAGACCTCGTGATGGTGCAGGGTGGGCATCCGCATGCCGGGTGGCAGCACCTCGTCGATCCCCGACAGCGTCATGTCGAGCTCGAAGCGCCACGGGAAGAAGTCGACGAACGAGTCGCGGAGGGGCCCCTCGGGCACGTGGACGAGACCGGGCCAGAGGCGCGGGTGTCGCAGCAGCTTGACGAACCACACCGCTTCGCCGCCGTCCGGACCCGCGGCCGAGGCGTGCCACAGCCCCGCCGTCGCGGGCGAGCCCCAGTCGTAGTCGATCGGCGAGAGGGTGACGGCGTCGACGGGGACGCGGGCGAGTCGTGCCGTGACACCGGTGATGTCGACTGCCATGCGTCCCCCTCAGAAAGTAAAGCGTCTTGACCATTTCGAGGATAGGGTCGGATCATGGCGCGAGGCAAGAGCGTAGGTATGCCGTCCGCACCCGCGGGTGCGGACGACGACCTCCCGGACCACCTCTTCCGCTGGTCGGATGCCCTGGGGCGCAGGCTGTCCCGGGAGATGCGGGCCATCGCGCCCCCGGACCTCGAGGCGATCGGGGGTCGCCGGGCGCGGCTGCTCCAGATCATCCCGGCCGACGGCATGCGGGTCACCGACCTCGCATCCCGCGCCGGCGTCACGAAGCAGGCCATCGGTCAGCTCGTCGACACCCTCGAGGAGCTGGGCCTCGTGCAGAGCAGCCCGAGCGAGTCGGACCGCCGCGTGCGCTGGGTGGCCCGGACCCTCGCCGGGGATGCCGTCGTCGACCAGACCCTCGCGCTCATCGCGGAGGCCGAGGACCGGCTCCGCGCCGAGGTCGGTCGGGCCCGCTACGACGCGATGCTCGTCACCATGCGGGAGCTGGGCCGCGACGTCACCTGGTGAAACGAGCGAACCGAGGGCGTGGGTCTCGACGCCCACGGGCGCGCGTGTGAAGGTGTGGACATGACCACTGACACGACCGGACAGCAGGGGCGCACGGCATACGTCATCGTCGGCGGAGGGCTCGCCGCGGCGAAGGCCATCGAGGGGATCCGCGAGAGCGACACGGACGGTGCCATCGTCCTCGTGACGGAGGAGGACCGGCTGCCCTACGAGCGGCCGCCGCTGTCCAAGGCCGTGCTCAAGGGCGAGGACGAGATGGAGACGGCCTTCACCCACGACCGCGACTGGTACGCCGAGCAGGGGGTCGAGCTGCGACTCGGCAGACCCGCCACGTCCCTCGACGCCGAGCAGCACGTGCTGACGCTCGCCGACGGCGACGCGCTCTCCTACGAGCGGCTGCTCATCGCGACGGGATCGTCGGCACGCGCGCTCGACGTGCCCGGCGCGGACCTCGACGGCGTGCTCTACCTCCGTGAGATGCAGGAGTCCGAGGCGCTCAAGGCGCGCTTGACCGACGGGGCCCGCATCGTCATCGTGGGCGCCGGGTGGATCGGCCTCGAGGTCGCCGCGGCGGCCCGCGACGCCGGCTGCAGCGTCACCGTCATCGAGCCCCAGGCCGCACCCCTCCTCGGCGTCATGGGTGAGCAGGTCGGGGGCTGGTTCGCGCAGCTGCACCGGGGGCACGGGGTCGAGTTCCGGTTCGGCGACGGCGTCGAGCGCATCGAGGGCGAGACCGCGGTGACGGGCGTCGTCACGACGTCCGGCGACACCCTCCCGGCCGATGCCGTCGTCGTCGGCGTCGGCATCACGCCCAACACCGGGCTCGCGGAGGGCGCCGGCATCGACACCGCCAACGGCATCACGACCGACGAGGCGCTGCGCACGTCGGCCGAGGGCGTGTGGGCGGCCGGTGACGTCGCGAGCTGGCGTTCCACGGCGCTCGACACGAACGTCCGCGTCGAGCACTGGGCCAACGCCCACGACGGCGGGCTCGCGGCGGGTCGCTCGATGGCGGGCCAGGACGTCACCTACGACCCGATCCCGTTCTTCTTCTCCGACCAGTACGACATCGGCCTCGAGTACGCCGGCTACGTCCCGCGTGGGTCCGACGCCGAGGTGCTGCTGCGCGGCGAGCCGTCGAGCAACGAGTTCATGGCGTTCTGGGTCGTGCCCGAGGGCGACGGCGTGCGCGTGCTCGCCGGCATGCACGTCAACGTCTGGGACACCATCGACGACGTACAGCGGCTCGTCCGCGACCGCACCGTCGTCGACCGGGACCGGCTCACCGATGCCGACGTCCCCCTCGCCGACCTGACCTGACCTGGCCTGACCTGGTCTCACCCAGCTGAGCCGCCGTCCCGGCCCCGACGTCGCCGACGTCGGGGCCGGTCCTGTTATGTCCGTTGTGCTCACGTGCGGCTCGTGCGTCTCGTAGGCTCTGACCGTGGCGCCGTGCCACGCGTTCTCGGGGCCCGCGCGAAGCAGGAGTGAGGACGATGGACCCCTCGAGGCAGCACGAGCACGCGTCCTCCGCGACGGTGCCGCTCGTCAGCCCATTGGCCCAGCTCGCCTACGTCTTCTCGGAGTACTCGACGGCGACGGGCAACGCCATGTCGACGAAGATCAACGCGCAGGCGCGCGCCCACGAGTCCCTCGGCGGCTGCACCTACGTCGTCGTCAGCGACCGTCGTCGGCACGACTACGACGACGGCACGCTCGTGCGCTACGCGTCGGCGCGCTCGACCCGGCGCGAGTGGTTCACCGACCTCGAGCGACGCGTCGATGCCGTATGCGGTGTCACCGTCGGGCGCCGACCGCTCGTCGCGCGGTTCCACCGGGAGGCGCTCGACGCCGTCCCCGCCGACGCGGAGGCTCTCGTCGTCTACAACTACGCCGGCGCCGTGACCGACCGGCTCGTCCGCCGGTTCGGCGGCAAGGTGGTGCTCCACCTCGGCAACGACGTCTTCCGCTCGTGGCGTGCCTCGGAGATCCGACGGGTCATCGCACGCACCCACGTCACCGTGGCCGTCAGCGACCACCTCGTCGCGACCATCGTCGACCGGATCGGCCACCGACCCGAGAACCTGCACGTCCTGCGCAACGGCGTCGACTCCGAGACCTTCCGGCCCGTCCCGCGCGTCCCCGGTGCGCCGGTGACGATCTTGTCCGTCGGCAACGTCATGCCGCACAAGGGGGTCCACCACCTCATCGCCGCAGCGGAGGTGTTGGCCAGGCGCACCCGCGACTTCCGGGTCCACGTCGTCGGCTCGGCCGGCCTCCGTCCTGCCGACGGCATCTCCGCCTACGAGCTCGAGCTGCGGCGCGCTGCCGCGCCGCTCGGCGAACTCGTGCGGTTCACCCCGTTCGTCGACCGGCGCGCGCTACCCGCCGTCTACGGTGCGGCCGACGTCTTCGCGATGCCCGTCGAGTGGCAGGAGCCGGCCGGTCAGGTGGTCACCGAGGCGATGGCCTCGGGGCTGCCGGTGGTCTCGGCCCGCAGCGGCGGCATACCGGAGTACCTCGGCCCCGACGGCGTCTACGTCGACCCGCGCGACACCGTGCACTTCGCCGACGCGCTCCACGCGCTCGTCACGTGCCCGACCGAGCGGGTCAGCCGCGGCCAGGCCCTGCGCACACGGGCCGAGTCCATGACGTGGGACCGCAACGTCGCCGAGCTGATGCGCCTGCTGGCCGACTGAGCCGCGAGCACGCCGCGCGGGCAGGGGTGGCAGGATGTCCACCGTGACGGCACAGATCCTCGACGGCAAGGCCACCCTCAAGGCGATCAAGGTCGAGCTGACCCAGCGGGTCGCTCGCCTCCGCGAGCAGGGGGTCGTGCCCGGCCTCGGCACGGTGCTCGTCGGCGACGACCCGGGCAGCCACTGGTACGTCAACGCCAAGCACAAGGACTGCGCCGAGATCGGCATCACGAGCCTGCGCCGTGACCTTCCGGCCACCGCCAGCCAGGCCGAGGTCGAGGCCGTCATCGACGAGCTCAACGCCGACCCCACGTGCACCGGCTTCCTCGTCCAGCAGCCGACCGGCCTCGACGAGATGGCGCTGCTCTCGCGGGTCGACCCGAGCAAGGACGTCGACGGCCTGCACCCGATGAACCTCGGCTGGCTCGCGCTCGGCAAGCCGGCCCCGCTGCCGTGCACGCCGATGGGCTGCATCGAGCTGCTCCGCCGTCACGACGTGCCGATCGCCGGCGCCAAGGTCGTCGTCATCGGGCGCGGTCTCACCGTGGGCCGCCCGCTCGGCCTCATCCTCACCCGCAAGAGCGAGAACGCCACCGTGACGCTCTGCCACACGGGCACCAAGGACCTCGCCGCCGAGGTGCGGCAGGCTGACATCGTCATCGCCGCGGCCGGCGTGCCGGGCATCGTCACCAAGGCCATGGTCAAGCCCGGAGCCGCGGTGCTCGACGTCGGCGTGAGTCGCGTCGACGGCAAGATCGCCGGCGACGTCGCCCTCGACGTCGCCGAGGTCGCCGGGTGGGTCAGCCCCAACCCGGGCGGCGTCGGCCCGATGACCCGGGCACTGCTGCTCACCAACATCGTCGAGGCGGCCGAGTCCTCGGTCGCGTCCGGCGCCTGAGCGGCCCCGATGCAGTGGCGGGGTAGTGGCTTCGTCGTCCTCGGCTGGTGGTACCTCGTCGCCGGCCTGGCCGCCGTCGGTGTCCTCGTCATCGCCTTCCTCGACGTCCGGTGGGGCGGACGCATCATGGCCGGGGCGTTCTTCCTCGGCGCGCTGATCCGGCTCGTGGCCCGACCCTCGCGCAAGGCGGGGGGGCTCACCGTCCGCTCCCGCACCCTCGACGTCGTCATCCTGCTGACGCTGGGCATCGGGGTGCTCATCGCGTCGGCCACCGTCAACGTCCGTGCCGACGTGCCCGCCCGCACCTCCGTCGGCCGCACCGCGCGCTGACCGGGCGACCGTGCCGAGCCCTGCGCCCCCGGCGTTCGAGCACTACCTCCTGACCCGCTTCAGCGCGGTCTTCTCGGCCGACGTCCCGGCGCAGGAGGAGTGGCTGCGCTACCGCCTCGGCTTCTTCGTCGACGCCTGCTGGTCCTCGGTGCGCAGCCAGCAGGGCGCGGACTTCACCTGGCTCGTCCTCTTCGACGACCGCTGCAGCGACGACTTCCGCGCCGATGTCGAGGCTCTCGCCGAGGGCACGTTCACCCCGGTCTGGAGCCACGAGCGGTGGACGCCGTCGATCTTCGGCCGCGCCATCGCCGAGCGCAGCCCGGCGGACAGCGCTTCGCCGTGGCTGCTGACGACCCGGCTCGACAGCGACGACGCTATCGCGCGCGACTTCATGGCGGCCGCGCAACACGAGTTCGCGCCGACCGAGGGCCTCTTCGTCGACTTCCCGCGCGGCATCCAGGTCGACCGGAGCGGCGCCACCTACCTCTACGACCAGCTCTCGAGCCCGTTCCTCACGCTCGTCGAGCGCCGCCGCGCCGAGACGACGCCGCGCACCGTGTATGCCGCCCGCCACGCCCGCGCACGCGAGTGGGGTCCTCTCCGGGAGGTGAGTGCGCCGCCGATGTGGGTGCAGGTCATCCACGGCACCAACCTGCTCAACATGACGGTCGGTGCCCGGATCTCACCCCGCGTCGTCAACGAGCGATTCGACCTCGAGCTCGTCTACGAACGGGACGTGCCGACGTGGGACCTATGGCGCCAGAAGGCAGTCCACCGGGTCCGGCTCGTTCGCCTGTGGGTGCGGCACCCCAGCGAGCTGACGAAGCTCGTCGAGGCGAAGTACTGGCGGGTGCGCGGCACGCACGTGCGGCCGCAGGGCATGTCGCCCTCGCTGACCGAGGCGGTCAAGGCGAGGGCCGGCCGGCTGGGCTGGCGTCGCTGACCCGGACACACGGCATACGCGAAGGGCGCCGCCCACCTCGTGGTGGACGGCGCCCTTCGACGTGAGCGGTCGGCTCAGATGAGGCCGAGACCCTTGACGGCGTCGCGCTCCTCGGCGAGCTCGGCGACCGAAGCGTCGATCTTGCCGCGCGAGAAGTCGTCGATGTCGAGGCCCTGGACGATGCTCCACGCGCCGTCCTTGACGGTGACGGGGAAGGAGGAGATGAGTCCCTCCTGCACGCCGTAGGAGCCGTCGGAGCGCACGGCCATCGAGACCCAGTCACCGTCGGGCGTGCCCTGCACCCACGTGCGGGCGTGGTCGATGGTCGCGGAGGCAGCCGATGCGGCCGAGCTGGCGCCGCGCGCCTCGATGATCGCCGCGCCGCGCTTGGCGACGGTCGGGATGAACGTGCCGGCCAGCCAGTCCTGGTCACCGACGGCCTCGGCGGCGTTGCGGCCACCGACCTCGGCGTGGAACAGGTCGGGGTACTGCGTCGCGGAGTGGTTGCCCCAGATCGTCATCTTCTTGATCTCGGTGACCGGCACGCCGAGCTTGGCCGCGAGCTGGCTGATCGCGCGGTTGTGGTCGAGGCGCGTCAGGGCCGAGAAGCGCTCGGTCGGGATGTCGGGGGCGTTGCTCATGGCGATGAGCGCGTTGGTGTTGGCCGGGTTGCCGGTCACCGTGATGCGGATGTCGTCGGCCGCGACCTCGTTGAGGGCCTTGCCCTGCGGGGCGAAGATGCCGCCGTTGGCCTCGAGGAGGTCACCGCGCTCCATGCCCGGGCCGCGGGGGCGCGCGCCGACGAGGAGGGCGTGGTTGACGCCGTCGAAGACCTTCGTCGCGTCGTCGCCGATCTGGACGCCGGCGAGGGTCGGGAAGGCGCAGTCGTCGAGCTCCATGACGACACCCTCGAGCGCCTTGAGCGCGGGGGTGATCTCGAGCAGGCGCAGCTCCACCGGGGTGTCGGGCCCGAGCAGGGCACCGCTCGCGATGCGGAACAGGAGGCTGTAGCCGATCTGGCCGGCGGCGCCGGTGACGGCGACCTTGACGGGGGTAGTGCTCACAGGTAGGCCCTTCACATCGGTGTGGCGCTGGACGTTCCGACGCTATCAGTGGCCACGTGCTCGCCCGGACGGGCGCCCGTGCTCAGCGCGCGCCCGCCGCATGCGAACGCAACGGTCGTGACGACCATCACGCCAGCCCGGTGAGTGCTCCCCACGGCTCACCCGGGGGCGTATGCCGTCACGCCGGGTCGGTGCCCGCTGCGCGGTCGCGGTTGCGGCGGGCCTTCGCTGCCTTGTCGGCTTCCTCCGTCTTGGCCGCCTGAGTCGCGTCGCGGTACCACTGGGGCAGCGGGTCGGCGCGGACCGCTCGGGGCGCAATCACGGTGCCGTCGCAGTCGTACTGTCGGCGACCCAGCAGCTCGGGCAGCACGGTCATCGCGCGCTCGAGGGCGTGGGCAAGCGTGCCGTCCTTCGGGGTCGGCTCGCGAACGAAGCCGAGGGTGTCCGGGCGCAGCAGCGGACGGATCGCGTCGAGGCGGGTCCAGAACATCGTCCCGGCGAAGAAGCCGAGCTCCCTCGGGTCGTCGAGCCGGGACAACGCCTCGGGCGTCACCGCGGGCTCGACGAGGCGGCGGACGGTGTCGGCGTTGCCGGCCCAGTAGGTGGAGAGGGCGAAGTAGCTGCCGCGAGGGCCGATGACCCCGGTGTCGGGGCGGTGCAGCACCTCGACGAGCTCAGCCAGGACCGCCGGGTCGGTGGGGACGAGCTGCTCGATCATCTGGTCGCGCCAGACGTCGCCGGCGCCGAAGTGCGCGACTTCTTGGCGTGGACCTTGAGGGCTGAGACGTAGCCGCGGTCGGCAAGGTGCTCGGCCACCACGAGGAAGGGCAGGACGTCGCGGCCCCGGTTGGGCACGGTGACGCACCGTGTGCCCGGCAGGGCCATCTCGATGTCGCCGGCGAGGTGGGCGTGCTGTCGGGGGAGCGTGACGTAGAGGTCGACTCCCGCGGCGGCGAGGCGTTCGAGTGACGGCACGAGGGCGGGCCACACCTCGGCGTAGTAGAGGTGCAGGACGGCGGCCGTGTCGCCGGTCCGGGGTCGGCCCCGAGGGCCGAGGCGGTCGAGGCGGCCGAGGCGGTCGAGGCGACGACGGGCGGCGCGCACCGCCAGCACGTCCCGCAGGTCGGTGCGCTGCCCGCGGAGGCGAGCGCGCACCGGACGGAGGCGTCGACGGATCCGACGGGCGAGCGTGGGGCGGGGCATGTCTCTCCTGCGCAGGCGTGGTGGGAGGGCGGCGGGACGGCTCAGACGGTGAGCGCGAGCGACCCGAGGGCGATGATCCAGCTGACGAAGCTGCCGACGAGGAAGTACTCGGTGACGTCGTCGATGCCGGCGGGGCCGCCCGGGTAGGAGCCCGTCCCGGTGGGGTCGCCGCTCGCCGAGCGGGCGGCCGCCTGGATCTCGGGGAAACGGAGCAGTCCCTTGGCGGCGATGACGAGACCGGCGGCGCCGAACTCCCCGGCCACGCCGAGGCCGAGGATGACGAGCCGCTCCATGGGCCCAAGCAGGCGCCCGCCCTTGAGGCGGTCGGCGGGCTGGGCGCTGGTCGGGGGAGCAGCACGCCCCGTGAGGGAGGCGGCGGCCGCGGCGGCTGCGTTGGCGTTGGTGACGTCGGACGGGCGCAGGGCCCCGATGGTGAGCAGGACGAGGCGCACGATGACGTTGGCCGTCGCGACGTTGAAGAGGACGAGCCCGGCGAGGAGCAGGACCCGTCCGACAGGGAGCGGATCGGTGCCCGGGAGGTCGGCCCAGCCGAGCCACGTCGCGAGCGCGCCGCCCGCCGGCGACGCTGCCCCGGAGAAGGCGAGGAGACCGACGACGAGGGCCGCGAAGACGGCCAGCGGCGCGAGGGCGCCGCGACCCGTCATCTGGGTGCGACGCGACAGCTCGGCCCATCCGGCCCCGGCGACGGCGGCGAGGGCGAGGGCGAGCAGGTCGGCCCAACCGTGCATCCCGGCCACGAGGGCGAGGCCGAGGATGACGACCGGGGCGGCCACGTGCCCGACGGCCCGGCCGGGTCGCCATGACGTCGACCGGACGATGTCGCCGACGCCGATGCCGGCGAGGACGATCGACAGCCACGTCACGGCAGGTCGCCGAGCGTCGTCATCGCCTCGAGCGCGACCCCGATGCCGTCACGGCGCACGCGCTGCGAGACCGCGGACGGGCTGATGCCGACCCGGTCGGCGACGTCGTGCTGCGCGTGGCCGTGCATGAGTCCTCCGAGGATCTCGCGTGAGGTGGTCGACATGGAGCCAACCATGAAGTCCAGACAGTCGAGCGCAGCCCGCACCGCTGCGACGGTGGCCGGAGCCTCGTCGGGGGCGACGTAGGCCGTCCGGGACGTGCGCGTCTGCGCGCGTTGCGCCCGGTCCTCCGCCACGGTGATGGCCTCGCGGGCGGCCCAGTAGGCGGGCCCGTCGTGGATGCCGCGCACCGGGTCGAGGGTCGTGACGGCGCCGCGGCCGAGGCCGAAGCGGACGTCCGCCCGGGGGAAGAGCTCGGTGCGGACGACGAAGCTGGCCCGCAGCGCCGCGCCCAGGGTGGGATAGACGCCCTGGAACTCGTCACCGACGGTGATGACGGCTGGGTCGTCGATCGGCACCTCGGCGTTGGCCCGGGCGACGGCGGCCTCGAAGGCGTCGTGCAGGGCTTGGCGCTCGCGGTGGGTGCGGGACTCGACGATGTCGCCGATGAGTGCCACCGGTGAAGGTTCGACCTTCAGATCTGCCATGTGAAGATCATATCTTCATATTCAGGAAATAGAGCCTTGACCTTCACAAGGTCCTCTTCAATGACCGGAATGTCCGATAACGCAGTCAACGGCTGATCTGATATGTACCGTCCTGCAGCATGACCGTTCACTTCCCCCAGTCGCCCTCGGGCGCAGCGCCGGCACGGCGACGCGTGCTCTCCGGGCTCGGAGGCGGAGCCGCCCTCGCCATGGCGACCGCGACCGCCGCGTCGGCGGCCTCACCAACGGTGGCTCCCAGCGCGATGGTCGCGGCCACTACCACGACCGACCCGGTCCTGCATCTTTTGCGCCGCGCCACGTTTGGCCCGACACCTGCGCTGGTCGCCGAGGTCCGCACGACGGGCACGACGGCATGGCTCGACGCACAGCTCGCGCCGCTCACCAAGGTCCCCGACACCGCTATGGACGGCATCCTCAAGCGCTGGCCGCGACTGGGCTGGAAGACGTGGGAGGTGCGCGAGCGCCTATCTGTCGCTGACCGGGCCTTGGTCATGTATGACCTGCTCGAATCCCACCTTGCCAGAGCGCTCTTCTCGCGTCGCCAGCTTCTCGAGACCGCTATCGATTTCTGGACCAATCACCTCGTCATCCCGGTTCCCAGTGATGAGGTCTGGGATAATGCACATCTCTTCCAACGTGACGTCATCCGTAGGTATGCGCTGGGCAAGTACTCTGACATGCTCAATGCGGCGGCCCGGAGTCCAGCATTGCTTAAGGTTCTGGATAATGCCGACAGCGCAAAGAGGATGCCGAACGAGAACTACGGCCGGGAGCTGCTTGAACTGCATACCGTCGGGATCGGCAACTACACGGAGGCGGACGTCAAGATGTCCGCTCTCGCCTTAACAGGCCTCAGTGTTGACGCCGAGCAAGGTCTCTACTACTACAAGCCAGCGCGCCGGTATGTCGGTAAGGTTCAAGTCCTCGGATGGTCCCATGCGAATGCGTCCTCGGAGGGTGGAGAAGCGGTTGCGACCTCTTATCTCAACTACCTGGCCACCCATCCGGCCACGGCCAACCGGATCGCGACCAAGCTGGCCATCCGCTACGTGTCGGACGCGCCGCCCGCCACCCTGGTGACCAAGCTCGCGCAGGCCTACCTCGCCAACGGCACCGCCATCGCGCCGGTCCTCCGTGTCCTCTTCCTCTCTCCGGAGTTCGCTGCCTCGATCGGTCAGAAGCTGAGGACTCCTTACGAGGACGCGCTCGCCAGCATCCGCATCATGGAGCTCACGCCGGAGCCCGTTCCGGCCCCCGGGCAGAGCGAGCTCCGGAGCCTCCTGTGGCTGACCGGCACCTTCGGGCAGGCACCGATGGGCTGGCCGGCGCCGAACGGCTACCCGGACGTAGCAGCCGCCTGGGGTGGCGCCTCGGGAATGGTCAACCGCTGGAGCTTCCATCTCGGGCTGGCCGGCAACTGGTCTTTGTTGAAGACGATGTCGCGACCTGACCTGGCCACGTGGGTCCCTTCGCCGCTCCCGACGACGTATGCCGCCCTCATCGACGCGCTCGCTGCGAAGCTGCTCATCACGCTGACCACCGCTCAACGCGATGCCCTCTGCCGTTTCGTCGACCACGCGCCCACCGACGTGCTCAAGGCCGGTGTGGCCGCGGTGACCTGGCGGCTGCCGTATCTCGTGGCGCTCCTGCTCGACTCTCCGAACTTCGCAACCCGTTGAGGACCCCATGACAACGTCGTTCATCCCAGCCGCGGGGACCAGCATGCCGGAGTGCAGTTGCCCCCAAGGGCGGGCCTCAGCGTCAGCGCTGTCGCGGCGCACCCTCCTCGCGGGCGCCGGGGCTCTCGGAGCCGTGGTCGGCGTCGCTGGCCCGAGCGCAGCAACACAGCTCGCCTTGGCGGCCGACTCGTACACGGGTGACACCGTCGTAGTTCTGAGCCTGCGCGGTGGCTTCGACGGCCTGTCTGCGGTTGCGCCGATCGGTGACCCCGCGTACTTCGCCGCCAGGCCGTCGATCGCGATCCCAGCGTCGCGTGCCATCAATCTCGATGCGATGTTCGGCCTTCACCCGGCGCTTGCTCCGCTCAAGCCGATCTGGGACTCAGGCGGGCTCGCAGCCGTGCATGCCGTCGGTCAGCTGAACCCGACACGTTCGCACTTCGAGGCGATGGCCACCATGGAGAACGCTGCGCCCGGCTCGACCATCCGCACCGGCTGGCTCGATCGGATGATCGGCCTCACCGGCTCTGTGGCCACGGTCGCCTCGACGGCGGTCGGTGCCGCGACGACGCCACCATCGATGATCGGACCCAGCCCGGAACTGGCGGTTCGTTCCGTCGACAGCTTCGTGCTTTCCGGTGCCGGCACGCCCGCCGAGGAGGCCCGCTGGGCCACGGCCATCAATGCCTTGTATGCCGGTGCGCCGCAGGCGTTGGCAGCCCCCGCGAAGGCGGCCATGGAGGCTGTGTCCACCATGTCCGGCCTCAAGGCGGCGGGCTACGTGCCTGCTAAGGGTGCGGCCTACCCCAAGGGGGCCGTCGGCGATGCCTTGCGTGACCTGGCACGGCTCATCAAGGCAGGGGTCGGGCTGCGCGCGGCCACGATCGACGTCGGCAACTGGGACATGCACACGGGGCTCGGCGCCAGCGACTCTGGCTGGATGTTCCGGCAGCTGACTGAACTCGGCCTAGCGCTCGCTGCCTTCAACCAGGACCTCGGGCCCAAGATGTCCGACGTTACGCTGGTGACGCTGAGCGAGTTCGGGCGCAGGGTCGCCGAGAACGCCTCTGGCGGCCTGGACCACGGGCACGGCAACGTCTCCCTCGTTCTCGGTGGAGGCGTCCGAGGCGGCAAGGTCTACGGTCGCTGGCCGGGGCTGGCGCCGGCCAACCTCGTCGATGGCGACCTCGCCGGAACGACCGACTACCGCACCGTGCTTGCGGAAGTCCTCGAGCAGCGCGCCAAGCTGTCGTCCACCACAGTGTTTCCGGGCCTCGCGAGCGGGCGGCTGGGTATGTTCGCCGCCAAGGTCTGATTCTCAGCTCAGTCGTCGAGGATGGGGCGTCCCTGTTCGTCGACGGCGGCGTTGGAGATGGTGTCGGTCGAACCGCTGATTTCGAGGTGCTCTCGCTGTTCGCCGGTGATCCAGGCGTAGGTCGTGCCGGCGATGAGGCCACCGATGATAGGCGCCACCCAGAACGCCCACAGCTGTCCCACGGCGCCGTTGCCGTTGAAGAAGGCGACCGCAGTGGAGCGGGCCGGGTTGATCGAGGCGTTGCTGATCGGGATCGCGACGAGGTGGGCGATCAGCAAGCCGAAGCCGATCGCGAGCGGGGCAAAGCCCTTGGGCGCATCGTCCTTGGTGGCGCCGAGGATTATGTAGACGAAGTAGGCCGTGACAAGGGCCTCGACAACGAGCACGCCACCGAGCCCGAAACCGCCGGGTGAGTGCGTGCCATAGCCGTTCGCAGCGAGGTTTCCGGTCGTCGGCAGGCCCTTCGAGGAGACGAGCCCAGCGAGCGCTCCACCGGCGAGCAGACCCCCGACGAGTTGTGCTCCGACGTAGGCCGGCACCTCGCGCCATTCGAAACGCTTGGCGACGGCGATGCCGATGGTCACCGCAGGGTTGAAGTGTGCCCCGGAGACGTGCCCGACGGCATACGCCATCGTCGCCACGGCGAGCCCGAAGGCGATCGCGACGCCGAGGTGCCCGATGCCGAGCTGGACCGGCTGCCCGTCGAGGGCCTGCACCGCGAACTTGCCGTTGAAGATCGCGGATCCGCAGCCGATGAACACCAACCAGAACGTCCCGAGGGCCTCAACCGCCAGTCGCGAGCTCAACTTGGGGGTGTACATCGGGCTCCTCACCAAGACGTCGACGCCTGCCGTCGGAGACTCCGGCGGTGGTCGCAGCGTAGTCGAAGGGCCCTGCGACTACGGCGGTCTGCGGGGCGCGCTCCTTTCCAGGACGTGTTGTGGGTAGAGGCGCGTGTCGCCTTGCTGAGTGCCGACCCACAGCGCGGCAAGCCTCGCTGCCTGAACGGCCATGGGCCCTGGAGGTCAGTCACCGGCGCTTTGGCGGAATGACGAGTTGGCGCCATCGACGGGGCCGGGCTAGCGGGCTGCGCCTCCCAGTCTCGATCACCGAGCATCGCCGCTGCGCCATTCTGCCCGATTCGTCCCATTTTCCGGACCATTTCTAACCCGCAGGGCCGGTCTGCGGAGAGGATCCCGGCATGTCGGAGATGCGGCAACACGGGCTTAAAGTATCTATGGGAGACTTGACCCGGATACCCCCAATCGCACAGTTCAGAGGCGTGCTGCCGCGCAGGTCAGGGTGGGTTTGCGCTGTGCTCCGAGGGACGGGGTCAGACGACAGGGAGCCAGGGGAATGACTCAGTTGAGCAGCCGCACCGTGGATCACACGACGCTTCTTCTGCCCGGTACGCGCCATCGATGGGCCACGCAGGAGCGGATCAAGCTCACCCTCTCGGACCTCGCGACAGCCTTTACCACCGCCGCGGTAGCACAGGTCGTCAGCCTGCCAGACGTGGGCATGGACGTAGCCGCGAGCCCGGCGACGTCCATGGTTGCTCCGTCGTACTGGCTGCTCAGCGCCATCATTGCCCTCGCATGGACCCTGGTGCTCGGCCTGAATGGCTCGCGGGACAAGCGTGTTTTGGGGTCTGGTGCTGAGGAATATCGTCGAATTTTCTCTGGCCTCGTGTGGATGCTTGGGGGATTGGGTTTCACCGCCTACTTCCTGCAGTATGCAGTGAGTCGCAACTACGTCGTGATCGCGCTACCGCTTGCAGCCATGGCGTTGTTGTCGAGCCGCTGGTTCTGGCGTAATCGACTCTTGGCCATGCGCGCTAAGGGAGCTTCTACGTCTCGGGTGCTCACCGTTGAGGCGGTCGATGACGTCGGTGGCGTGGCCGCCCACATTGGCGGGTCACCAAGGGCCGGCCTGCGTGTCGTCGGCCAGGTTTCAGTCCAGGACAAGGACACCCTGGCGGAGGACGTGGTCCGCCTTGCCCGCCAACTCGACATTGACGCAGTGGTGGTCTCTGCGTCTGCTCATCTTTCTCCTGCACATCTGAGCCAGCTCATGTGGGCGCTAGAGTCTGTTGGCGCTGACCTGATTCTGGCGCCGTCGCTGAGCGGAATTGCTGGCCCGCGTGTTCACACGAGACCCCTTGCGGGGCTGCCTCTGCTGTATGTGGAAGGGCCCCGCTACGCAGGCGCTATGCGAACGGTCAAGGATGTCTTCGACAAGCTCATCGCCTCTTGCGCGCTTATTGCTTTGGCCCCGGTCTTCGCCGTGATTGCTCTCGCAGTCAAGGTCACCAGCCCAGGGCCGGTTTTCTTCCGCCAGATCCGCGTGGGCCTGAATGGGCAAGAGTTCGAGATCTGGAAGTTTCGCTCGATGACTGACGGCGCGGACGCTCATCTAATCCAGATGGCCGAAGAGAACGGCTTTTTGCCACCACTGGTCAAGATCAAGAACGACATGCGGGTTACCTCGATTGGGCAGTTCCTACGCACGTGGTCCTTGGACGAGCTTCCCCAGTTGCTCAATGTGCTTCAAGGCACCATGAGTCTGGTCGGGCCGCGCCCCCAGCGCCCGCAGGAGGTCAGTACGTACACGGCGATGCACGCGCGCCGCCTGAAGACCAAGCCAGGGATGACTGGCCTTTGGCAGGTTAGTGGGCGCAACGATATCGAGTGGGATGAAGCTGTGCGCATGGACCTGTACTATGTCGAGAATTGGTCCTTGTCGCTCGACTTGGTCCTGATTTGGCGAACGGTCTTCACCGTCCTGCAAGGCAAGGGTGCGTATTGAGTAGACCCTGACTTAGGACCATGACACGCCGAGCAGTACTCGGCGGTCGCTGCTCTCGGGCGAATTCGCCCGGTCGACACGTGATCGAGATAGTTTGCTGCACTACAAGCCCATCCTGACCATCACCCCTTCGCGCCTCCGCGTACTTGGGAAACGCCTCCTGCAAGAGATGTCTGCGGCCGGATTTGCACCGGAGGTCGCGGTTGCCATCGCTCGCGGCGGCGTGTGGGTGGCGGACGAGATCCCGTTTGATCCCTCAGTACGTCGCTACCAGTGCAACCAGCAAAGACCGGGCACGGCAAGAAAGCAAGGAGAGCGACGCGGGCGTGCGCTGCGTCGGATGCCCCTTGGTGCGCTTAACACTCTGAGGAGGCTCGAGGACCTGCTCGGTGAACGGAGAAGTCTCTCAGTTGCGGAGCCGTCACCAGAGCTCACAGCCCAGCTGAAGGAGATCGCTGCGGACATCCGGGTCAAGCGCTTGCGGAAGGTGGTTGTGATCGACGACGCCGTGGATAGCGGTAAGACGATGCAGTGTGTTCTGCGAATCTTGACTGCCGAACTGGGGGACGACGTCTCTATCATGACTGCCGCTCTCGTCGCGACGCGACCCCCGCGGCGCAGCCTTCTAGAACCGGATTTTGCACTATATAGAGACGTCTTGCTCAGATTTCCTTGGTCCACCGATTATGTGGGCGCCAAGCCGTGAGTGTCCTACGGCAGATATTGATAGTGGATCTTGACGGAACCCTGATCCTAGATAACTCGTTTCACGCATTCCTGCGCTCCGGGTGGAGATTCGGCGGGATGACTATGCGACGCGCAATGCTGCGGGAGTCCGTGAGACGCGCGGCGGGCATGTCCAATAGGGTTGAGATGAAGCGCCAGCTCTTGAGGGCCTTTGGCAAACTCCCCGAGCCCCGCCGGCGACTGATTGTCGAGGCCACTGTGGAGATGGTCGCTCCTGTCATTTCCGGCCCCGTGATGAAGTTGATCGCTGAGTGGACGCTGACTTCCCGCCCAGTGGTCTTGGCCACTGCCGCACCGCATGTTTATGCATCTGTTCTCGCAGAACGCGTGGGCATATCCGAATGTGTGGGCACGCTGTTGCCCGCGGAGGGTGAGTACTGCGAGTTGATGGGAGAAAACAAGCGGCGCGCGCTGGAAGAATGGCTGGTCTCAAAGCGCCTGGATAGATCAGGAGCGAGATTGGTGGTTGCGTCTGACAGTGTCGATGATCTCCCAGTGATGAGATTAGCGGACGAAGTTTACATACAGTCGTCGAAGGCCGTCCTTCACGAGATCGACAGTCAGTTGCCTGCTCACGTGAGGAGGCAGCACATCGATACCGACAGCCCGCAGCCAGAGGGCGGCATCTGGCTGTGGTTCGACGACAAACCGCTGGGCCCGTTGAGCAGCTACGAGGTGCATATTGTCCTGAGCAAGCACAGATACTGTCTGCTGTACGAAGGGGCATCGCGCTGGTCGAGGATCGCCCCTGGTGGGAGCTTGGGCAGAGCCGTCCGTCGCGTTGAGTGCCCGTCGCCGCCGCCCACCGCTCAGAGAGTTCTTCTCCTGGTAAAGAGACGCGTAGTTCGAGACAAGCTGGGGATCTTCCATTGATGAAAAAGAACGTGCTCGTGGTTGGAGAGCTCCGGGACGCGCCAACCGAGGGCGCCCAGGTCGTCACGAAGGCACTCGTGGCAAAGCTGGCTGACAGTCACGTGGTCAGGGTGGCCGAGCCGTCCCGGCTGGCCTCATGGCTACCTCGAGCTCTGAGCCACCCTGCCGACCATGTCATCTTCACACACGGTCCCGGTCGGGGGGTTGTCTCGACTTCGCTTCTTCTCCGCAACTTGACGAGGTCGAGGATTACCTGGATCGCGACCCGACCCGACTTGGGTGCCCTGCCGCCTTGGCTGAAGGGGAGGCGGACGGCCCACTCCGTCATCTGCAATGTCTCTCGTAAGGAGATTGCAATTGCCGCCCGCGGGGCGGACACTATTCAGCAGTTCATCGGAATCGATCCAGAACGGCTTCGTGGCTCCTCAGCCGGAGGTCAGAGCGACCTGATCGCTGCAGCGCGTGCTCAAGGCAAGAAGATCGCACTTCACGTGGGCCACCTGCGACCGAACCGCGGACTTCAGCAACTCGCGGAGGCGAAAAATCGACTCGGTGGACGGGCCGAGGTCTTCGTTCAGAGCAGCCCGAGTTTTCCCAGCGACCCCGAGGTGCTCGACGTCCTCGCGAGCGCGGGCGTACACGTTCTGAAGGGAACCGTGAGCGACTTGGGGCGGCTGTACCAGTCCGCCGACGTGTACGTGTTTCCGACGCGCCCGAGTGACGGTGGAGCCATTGACCTGCCACTCAGCGTTCTGGAGGCTGTGGCGAGTGGCGTGCCTGTGGTGACAACGGACTTCGGGTCTATCTCGGCTGCCCTCGCTGGGGTCCGAGGCGTTCACGTGGCCCCGAGGGACGGCTTCGTCGACCTGTTGGAGGCGATTCTGACCGATCCACAGGCGCTGTCGATCCGGCCCGCAGGCCTCCCAAGTCAGCTGCACATCGACGCTCTCGCTGGAAGGGTGTCGGAGGTGATCGAGGCCCGATGAAACCTCGGATCATCAGCATCATCGGCACGGACGGAAGCGGCAAGACGACGCTGAGCGGCCTCGTGGTCGCGCGACTTGCCGAACAAGGCCGTCGGGCCTCTCATACGTGGTTGGGGGCCGAGAGCATCCTCATGGGCCCTCTGCGGCGAATCGCACGGGGGCGTTGGGACAAGAGAGGGGAAACTTCGCCCGCCACGCGCGCTGCCACCGTCGCGAGGTCTGATAGCTACTCGCACGAAGTCAAGCAGAAGCACAGTTTCCTTAACAGGCATCGTGGCGTGGCGAGGGCGTATGTGCGACTCGCTTGGGCTGACTACAGGATGCAGTTGGGCTGGAAGCTTTTTCGCTCGCGAAGTGACGAGTTGATAATCGCCGACCGATACATGTATGACGTTGCAGTCAACATCGGCTTGACCTTGGACTGGTCTCCGGACGAGGTGGTGGCATTTGCGGCGTCCAAGTTAGCCCATATACCGATCCCAGTCGCCAGGGTGTTCGTGCGCGTCACGCCGGAGACTTCCCTCGCTAGGAAGGACGACATTCCGGACCGTTCATACCTAGACTTGCGCCTCCGCTACTATGATGCCATCGCTTCCGCCTTTGGCTTTACCATCGTGGACGGAACCGCAGACCTAGCCGAGAACGCTGAGCGCATCTGCGCCCTCGTGCGTCGCGAGATTGCTCTGCCGTATGTCCATTACGTCCACTCCAACAATGACGATGTAGGCGGCGCCGATCGGGTGCTTGTGGCAATGGCCTCGCACGCCGCCAACCCTGGAATGCGTGAGCAGAGCGCCTACCGTGTTGCGGTGAGTTTGCGACGCGAGACGACGGCTGCCCAACTGCACCGAGAGCAAGGCACGCCGGTCATTATTCATTCCTTCTGCCGACCAAATGTCAGCGATGGTCTGTCAGGAGTGTTGAGAACGGGAGCGAGCGCACTCCCTACCGCCTTGCACTTCCTTCGTCTCTTCCGGCGCGAGCAGCCACAGGTCGTGCACGTGAACGACCTGTACGACTTCATTCCTGCGGCATGCGCACGCCTGATGGGAATTGAGGTCGTCTATCACATCCGGATGTTCAAGCACGGGTGGAGCGCGGGACTGCTCTCGCGCATCGTCGCTGGCGTGAGTAGTAGGTCCATTTCGGTCTCCAACGCTGTGCGCACGCACTATTTCGGAACAGATCCGGCGTCCAAACACCTGGTCATCCACGACCTGGCGAGGGCCGAATTGATGTCAGAGGGCAATGTCACCGTGCTAGCCGCTCAAGGCGCGCCTTTCGACACTCACGGGCGTTGCGTGGTGGCGATCGGCCGAATCGAGCCGTGGAAGGGTCAAATGGCATTTCTGGATGCGATTGCGCTCTTACCGTTGTCGGCGCGCGAGTCGAACACATTCGTCATCGTTGGAGGGAGCGTTCCGGGAAAACACGCGTACTTCGCGCAGGTCAAGGAACGCGCGGAATCCCTAGGGGTGCTGTTTCTTGGCGAGCGCAGCGACGTTCCGCGCATTCTTGCAAATGCAGCCGTGTCAGTTCATTGCGCCACGGAACCAGACCCCTTCCCGGGAGTTGTAGTGGAGAGTCTGTTGGCGGGGACGCCAACCGTCGCTACAGGCGCGGGGGGAGTCCCGGAAATGATCATCGACGGAGTGACGGGCTTCCTGTATGTCCCGGGCGACGTGTCTGGCCTGGCGGGTGTAATCGAGACCCTTCTGGCTGAGCCGCAGGACCGGCTGGATGATGCTGCGGCTCGTGGGCGTGAACGGGCACTTCATTTGGTCGATCCCACAGTGGTCGATGCCCAGATAATCGCAGTGTATGAAGAGTTGACTTCCGGTGTTGGGGTCCCCAGCTCACCTATAAAGACGGTCAAGGAATAGGGCCAAATGTTTTCTGCAAGAGATAAGTCGCGGATCTTGTTCGACGTGATCGGAATGCCCATCGGCTCAGGTTCGGCAACTCCGACTCAGCAACAAGTCGAGGCCTTGACCGACTACGCCTTCAAAAGCCGAGTGGGTCTACTGTTCCTCGACGAGTGCTTGGGCAAGGGCGTTCACCTAGGTGCCGAAGCGCAGGAGCTACACAACACGCTGGTGCACCGTCGATTCGAGACAGACCGCGTAGTGAAGAAGTTGGCCCAGCGGCTCGATGAGGTGGCTCAAGGCGAGTGGGTGCTTTTCAAGTCCATTAAGCCCTTTGCGTCCACACCCAACGACACGGACTGGTTCCCGCTGGACCCCGGGCGCCACAAGGAACTATGTGACCACCTCCTGGCAACTGGAGATTTCAAGTTGCTGGAGACCGCCCCTCGGCAGACGACTCTCATCGAAACATCTGGTGAAGGTATGACAGACACAACCAAGCGTGGAGGCATCTACTACATCGACTGCTACGTCGTCCCGTCCACTGACTATTTCGTGTACTTCGACACGACTCGAATGCGTCGGTACGTGCGGAGCACCGACGTCGCGGGGTATCCCGTTCCCGTGCTGGCGCCCGAAGCGGAACTTGCTTCAATCCTCTTTCACAACGTCTTCCCAGAACGTTCGTTCTCGCATGAGAGCTACTACCTAGTCAAGTCCTACTTGGACCAAATGGAGCGGGCTGAATCGCTTGAGCACTTCGTTGAGGTCTGTGTGGATCAGAAGATGGAGTATGCGATCTGCGCAAATCTCTCGCTCGTCCGAGAAATCGATACAGTCATTTTCGACATTCGAGACGAGCGTGTGGACCGAGTCATGACGGCGCTGGGGCACGCCGGCCTCGTTGTGAAAGGATTCGACCCTAACGGAGTGCTTCCCTTCGAGTTCCCGAATAGGGTCTATTGGCGGGCCTTCGCCTCGAAGAACCGCGATCGAACGTCCGCTAGGTCTTCCTTGACCCAACTCCGGCACATGGCGAATCCGGTCTTCTTCGCAGATGTGGTGAAGATTATATGGCGGAGATCGGTCCGAGGCGGCGTGTATGAGCAGAACTAGCCCCGCCAGGGTTACGATCCTACTTCCTGTATACAACGGTGAGAAGTTTCTGGGCGAACAAATTGATAGTCTTCTCAATCAATCGTTCACCGATTTCATTCTTTTACTTTGGGATGACTCGTCAAGCGACTCGTCGCTTGAGATATGTAAGCACTATGCCGCCCGGGATCCGAGGATTCGCGTCGGCGCTAACGTCGGAAATCTTGGCCTTGTATCAACCATGGGCATGCTGATGTCAACGGTTGAGACAGATCTATTTGCGTTGTGTGATCAGGATGATGTTTGGGACGCGCACAAGTTGGAAACTTCGATTGATGCCTTGGAGGGAACTGGCAGCGTTTTGGTATACAGCAATGTTCGTACTTTCAATTCGTCCTCTGCAGAGGGGTCCCAAGATTATTGGGCTTCGCGACAGATCACGCCTCTGCCGATGGAGGGAAGCCCGTTGTTGTGCATCTTCCGTAATCCTGTTCTGGGACACACCATAGTCGCGCGGCGCGAAGTAGCGACTCAACTTGGAAATGTCCCTAGTCGGTTAACGTATTACGAGCCGTGGGTCCTGGCCAGTGCGCATTCGCTAGGTAGGTCGTATCCCATTGAGCATCCGTTGGGAAGTTATCGAGTCCATGAGAGGAACGTTGTTGGCCCCGCGCCCGCTTCAGTGAGAAAGCGCCTGGTAAGAGTTGCATCATTAGGGATAGGTCAGCGAGAGAGAACCCGTTACAACGCACTGGTGGTGCTTGGTCGCTTCGATTCCAACATACGCAACGTCGTTGAGGGCCTGGTGGGTTCCAAACGACAAAGCTTTCGAGCTGCGACTTCCTTGAATCGGCAACTGCGAGTATCGGCCAGGTCGTTATCATCTCCCCGGCGAATAGTGGAGTGTCTTCTCCTGCTCCTGTTCGCCTGGATGCGGGTTTTAGACAATGCATGAGGTGCCGGTTGACGTTTGCTTCGTGCTGCCGGGTATGGCGCGTCTGCCGAACGGCGGGTACCGCGTAGCCTACGAATACGCGAACGCGCTCTCAAGGCGGGGTTATCGCGTCACGGTGACTCATATGCGAATGTCGCCTACGGGCCGTCTGTCACCAAAGTCGCGTGAGCTGCTAGTTCGTGTCGCATACAGGCTCTGGCGGACACGACGCCCAACTTGGATGAGCCTCGACGTGGGCATACATGTTCGCAACCTCTTTACTCCCCAGTTCACGCACCTCCCATCGGCTCAAGTTTACATAGCCACTTCGGTAACTACGGCTCCCATAGTTTCTGCCCGTGTCACTAAAGATAATGTAGCAGGCGTTTACCTAATACAGGGGGTCGAGGATTTCACTGTCTCGCTTGAGGAGGTCGAGCGATCGTGGAATCTTCCGCTCGAGAGGGTCGTGGTCTCGCCCTGGCTTCAGGAACGCTTGGCCCAGGTCGGTCTTAGTTCACATCTCATTGAGAACGGTGTTGACACGAACCTCTTCTCCCCCGTTGGTGACGGTGATGGCTGGGGGGTTCTGGCCATGGTTTCAGAGCAGGTGAATAAGAGGTCTGACCTTGTTGTGGACGTGTTCAACCGCCTAGCCGAGAGTCGTCCAGACCTGCCACTCCGCACCTTCGGTGCCTGTGCTGTTCCTCAGGGGATGCCTCCGAGCGTTCGTCATCTTCAGAACCCCGGCCGTTCGGATCTTGCCGAGATGTACCGGAGCTCGGCTGTCTATGTATGTGCGAGCGACTCCGAGGGTTTCGGATTGCCTGTCCTCGAGGCCATGGCGAGTGGGTGTGCAGTCGTGACGACCGATAACGGTGGCGTTCCCGCCTTCGCCGGAGACGCCGTTTACGTTGCTCCCAGAGGGGATTCCGATGCTATTTTTGATGGGGTCGTGCGGCTGGTCTCGGGAGCTGAAGAGCGGCAAGAGTATGTCCGCCGCGGGTTGAAGAAGGCACACCGTATGAGTAGCACTGGGTCGTCACAGAGGTTTGAGAGGGTCGTATGCAGCCTGCTTCGGTGACAGCGTCACCAAGTCTATTGCGGCGGGTGACCGCTTTTGGTGGTTTGTCGCTGCTAGCCAGTGTCGCCCCCTTGCTGGTCCTTCCATTTGTCGCGCGTGCCGTTGAACCAACTTCGTGGGGCACGCTGCTGACCAGCCAAACTCTAGGCCAGTTGATGGGTCTAGTTCTGCTCGCAGGCTGGGGGATCGACGGGCAGGCAAGAGTTGCGGCCACGCTGTCGGAGGAAGGGCGCAACCGACTGTACGCCCAGTCCCTTCAGCACCGAGCTAAGCTTGGCGTCGCAATTTTGCCCCTGGCGGCCATTTGTGGGATCTTGCTTGCTCGAGGAGAAGACCCCTTAACTCATGGACTCATGGCTACCTACGGTTGCTGGTCTGGCTTCGGGTTGAGCTGGTTTGCGGTTGGTAGTGGCCGAGCAAGGTGGATTGCGCGTTACGAGGCCATCCCAAGACTCGGTGCAAGCGTCGGGGCGGCGGCATTAGTGGCATTAACGGGTCAAGTTTGGACTTATCCATTATTGATGATCACTACGGCGACCACTGGTCTAGCCTTCTTTCAGCGGCGCGTTCTGGGCACCTGGATACCGCGCGCTGCGCCCGGGCACCATGCGGACAGTGGGGGGGTGGTGGCGAGTTCGTTATCGTTGGTCGGCGCCGGGTACGCATCTATGCCTTTGGCCATTTCTCAGGCCTTCAGCTTGGCGGACTCGCCGCAATTAGTATCCGCCGACCGGTTGTACCGGTACGCCCTCTTTTCTGTCACGAGTTTAGCGAATGGTCTGCAACAGTGGGTTCTCGGTCGACGCCCGGAAGAGCGCAGGTCTTCCGAGATGCAGGCTCTGCGTCTCCACCTATTGCTCGGAGCGGTTGGAGGTCTTACCTTCCTGTTCATGGCGCCGCTTGTCGGTGCATGGCTCTTCGGTTCGCCCGTCGCCCCCAACTTGAACTTGGTCGCAGGGTATTCGGTGGCCTTCTTTTGTGTTTCAGCGGCGACCCCTCTGACCCGTAATATTCTCGTTCCAGCGGGAAAGACACGCCGTGTCTTGGGAGCCACCGTGCTCTCAGCATTGGTGGGTGCGGCCAGCATGCTGGCTTTTGGGGCGAATCTTGGCGCGGCTGGATTGTCGTGGTCCTTGGCGGGTGCGGATGCTGTGTTTTTGGTTTGTGTGATTCTGGAATGTCTGCGGTTGAAGGTGGTGCGGTGAAAAGGGTGCAGACCCCATTGGGTGTAGAGCAACCTGACTTAAATGGCCTTCGCGACAGCGGTTCGGCCCAGTTTCAAAAGCCTCGATCCTCGAAGTTGTTCGGTGTTCTGTTTACCCTCAGCCTTCTCAAAGCAGTGATGCCTGGTCTGGTCAATTTCACCGAGCAGGCTCATCCACTGCCCGGCGCTGAACGTTTCTATCACTTTACGCCGACTGCTGAAGCTGTCTCATGGCTGCTCAGTGTGGTCCTTGCGGCGGCGTGTATCGGGGTGTTGCTCAAAACGCGTAAGCTGAAAATCGGGTATAGGACGGTGCTGCTTCTCGTGCTAGCCGCCTTAACGCTGGAGCGTGGGTCGGCGCAGGGTTTGTTCTCAGTTGGCGGCATCTCGAACGTTATCGAGTTTGCCTTGCTAGCATTCGCTTTGAGTAGTTTGGTGCTAAGGCCGTCAGACTTCAGAATAGTTGCGATTGGGGGATTTGTAGTAGCTCTTGGATCGATACTATTCGGACTGGTTGCGGCGGGACAAGCTCGTTTCATAATAGGTGGATCTGGTGTGGACGAGTCGAAGGCCTTCTTCGGTGGAGACTTCGTCTTGGCGGGACCTTTCACTCATTCCAATACCCTGGGCGTATTCGTAGCGCTTTCGCTGCCTTTTGTCCGATTGTTCAATGGTATCGTCATTCGGGCGATTCTTTGGTCGGGGTGTATCGCCGCAGTCATCCTTTCGGCCTCACGTACCGCGGTCTTGGCCCTTATTGCTTGGATTCTGTTTTGGATGTTCGGGCGCCTTCTAAGAAACTTGGAGGGCAGCATTTCCCGCGGACTCCTTCTGGTTTTCGCGCTCGGATTGATTGCGGCGCTACCGCTGGTCTCCGGTGATGACCCTGACGGGTTTTCCGGGCGTTCGGCGGTGTGGCGAGACAGTCTTGCCGCGTACTGGGATTCGGGGTTGTTAGTGGGTGTCGGACCCTACTGGGATATGCCTGCATCTGCTCTAAGTTCAGCAAGCCGAACTTCTGGACACAACCTCTACGTCCAGTGGTTGGTCACCGGCGGACTGCTTTTGATCATTGTCGGCATAACGGTGGTCGTCTTATTTGCGCGGCGCGCCAACCAGGCAGACGCTGGGCCTCGTAGGCCGGTCTTCACATCGTACGCGTTTATACTGCTGGTCATCTCTAGCACAGAGTTCTTGCTGCCTATGTCCATGTCGTCACAGTTGCTTCCCGTTACGTTCTTCATCATCATCGCAGTCATCTTTATGGTGACCCATCCCCGGCAAGCGTCTTGGGATGCGGCTGGGGTCTAGCGCTCTTGAAGCGGTCTATTCATGGAGGTCTTCCCGCCGTTAGCGAACTCGACGTCGCTAATGCAGCTCTTCGTACCTGAAGGTGGGATGAGGAGGGTGGCCCGACAGTTGGGCTGAGCGGGGTTGGGGTCGAGGTCTCCGATGATCAGGGGACTCGCACACCCTGTTTTTTACAGGACCCTAACGATGCCCGAGCCTTAAGTCGTGCAGCGTGCCTGCGCCTGCCACTGCGACCTTCTCGTCGGCTTGGAGGGTTTCACGTGACCGCTGTGGAGCGTGTGGGGGCGGCGCGTTGGCGGTCACGGTGGAGTCTGCCGTGGAACGGGTGGGCTGCCCGCCCGTGGTGTCCCCGCGCGCAGGGTCCACGGCCGGCACGAGGTGAGGCTTGTAGACGCGGCGGCGTTCGGAGGCCGACCATGTTGGTGTGCCGAAAGCATCGCTGGAGGTGCCCGGAGCCGGCGTGCCCGGTCGGGGTCTTCTCCGGGCAGGACGAGACTGTCGCCCGTCTCCGGGGCCTGGTGACGGTGCGGGCCTGCCGGTGGGCCATCACCGAACTGCGCCGTGAGCAAGCTTCGGTGCAGAACCTGTAGCGCCGGCTCGGCACGACGTGGTGAACCGGTGGCCACTGCTCCAGTCGGCTGATGCCGCCCCGTCCCGCTTCGACAGGTCACCCTCCTTGGCGTGGATGAGCGCGTGCGGCACCACGTCTCGACCAAGCCCATCACCGAGGGTGGGCCGCGGCCACAGGACCTGACGGCAATGGTCGACCCACCCGCGACGAGCACGGTCGCACCCGCGCTCGGCTGTTGGACTTGGTCCTGGGGCGCTCCGTCGGACCGACGTAACTTGGATGGGCGAGTGCGGCGCAGAAGTCGAGATCGCCACCCTGGACGACTTCCCAGGTACAAGAACGCAGTCGAAGGAAGCTCGCTCGGTGCTCGACGCCTTCCACGTCGTCAAGCTTGGCACCCACGTGGTGGACGACGTCCAGCGCCGGGTGCAACAGCCACCGGCCACCGCGGCCGGCGCAACGACCCGATGTGCTCCTGCTGCCAGCATCCGGAACGCGGCCCTATCGTCGAGGTCCAGCCCATACCTTACTTCCGAGAAACCCGTTCGACGGGGTGCGCTAGGGCGTCAGGCCCGCGTTTGCCTTAAGTATTTGCGCACGCCCTCGCGCCAGTCCCCAATCGGCATAACGCCGCGGTCCGGCAGGGGTTCGTGCGCCAGCACACTCCAGGCAGGGCGCGGTGCGGGCCGGGGGTATTGGGAGGTCGTTGTCTTCTGCACGCGTTCTGGGTCAAGACCAACTTCCTGGAACACGGCTTGGGCGAGCCCGTGCCAGCTCGTGTAGCCGGAGGCGGTGCCGTGGTAAACGCCGGGCGCGGCATCCGCGGCAGCCAGCCGAGTCACCAGGGCGGACAGATCGCTAGTCCATGTCGGCTGACCTATCTGATCGGCTACGACAGTCACTAACTCGCGCTCGACGGCGAGCTCTAGCATCGTAGAGACGAAGTTCGGACCGCCTGCACCATAAAGCCACGCTGTGCGGACGACCCACGATCTTGGGTGCAAGGCGCGTACTGCCCACTCTCCGGATGCTTTGGTGCGGCCGTATGCCGAGCTGGGTGCCATCGGATGGTCCACGGCATATGGATCGGTCGCCAAGCCGTCAAAGACGTAGTCGGTTGAGATGTGCACGAGTCGCGCTCCGGCTGAAGCGCAAGCTCGCGCCACGTTCGCGGCCCCGACAGCGTTGACGGCGAAGGCGGCCGCCTCGTCTGTTTCCGCGGCGTCCACCGCGGTGTAGGCGGCCGTGTTGACGACGAGGTCGTGCCCCTCGACCCCGGCAACGCACTGCGCCGGGTCAGTGATGTCGAGGTCGGATCGGCCCAAGGCGGTGACGACCCAGTCAGC
The DNA here is from genome assembly GCF_052115065.1 of Terrabacter sp. 2TAF16. Lineage (NCBI taxonomy): Bacteria > Bacillati > Actinomycetota > Actinomycetes > Micrococcales > Intrasporangiaceae > Terrabacter > Terrabacter sp. 2TAF16. Next base: position 314,672 of record NZ_JBFRFZ010000002.1, read on the forward strand.
CGCCCGCAGCGCAGGCACGAGGTCATGAGCAAGCATTCCTCCGGCCCCGGTCACAAGGACACGACCGGCGCCCGTGTCCATCATCGGCCCAGCCGTCCGTAGGTGCGCTCGGCCTCGACCTTGGCGGCGGACCACCAGTCAGCGTTCTCGCGGTACCAGTCCACGGTTGCCGCCAGGCCGGCGCGCAGGTCGCCGTAGAGGGGCCGCCAGTCGGTCTCGGCGCGCAGCTTCGATGAGTCGATCGCGTAGCGCAGGTCGTGCCCGGGACGGTCGTCGACGTGGTCGAACCAGTCGGCGGGCTTTCCCATGATCTCGAGCAGAAGGCGCACGATGTCGAGGTTGCTGCGCTCACCGTCGGCGCCGATGAGGTAGGTCTCGCCGAGCCGGCCCTGCTCGAGGATCGCGATGACGGCGTCGTTGTGGTCGTCGACGTGGATCCAGTCGCGCACGTTGAGCCCCGACCCGTAGACCTTGGGCCGGATGCCGTCCAGGACGTTCGTGACCTGGCGCGGGATGAACTTCTCGACGTGCTGGCGCGGGCCGTAGTTGTTCGAGCAGTTCGACACCGTCGCCCTGATGCCGAACGACCGGATCCACGCCCGCACGAGCAGGTCGGCTCCGGCCTTGGTGGCCGAGTAGGGAGAGGAGGGGTTGACGGGCGTCTTCTCGGTGAACCGCTCGTGGTCGTCGAGCTCGAGGTCGCCGTAGACCTCGTCGGTCGAGATGTGGTGCAGGCGCTTCTCGCGCCTGCGGATCGCCTCGAGGAGGGTGAAGGTGCCGACGACGTTGGACTCGACGAACGGCCACGGCGAGTCGAGGCTGTTGTCGTTGTGCGACTCGGCGGCGAAGTGCACGACGACGTCGTGGTCGGCGACGAGCCGGTCGACGAGCGGCGCGTCGGCGACCGAGCCCTCGACGAGCTCGACCGAGCCGTCTCCGCCCAGGTCGGCGAGGACCGGCGCGAGCGAACGGCGGTTGGCGGCATACGTCATCGAGTCGATGACGGTCAGGCCCCAGTCGGGCCGCACCTCGCGGGCGCGCAGGACGAAGTTCGATCCGATGAAGCCGGCTCCGCCGGTCACGAGCACGCGCATGGAGCCGAGAGTAACGAAGCGCCGGCAACGTCACGGCCACCAGCCGTTCTCCGGCGCTCGATATGCTGCCCGGCGTGAAGATCTCGGTCATCGGATGCGGTTATCTCGGAGCGGTGCATGCCGCGTGCATGGCCGACTTCGGCCACGACGTCGTCGGCCTCGACATCGACGAGCGCAAGGTGGCCAAGCTCGCCGCCGGCGTGCCGTCGTTCCACGAGCCCGGCCTCGAGCCGCTCCTGCGGCAGGGCGTCGCGGACGGCTCCCTACGCTTCACGACCGACAAGACCGCCCTTGCCGACGCCCGCGTCCACTTCATCGCCGTGGGGACGCCGCAGCGCGGCGGCAGCTACGCCGCGGACATGAGCTACGTGTGGACCGCCGTCGAGGACATCATCGCCAACGCGACCCCGTCGCCCGACGGCCCGATCGTCGTCGTCGGCAAGTCGACCGTCCCCGTCGGGACGGCCCAGGCCGTCGCCGACCGGCTCGCCGAGGCCGGCGTGGACGCCGTCGTCGTCTGGAACCCGGAGTTCCTCCGGGAGGGGTATGCCGTCCAGGACACGCAGCGTCCCGACCGCGTCGTCTACGGACTGCCCGACGACCGCGATCGCGGCGAGATCGGCCGCGCCGTCGTCGACGAGGTCTACGCCCCGATCATCGAGGCCGGCATCCCGCGGCTGCTCGTCAACTACCCGACGGCCGAGCTCGTCAAGGTCGCCGCCAACTCCTTCCTCGCCACGAAGATCTCCTTCATCAACTCGATGGCCGAGCTGTGCGACGCGTCCGGAGCGGACGTCTCGCGTCTCGCCGAGGCCATCGGCCACGACGACCGCATCGGCTCGAAGTTCCTCCAGGCCGGCATCGGGTTCGGCGGTGGCTGCCTGCCCAAGGACATCCGCGCCTTCATGGCCCGGGCCGGCGAGCTCGGCGTCGACCAGTCGCTGACGTTCCTCCGCGAGGTCGACTCGATCAACATGCGCCGCCGCGACCACGCCGTCGACCTCGCCTCCGAGATGGCCGGCGGCCGCCTCGTCGGCGTCAAGGTGGCCGTGCTCGGCCTGACCTTCAAGCCCGACAGCGACGACGTGCGCGACTCGCCCGCCCTCGACATCGCCGGCCGCCTCTGGGGGCGCGGTGCCAACGTCGTGGCGACCGACCCGGCGGGGGCCGACGCCGTGCGCCTGGCGCGGCCCGACCTCCAGATCGTCGACTCGGCGGAGGAGGCCCTCACCGGCGCCGACCTCGTCATGCTGCTCACGGCGTGGAAGGACTACGTCGAGCTCGACCCCGCCCAGGCCAAGTCGCTCGTCGCGACCCCGCGGATCATCGACGGGCGCAACGTGCTCGACCCGCGCGCCTGGACCGACGCCGGCTGGGACTACCGGGGCATGGGACGCAGGTCCAGCTCGATCTGGTGAGGCGTGCCCCTGGTTGGGGGATTCGTGAGACAACCGCCTCAATACCGCCATTTTGCCGATGGCGCCACCCGAGAGCCGCCTAGGATCGAACCTCCACGAACACCAGAACCACAGGGGGCAAGATGCTCGGGGATTCTCCTCGCGCCCGCGGCATCCTTTTCGTCTGCACCGGCAACATCTGCCGGTCGCCCTACGCCGAGAGGCGGCTGCGGCAGCTGTTGCCTGAGGCGGGGGTGCCGATCGAGAGTGCCGGGACCGGTGCCGTGGTCGGCTCCGGCATCGAGACCGAGACGAGCGAGGCGCTGCGTCGACTCGGCGCCGACGTCACGGGCTACGCAGCGCGAGCGGTCACGCCACGGCTCGTCGAGGGGGCCGAGCTGGTCCTGACGATGACGCGGGCCCATCGCGGTGACGTCGCGCGCGTGCGCCCGTCCGCCATGCGCCGGATCTTCGCCCTGGGCGACTTCGCCGAACTGTGCCGGTCCTCCCAGACGTGGCGGCCGATCGTGCCGACCCAGCCCTGGCTGCCACAGGTCGTCGCCGAAGCTGCCGCCGCGCGCGGCACGATCGCCCCGCGGGACGTGGGGGAGATCGATGTCGTGGACCCCTATGGACGGTCCGCTCGCGTCCACACGGAGGCCTTCGACCGCATCGAGGAGTTCCTCGAGGTCATCGTCGCCGCGCTGGGTAGCGTGGCCGGGTCGTCGAGGGCGCAGTCGGTCCGCTGAACGCAGACGAAGGACCCCGTCACCACGGTGACGGGGTCCTTCGTGCGTGCGTCCGGTGCCGCGAGTTTCCGGTGTCTCCTCAGCGGAAGATCGAGTCGTCCGTGGGGAAGGTGGGCTTGGTCCCGTTCTGCTGCTGGGGCACGGGTGCGCCTCCGGGCGTGTCGCCCGGTGCTGCGCTCGACTCGTGCGCGTGGGGCCCGGGCTCGGGCGGCCTACGGTCACCGACGGCCGACGACCTGGGGTTCACCGGCCCGACCTGGTCGGGCCCTGCGGCGGGGCGCCTGCGCCCCCGGCCCAGACCCTTGGCGCGCTGGCGCTCGCTCTCGGGGCGGTAGTCGTACGCGTAGGTGCCGTAGCCCGCCCCGAGCTCCTTGGTCTTGACCCGGTTGAGGATGAGGCCGAGCAGGGAGCCGTTGACCGCCTCGAGGGACTCGAGGGCGCGACGCACGTGCTCGCGCTGGGCCACCCCGGCGCCGACGACGACGAGGGCACCGTCGACGATCGTGCTGAGCACGGCCGCATCGGTGACGGGCAGCAGCGGCGGGGCGTCGATGAGGACGTAGTCGAAGCGCTCGCCGAGGTCGGCGACGAGCTGCTCCATGTTCGCGGAGCCGAGCAGCTCGCTCGGGTTGGGCGGTATCGGACCGGCGCCGAGCAGGCGCAGGCCGGTGCGGCCGAAGGGCTGGAGCACGTCGTCGACCTCGACCCGGCCGACGAGCACGTCGGTGAGGCCGACAGAGCCCTCGAAGCCGAGGTAGTCGAGCAGCCGCGGTCGGCGCAGGTYGCCCTCGATGACGACGACCTTGAGGCCCGTCTCGGCGAGGCTGAGGGCGAGGTTGGCCGTCGTCGTCGACTTGCCCTCACCGGGCAGCGACGAGGTGACAACGATCGACTTCGGCGGGTTGGCGACGTCGATGAACTGGAGGTTGGTGCGCAGCGAGCGGAACGCCTCGGCGCGCTGTGAGTGGGGGTCGACCTGGACAATGAGGGGGTGCGTCGACGCGTCGGTGTCGAAGGCGATGGCGCCGAGGATCGTACGGTCGGTGACCGCCTCGAGGTCGCGCTGGGACTTCACCGACTTGTCGAGCACGTCGCGCAGCAGGGCGACGCCGAAGCCGAGGAGCAGTCCGAGCACGAGGCCGAGGGCGAGGTTGCGCGCCGGCTTCGGGCTCACCGGAGCGAGCTCCAGGGTGGCAGGTCGCGTCACCGACAGCTGAACTGGTGACTGTTTGCCGGCACGAGTCTCGATCTGGGCGATATATGGGGGGAAGACCTTGCCGATGGCGGCCGCGACCTGTTGTGCCTGCTGGGGGCTCGGAGCCGTGACCGTGACGTCGATGAGACCTGTCTCGAGCGGGATGGACGCCGTGATGCGATCGCCGAGCTTGTCCGTGGTGCTGTCGATACCGACGGCGTCGATGACCGGCTGCAGCACGGTCGGGTCCGTGAGGACCTGCGCATAGGTCTTGACGCGGGACTGGGTGAAGGTGTTGCCCTGCTGCAGCGAGGAGGTCGTGTCATCACTCGTTGTCTGCACGAAGAACCGCGTCGACGACGAGTAGCTCCGTGGCGCGAGGGCCGTGTACGCGGCCGCCAGGCCGAGGGTCACGAGAGCCACGGCGGCGATGATCATCCATCGCTTCCTGATGACGTTCAGGTAGTCCTGCAGCTCCACAGTGGTGTCTTCCTCGTCGGCCGCGCCTGGTCACACGACTCCAGTCGGGCAATTCCGACAGTTCACTCTCGCGCATCCTAGTGGGCCTGCCCTAGATGCGGCGATTCCGTCCAGATGGTCCGTAGAGTGTCGCCCGTGATGCGATGGATGTCGGACAGATCGATGGGGCGGGTGGCGCTCGCGGGCCTGCTCGCCCTGCTCGTCGTCGACGTGCTCCTCGTCGCGCTCGCCTTCCGTCCCGACGCCGCGGGAGCCTCCACTCCGGCGTCAGCTGTCATTGCCCCCGTCCCCACCGCGTCCCCCACGACGACCGCCCCACCTGACCTCAAGGCGACCCCCGTGACGGAGGTCGTCGCGGCTCTCGACGGCAAGCGGGCCTGGCGTGCAGCGCTCGGCACCTGCCCGGACGGCGGGGCGAGCCTTCGCGTCACCGACGACGGTGGGCGCACGTGGACCAAGCGCGCCGTTCCCGCCCGCGCTCTGGGGCGCGTGCAGCCGGTCGCCGGCGACCGCGGCTTCGTCATCGGCGCCAAGGGGAGCGGGTGCACGGTGGGGGAGTACGCCACCGACGACGACGCCACGACGTGGCGCGGACCACGCGACGTCGAGGGCGGCTGGTCACGCGTCCCCGGTGGAGCGTCGACCACGCTGATCACCCCGAAGCGTCCCGACGCCCGCCCGTGCGGCGGCACCACCGTGGTGGACCTCGCCCGCGTCAGCGCCAAGCGCGCCGTCGTCGTCTGCGCGGACGGGCGACTCGTCCGGTCCACCGACGGCGGCTCGACCTGGACAACCCTCGCGACCGTCGACGGCGCGCTCGCCGTCGGAGCCCGCGAGGTGGACGGCACCCCGGAGGTCCACGTCGCCCGCGTGGCCGACGGCTGCGCCGGCGTCGAGGTCGCGAAGGTGTCAGACGGCAAGGCTGCCGGCGGCGCCTGTGTCGAGACCTCCCTCGACGGTGCCGAGGGCCGGGTCTCGCTCAGCGTCGTCGACGAGGCCGGCTGGCTCGCCGTCGGCGACACGGTCTGGCGGGCCGACGCGAAGCTCGAGACCTGGCGCCCGGCCGCGTGACGGCCCCGTCCTCGACGACGTCGCACACGGCATACGCTGGCCGACCATGAAGGGGATCATCCTCGCGGGGGGCACGGGCAGCCGGCTGCACCCGATCACGCGCGGCATCAGCAAGCAGCTGATGCCCGTCTACGACAAGCCGATGGTCTACTACCCGCTGTCGACGCTCATGATGGCCGGCATCCGCGAGGTCCTCGTCATCACGACCCCCGTCGACGTCGAGCAGTTCCAGCGCCTCCTCGGCGACGGCTCCCAGTGGGGCATGACGATCACGTATGCCGTCCAGCCGCGTCCCGAGGGCCTGGCCCAGGCGTTCGTGCTCGGTGCCGACTTCATCGGCGACGACCGGGTGGCGCTCGTCCTCGGCGACAACATCTTCTTCGGCCCGGGGCTCGGCACCCGCCTCGCCGACCACACCGACGTCGAGGGTGGCCACGTCTTCGCCTACCGCGTCGCCGACCCCACGGCCTACGGCGTCGTCGAGTTCGACCCTGACGGCCACGTCATCTCCATCGAGGAGAAGCCCGAGCACCCGAAGTCGAGCTACGCCGTGCCCGGCCTCTACTTCTACGACAACGACGTCGTCGCCATCGCCCGCGGCCTGACTCCGAGCGCGCGCGGCGAGCTCGAGATCACCGCCGTCAACGACGAGTACCTCCGCCGCGGCACCCTGTCGGTCAGCGTCCTGCCGCGCGGGACCGCGTGGTTCGACACCGGCACGTTCGAGGGCCTCATCGAGGCCAGCCAGTACGTCCACGTCGTCGAGGCCCGGCAGGGCCAGAAGATCGGCTGCGTCGAGGAGATCGCCTGGCGCAACGGGTGGCTCGACGACGACGGCATGCGACGGCACGCCGACGACCAGGCCAAGAGCGGTTACGGTCTCTACCTGCACGCCCTCCTCGCCGAGGGCAAGGACACCCCGTGAAGGCAAGGACCTGATGGACATCCGCCCGCTCCGCATCGATGGAGCCTTCGAGATCACGCCGCGCCAGTTCCCCGACGACCGAGGCGTCTTTGCCGAGGGCTTCCGCGCCGACCGCCTCGCCGAGGCCATCGGCCACGAGATGCAGGTCCGGCAGACCAACATCTCCGTCTCGTCGGCCGGAGCCCTCCGCGGCATCCACTTCGCCGACGTGCCGCCCTCACAGGCCAAGTACGTCACGGCCACGAGCGGGGTCTTCGTCGACTTCGTCGTCGACGTCCGGGTCGGATCGCCGACCTTCGGGCAGTGGGACTCCGTCGTGCTCGACACCGTCGACCGTCGCGCGGTCTACCTCGCGGAAGGCCTCGGCCACGCGCTCGCCTGCGTCGAGGACGGCACGGCCGTCTACCTGTGCTCCGAGGTCTTCACGCCGTCGGTCGAGCGCGGCATCAACCCGCTCGACCCGACCGTCGGGCTCGAGCTGCCCGACGGCTTCGTCCCGGTGCTCTCGCCGAAGGACGCCGCCGCCCCGACCCTTGCGGCTGCCGCGGACGCCGGGCTGCTGCCGACGCTCGAGGCCTGCCTCGCCCACACCTCCTCGCTCGCCGGGGCGCGCCGATGAGGCCGGTGGGTCGGGTCCTCGTCATCTGCACGGGCAACGTGTGCCGCTCGCCCTACCTCGAGCGGCGGCTGCGTCAGCTCCTCGTCGGGCAGGACGTCCACGTCGAGAGCGCCGGCACGCGCGCCCTCGTCGGCGCCGACATCGAGCCCGGGTCGGTCGCCGCCCTCGAGGCCGTGGGCTCCGACACGGCAGGCTTCGCCTCGCGCCAGCTCACCCCCGCGATGCTCGACGCCGCCGACATCGTCGTCACCGCGACGCAGAAGCACCGGGCCGACGCCGTCGCCCTGCACCCGCGGGCCCTGCGCAAGACCTTCACCCTGGGCGAGCTCGCCGACCTCGTCCGCGACGCCGACCTCGCCGAGGCCGCGGCCGCGCCCGACGTGTCGGCGGCCGACCACGACACGCCGTGGGCCGCGATCGTGGCCGAGGTCGCTCGTGGTCGTCGAGGACTCCACCCGGCGCGCACCGCGGCCGAATCGGACATACCCGACCCATACGGGCGGGGTTCTGCGGCATATGACCTGATGTCGACCGAGATCGAGGCGCAGCTGCCCGTCGTCGTCGCAGCCCTGACGCCGCCCGCCGGCTGACCCGAGAGCCGATCCGAACGCGGACTGCCGCGTACGACAGGCGGATTCGCCCCTAGCATGTCCCCCGGGGGAAGGGCCATCAGCCGTGTCGAGGGGGATCTGGAGCAATGAACAAGCGAGTGGCGACGGCAGGTCTCGTCGCCTTCCTGGCGGTCGACGTGGCGCTCGTCGCGTTCGCGCTGCGGTCGGGCCACAACGCCTCGCAGGCGCTGCCCGCGGTCTCGACGACGCGGACCGCGGCGCTGACCACGAGCCCGCCCGCGACGGCCGCGCCGGCCGCGACGGGCACCATCGCCCCCACCAGCGGCACGACGCCGGCGGCCAAGGCCGTCCCCGTCACCCGGCTCGTCTCTGCGCTCGACGCAGCGCGGGCCTGGCGAGCCACGACCGGCGCCTGCGTCGCCGGGGGTGCGACCGTCGAGGTCACCGCCGACGGCGGCCGGTCGTGGACGAAGCTGCGGTCGCCGGCCCGCGCCGTCGCGCGCGTGCAGCCGCTCGACGAGGCCCGCGTCTTCGTCATCGGGGCCGGCCCAGACTGCGCCCTCGAGCAGTACGCCTCGCGTGACGCGGGTCGGACGTGGCAGACCCCGACCGCCGTCAGCGGGGGCTGGGCGCGCCGTCTCGACGAGCCGACCCAGGTGCTCGCGCCCAAGGAGGCCGCGGCGACGCCCTGCGGCGACGCCGTCGTCGTCGACCTCTCGCGCACGTCCGCGGCCCAGGCGCAGGCGCTGTGCGCCGACGGGTCGGTCGTCGTCACGGACGACGGTGGGACGACGTGGTCCGACTCCGGTGACGCACCGGGCGGGGTTGCCCTGAGCAACCTGCTCGTCGACAACACCCTGACGACGTATGCCGTCCGCATCGTCGGGGCGTGCAAGGGGGTCCAGCTCGTCGAGGTCGTCAAGGGCCGCACGGCCACCGTCGTCGCGTGCGTGCCGGTCGCGACCCCCGAGCGGGGGAGCATCGGCCTGTCGGTGACCGACCGTGCCGGCTGGATCGTCTCCGGCAACCAGACGTGGGTCTCGCAGGGCGACCTGAACTCGTGGAAGCGGGTCTGACCGCGGCCGACGGGGTCACCGGGCCGGCTCCTACTTGTAGGCGTTGAGCTCGTCGTTGCGGATGGCGTCGCCGAGGTCGGCCATCTTCACCTCGTCGACGATGTCGATCGACGCACCGGCCGGGCTCGTGCCGAAGCCCGTGAAGGGCGCCGTGATGAAGCGGATGTCGCCGCCGCGGAGGTCGCGCAGGGCCAGGGCCTCGGAGCGCATGGTGCCGACGTCGAGCTTCTGGTCGACCGTGAGGTTGGTCGTGGCCGCCTCGGTGAAGTCCTTGAGCTTGATCGGGTTGGTCAGCACGTCCTTGCTCAGGGACTTGAGCATGAGCGCCTTGATGAAGGCGAGCTGGCGCCGCCCACGGGAGATGTCGCCCTCGCTCAGCTGCTTGCGCTCGCGCACGAAGGCCAGGGCCATCGCGCCGTCCATGTGCTGGACGCCCTGGGTGAAGACGTAGGGCGGCTGGTTGCTCGACTCCTCGACGTTGACGTCGACGCCGCCGACAGCATCGGTCATCGACTTGAACCCCTCGAACCCGACGAGCGCGACGTGGTCGATGCGGACGCCGAGCATGTCCTGCATCGTCTTGACGAGCAGCGGCGGCCCGCCGAACGCATACGCCGCATTGAGCTTGTTCTTGCCCTTGCCCGGGATCGAGACGTAGAGGTCGCGGGGGAAGTGGATCAGGGTGACGGCCGAGTGGTCGGCCGGCACGTGCACGAGCACCATGACGTCGGACCGGCCGCCGACGCGACCCGGACCGGCGTCGCTGCCGACGACGAGGTAGTTCGTGCCGTTGCCCGCCGGCTGCACGACGACGTTGCCGTTCTTGTCGGTCGGCTGGCTGCCCGCCGAGCCGTCGTCGGGCAGGAGCAGCTCCTGCTTCACGTTGTTGGTGACGATGTGGTTGAGCCACGCGAGGTAGCCACCCACGGCGAGCACGGGCACGAGCAGCAGCACGAGCGCGGCCACGAGCACCTTGCGGTTGCGCTTCTTCTCCCGGCGGCCCGAACCGCCGTCGGCGGGCGACCCGCCGTCCCAGTCGTCGCCGGACCCGCCGGAGCCCCCGGAGGAGCCGTCGCCGGCAGCGACCTGCTCGGACTCGAACAGGTCGGTGTCGCGCTCACGGGTGCTGTCCACGGCGCAAGTGTAGGTGTCGGGAGTCGATCGCACTGCTGCTTACACTGTCCGCCATGCCCGAAGCCCGAGGAGTGAGCCGACGTGTGAGCGCCGACCTCCCCGTGGCCGTCGGCGCTGCTATGGCCTTCGTCGCCTACGTCTGGGTGCTCGTGCACGCGACGGTGCCGCTCGTCACCGTCTTCGGCTTCGCCTCCGACGGGCGCCCCAAACTGTACGCGGCCTTCCTGGCCGGTCTCGCCGGCCTGCCCGGTCTGCTGCTGACACTGCCTCGCGCGTTCACGCCGCCCCCGTCGGCCGTGCAGCCGTCGGTCCGCAGCCGCCGTCAGGCCTCGGCGCTGAGGCGTTCGTACGTACGCACCGACGTGCTCGGCCTCGCGGCCCTGCTCCTCGCCCAGGTGCCGCTGCCGGCGCCGTGGGGTCCCGCGGGCAAGGCGGCGACGATCGCCAACATCACGAAGTCCCCCGAGATCGTCGAGCTGAGCGCGACGTTCGCGAACTACTCGATCGCCGTCTTCGCCATCGGCATCCTCGGCGCGGTCGTCGCCAAGGTCTACGGCCACGCGGCGGCGTTGCGGGTGCTCGCGATCATCCTCGTCGTCGGTGCGCCCGTCGTGGCCTGGCTCCTCGTGGTGCGCGCCGTCAGCTGACCGACAGGAGGTTGTCGACCTCCGCCCGGATACGTGCGTGGAATCTCGCCTCCGAGAAGTGCTCCGCATGGGCGCGGATCGCGGCCTCGTCCCAGACCCGCTCTCGGGCGGCGACGACGGCGGCGCGGACGGCTGGCACGGTCGGCTCCTCGAAGAACGTCCCGTTGACGCTCTCGTCGATGGTGTCGAGATAGCCGCCGGCGTGCAGGGCCAGGGTGGGCACCCCGAACGCCGCCGCCTCGAGGGGGGTGAGCCCGAAGTCCTCGAGGCTCGGCGCGAGCAGGGTGCGGGCGTGGGCGTAGGTCCAGCGCAGCTCGGCGTCCGTCAGGCCCGAGACGATCCGGACGTTGTCCGGTGCCTCGGCGCGCAGCCGCGCCTCGAGCGGTCCCGCACCGACGACGACGAGCCGCTCGGGGAGGTCGCGCACGGCGTCGACCGCGACGTCGACGTTCTTGTAGGGCAGCAGCCGCGACACGAGGAGCAGGTAGCCGTCGTCGGTCCAGTCCGCCAGGGAGGCCACCGCCTCCTGCGGGTCGGCGGGGTCGATGCCGTAGGGCGGGGCGAGCACCTGGGCGTCGATGCCGTATGCCGCCGAGATGCGCTCCCGGACCACCGTCGAGTTCGCGAGGTAGCGGTCCGCGGACGCCGCTGCGCGACGGTCCCAGCGGCGCAGCCACCCGCTGAGCAGACCCAGCGCCCGCGCCTTCGCGGACCGGCCGGCCTCGTCCCCGAGGTAGGCGTCGGCCTGGTAGAGCCAGCGCGCCGGGGCGTGGCAGTAGACGAGCTTGAGCCCGGTCGTCGGCACGCCGTGCGCCCAGCCCGAGCTCGACACCACGACGACGTCGGCGTCCACGGGAAGGTGGGACACGGCATACGGGAGCAGGGGGAGCGCGGCCCGGTGGTCGCGGCGCAGCGCCCCGATGCGGTTGATGGGGGAGACGACGACGCGCGCATTGCGGAACTCCGGGTAGGTGCCGGCCGGGTCGTAGAGCGTCGTGTGGATCGTCGCGTCGGGAAAGGCCCGGTGCAGCGCCAGGACGACCCGCTCCGCACCGCCGCGCTGGGTCAGGTAGTCGTGCGCGATGGCGACGCGCGGTCGCCCGTCCGGGAGGTCCTGGGTGCTCACGAGGCGGCCTCCTCCCAGACCCGGGTCACGGTCTCGGCGGCCCGTTCGATCCCGAATCGGTCGGCGACGTCGGCGAGTGCGCGAGAGGCGCGTGCCAGCGCTTCCGCTGGACGGTCGATGACGTCGAGGACCGCTAGAGCCAGGGCCTGCTCGTCTCCGGCGTCGACGAGGAGCCCCGTCTCGGAGCCCCTCGGCGACGTGCGCACGATCTCGTCGACCCCACCGCCGCGGGTGGCGACGACCGGCACGCCCCATCCCATCGCCTCCGTGACCACCTGGCCGAAGGGCTCGGGCACCGTTGACGCGTGCACGCAGACGGACATGGCCTCGAGCTCGCCCCGCGGGTCGTCGACGAAGCCGACGAGGTCGATGTCGGCCTCGAGCCCGAGTCGACCGATCTCGGAGCGCAGCTCGCGTTCGTAGTCCGCGGCGCCGAAGGCAGCGGAACCGACCAGCCTGAAGCGGGTCGTCGGCCGTACGTCCACGACGTGTCGCGCGGCCCGAACGAGGACGAGCTGGCCCTTGGTGGGGCTGAGCCGTCCCACCATGCCAACGACGGGGCCACCCTCCGGCTGGAGACGTCGGCTGGTGTGCGCCACCTGCTCCGAGGACAGCCCCGGGTAGGCGACCGTCGGACAGCGCGCGCCGGGCAGGGTGGCGGCCGTGGCCTCGGAGTTGACGACGACGGCGTGCGGCACGCGGCGGGCGAGGAACCGCAGCAGGCGCACCGTCCGAAACGGCAGGTAGTCCTCGGCGATGCGGTCGTGGACGTGCCACACGAGGGGCTTGCGCAGCAGGAGAGCCACGGGGATCGCGAGGAGGTCCGCCTTGAGCGAGGTCGTGTGGACGACGTCGACGTCGAGAGCACGGAGGGAGGCGGCGAGGCGGTGCAGGAAGGCCGCGCCGGTCGCAGCGCGACGCAGTGCGCTGAGCGGGCCGACGGCACGGCCCATGTCCCGGACCCTCGGGTCCAGGGGCACGACGACGACCCGCTGGCCGACCGCTTGGAGCCGTTCCTCGAGAGGGCCCGAGGAGAAGAGGACGACGACGGGCTCGACGCGCCCCCGGTCGACGACCTCCAACAGCCTCAGCAGTGCGAGCTCGGCGCCACCCAGCTCGGCCGTGTGGTCGAGGATCGCCACACGCACGGGAGGGCGCGGAGGCGGCGCGGCTGGAGGCACGCCCCGAGGCTACCCACGGGCGCAGCAGACCGGCCCGATGATGCGCGTTCCCGCGCGTCGTCTCGTCAGGGCAAGCCCACCGCGGATCACGAACTGGCGAGACCTTGAAAGAGGTGGGAGTACTGCAGCGCAATCGCGGACCACGTGTATCGGCGCGCGGAGGCCTGCCCGGCCGCCCCGAGGGCCGCCCGCCTCTCGGGGTCGTGCAACAGCGACTCGACGGCATGGGCCAGCGCCCCGGTGTTGACCGGGTCGACGACGACGCCGTCGACCCCGTCGGTGACGAACGACGCGGGCCCGCCGAGGCTCGTGGCGACGAGGGGTGTGCCGGCGCGCCACGCCTCGAGCGCGACGATGCCGAAGGCCTCGCGGCGGCTGGGCATGACGACGACGTCGGCCCGACGCATCCAGGTGTCGACGCCGGCTTCATCGAGCGGTCCGACCAGTCGGAGCCGGTCGCCGAGGCCGACCTGCTCACCGAGCGCCCGCAGGGCTTCGCGCTGGGACCCGTCGCCGCCGATGACCAGCGTCGGGGAGAGCTCGCGGTCGATGCCCGCGACGGCCTCGACGAGCAGGTCGAAGCCCTTCGTCGTCTCGAGCCTGCCGACCCCCAGGACGACGGGGCCGTCTGACAGGCCGAGCGCGTCGGGCATCGTGCCAGTCGGAGGCGTCGTCGGCACGGGACCAACGCCGTTGGGCACGACGGTCCCGCCCTCGAGGCCGAACCGGTCCCGCAGGTCGTCGAGCACCTGCTCGGAGCACCCCGTCGTCACCGCGGCGGCCGCGATGGTCCGGCGCAGTCCCTCGCGCATCAGCGCCGAGGTGCCGAAGGCGTCGTGGTCGTCCATGAACGTCTCGCCGTGGCTCGACAGCACAAGCGGGGTGCCGGTGCGACGAGCCAGCGCGGCGGCATACACCCCGTTGGGTCCGAAGCACTGGACGTGGAGCAGGTCGGGGCGGAAGGCGCGGAAGGCCGACCGCCACGCGTGCCACGCCCGCGGGGCGGCGAGCCCGAAGCTCATGAGGGCGCGCCCCGAGCGGGCCGGTAGTGGAGTCGGCAGGTGGCGCACGACGGTGCCGTCGAGCTCGGTGACGCCGAGGTGCTCGCCGCGGTCGACGGTCCACACCTCGACCTCCGTGCCCCTGCTGCGCAGCTCGCGCGCGACGTGGCGGACATGCCCCTCCACCCCACCGAGGTGCGGATGGTACGACGAGGTCACGAGCGCGACGCGCGGCCGACCGGCACCCTCCACCGCGGCTCCTCTCGATCGGGCCCGCGAGGTCACCGGCTCGCGGGCGGTCTCACCCTACGATGCGAGGGCGGACCCGTCCCGCAGTTGACCACAGCCCCGACAGCGAGGATGCCGCGTGCACCGGCTCACGATCGCCACGACCGCGACGGCGGTGCCGATGGGTGCGCAGGCCTACGAGCGACACATCGTCTCGCGCGCTCCCGCTGCCCTCGCCGCGCTGGCCGCACCGGGCGAGGAGTGGCGGGTCCGGCACGTCGTGGCGCGCTCGCTCCGGTCGCCCCTGCCCGGCACCCTCCGCCTGCCGATGGGCTGGCTCGGTGGCGCGTCACCGAGCGCCCGTGCGGCGGCCGGCCGTCTCGCGTACGCCCGTGGCGGGCTCGTGCACCGGATGAACCTCGAGCTGCCGCCGGCGCCCCGTGAGGTCGTGACGCTGCACGACGTCGTGGCCTGGCGCTACGCCGACGAGTCCGCACCCGTGGCCGCCGCGGCGGAGGAGCTGCGCCGCGCAGCGGCCGTCGTCTGCGTGTCGGCCTTCACGGCATCCGAGGCGGTCGACCTGCTCGGGCTCCTCGACCCCGTCGTCGTCCCGAACGGGGTCGAGGAGCGCTACTTCGGCGCGGAGCCGCTCGGCGCCGACCGGCTGTCCGCGCTCGGCGTCGACGGACCCTACGTCCTCACCGCCGGTGGCGCGTCCGAGCGCAAGAACCTCGCGGCGCTCGCCGACGCCTGGCCCCGGATCCGGGCAGCCCGGCCCGACGTGACGCTGGTGCTCGCCGGCCCGCCCCACCCCCGTCGCACCGAGCTCTTCGGCGCGCTGCCCGGCGTCCGACTCGTCGGGCGCGTCGCCGACGAGGTGCTGCCGAGGCTGTATGCCGCAGCGTCCGTCGTCGTCGTGCCCTCCCTCGTCGAGGGCTTCGGCCTTCCGGCGCTCGAGGGCATGGCCACGGGCGTGCCCGTCGTCGCAGCCGACCGGTCGTCCCTGCCCGAGGTCGTCGGCGACGGCGGCCTCCTCGTCGACCCCACCGGCCCGGGTATCGCCGCCGGCGTCCTCGACGTCCTCGCCGGCGGTGCCCAGGTCGAGGCGACGGCCCGCCGCGGCTTCGAGCGGTCGCGCCGGTTCACCTGGGAGGCGAGCGCCGAGGGGCACGCGCGGGTGTGGCGCTCCGTCACCGGCTGACTCAGCCGACGGGCCCTGCACCCTCCCGCGCCGTGCGACGCGAGGCCCGGACCTCCGTGGCGAGGTTGGGGGAGTCACCGCCGACGACGGCGAAGGTCGCCGCGGCAACCGCGACCACGAGCAGCGCGCTGCCGACGACGTCACGGGGCTGGTGCGCGTACCACGACACGTTGCCGAGGCCGATGCAGAACGCCGCCACGCCCAGTCCGACGAGCCCTCGTCGCGTCACAGGTCGCGGCCACACGACCGCGACCCCGACGAGCAGGCCGAGGCCGGCGGCCGCGTGGTTGGACGGGAAGGCGTCCCCGCCGATGCCGAAGACGTCGCGTGTGCGCAGCTCGAGAGCCACGAACGTCGCCGCTGCCGGGATGACGACGCCCGCGAGGGCGCGCCGCCAGCCGCGACGGACGAGTGCGAGGAGCGCGAGAACGACGACCGCCGGAGCGAGCACGACGATGACCAACGGCCGGGCCAGGCGGTCGAGACCCTGGCGAAGGGCTCCCGGCAGCCCGTTGAGGATCCAGCCGCGGACGGTCCCGTCGACCGTCACACCGACCCCGGTTCGGGTCGAGAGGAGCGCGGTGAGCGCGAAGGCCGTGGCGGCGGCGACGGCCACGGTGGCCCAGCGGAGGCGATCGCGATGCGACACGTGCACCTCCTGGCGGGCTGTTATGGTGCGATCGACCAGTCCGCTTGCAGTCTATGGGGGTTCGCTCGATGGCAACCCAGGAGGCGACGGGAGCCCCCTCTGCGGGTGCCACTGTGCCCCTCGAGGTACGCATCGGCTTCGCCCACGCATCAGTTCAGTGGATCGCCGACCGGTGCGGAGCGGACCTGCTGCACGTCAAGGGTGCGGCACTCGATCCGACCCTGGTGCCGGGGCGTGGCTACTCCGATGCCGACGTGCTGGCCCGTCCGGCGCACGTGCGTCGTTTGCTCGACGAGCTGCCTCGCCACGGCTGGGAGCTCATCAACACCTTCGTCTACGGATCGTCCTTCGAGCATTCGGCGACCTTGCGACACCAGGACTTCGGACTGCTCGACCTGCACCGCATCTATCCTGGGACCGGGCCCACGCCCGAGCGGGCCTTCGACACCCTGTGGTCCCAGCGGACCACGAAGGTTCTGGGCGGCATCGACTGCCCGGTGCCGTCGCGCGATGCGCAAGCCGTCGTCCTACTCCTGCACGCCGCCCGCGGAGGCAGCGATGCCAAGGCCGCCAACGACGTCGAGTGGCTCTGGACATCGGCCGACGACGCTGCTCGCGACCGTGTTCTCGACTGGGTGGGGCGGCTCGATGCCGGTCTGGCCTTCTCGGTCATCACCGGCACCCTCGACGAGCATCGGGACGACCCGGCATACGACCTCTGGCGCGTCGCGGCGCGCGGGGGCACCCGGATGGAGGAGTGGCGCGCCAGGGTGCGGGCGGCCCGGGGCCTGCGCGCCAAGCTGACCGTCGCGTCGCGCTCGGTGCTCGTCAACGTCGAGCACCTGACGATCGTGCGTGGACGCCCGGTGTCGCGCGCAGAGATCGTGGCCGAGTTCTTCGGCCGACCGGCGCGCGGCCTGAGGGAGCAGGTCTCCCGCCTCGCCCGTCGGAGCCGGCGGTGAGCGCCGCCTACCGTCCCGGACCCGACGCCGGGGTCACCGTGAGCGACGACGGGATGTCCGTCTACGTCGCACGCCTGCCCGGCGGCCCGCTCCTCGTCCTCGATGGTGCCGCGGCCCTGATCTGGGCCGAGGCCACGACGGCTCCCGCGACCGGATGGGTGGCCCGTGTCGCCGAGCTCGTCGGACAGCCCGAGGACGCGATCACGGCTGACGTCCGGGCCTTCGTCGGCGACCTGAGCGCGCGAGAGCTGCTCGTGCCGCTGGGTGGCGCCTCCGACCCGCCGGCCGAGGCCTGAGCCCCACCTGACCTGAGCGGTCGGGCGCGGTGGATCAGGAGTGGTGCTTGGCCTGCGAGCGCTTGGCCCGACGGCTCGGCTTGACGTCGGCGTCGCGGGTGTAGCCGTAGTAGCCGTAGCGATGAGCGGTCGAGGACCCCGCCGACACCATGTTGAGGGCGAAACCGGCGACGGGGGCGTCCACGGTCTCGAGCGACTGGACCGCGCTGGCGAGGTCGCGCTTCTTCGTCCGCTCGGCGCCGACGACCATGATCAGGCCGTGCGTCAGCTTGTTGATGAGCACGGCGTCGATGACCGGGACGACGGGCGGGCTGTCCACGAGGATGAAGTCGTAGTCGTGGGACAGCTTGCCGAAGAGGACCTCCATCGGCTCGGAGCCGAGCAGCTCGCTCGGGTTGGGCGGCACGGGGCCGGCGGGCAGCACGTGGAGGGTGGTCTCGCGCCAGCGCTGGATGACGTCGTCGGCGTCCGCCTGACCGAGCAGGAGGGTGGTCAGGCCGAACGAGCCGTCGAGACCCATGGTGCTCGCGACCGAGGGGTTGCGCAGGTCGCCGTCGATGAGCAGCACCTTGGATCCGGCGTCCGCCATCGCGAGGGCGAGGTTGATCGTCGTCGTCGTCTTGCCCTCACCGGGCACCGACGAGGTGACGACGAAAGAGTGCCCACCGGTCGTGACATCGACGAAGAGGATGTTGGTGCGGAGGCGGCGGATCGACTCCGCGTGCCGTCCGTGCGGGTCGCTCTCGAGCGAGAGCAGGCCGTTCTTGACCGACTTCACCATCGGGATGTCGCCGAGGATCGGCCGCTTCGACAGGGCCTTGATGTCCTCCTCCGTGCGCACCTTGGTGTCCAGGGTGTGTCGGAGCAGCGCGAGGCCGACGCCCAGCGCGAGGCCGAGGAGCGCGCCGAGCATGAGGTTTCGCTTGGCGTTGGGTGACGTGGGGTCAGCCGGAACAGAGGCCGGCACGATGGTGTCGGCCTCGACGGCCTGACCATTCGAGGCGAGAAGCGGGGAGAACTTCTTGGCGACGTCGGCCAGCACGGGGCCCGCCTCGGTGGCGACTCGCGCGACGAGCTGGGGGTCCCCACCGGTCGCAGTGATCGTCATCATGTTGGACGTCTGAGAGACCTCGCCCGAGACCGACAGCGGGAATCCCGCAGGCAGACCGAGCCGGGTCCGTAGGGGATCCATGACCGACGGTGAGGTCAGGACCTCGAGGTAGGTTCCGAGGTCGCCTGCCGAGATGGCGTAGGTCGCGACCTGGTTGTTGTTGGTGGCGCTCGCCGGGGTGGTCGCCCGCAGGTAGATCTTCGAGCTGGACGTGTAGACGGCAGGGGTCAGCATCGTCTGGACAGCGGTCGCCGCGACCACCGCGAGCAGACTCACCGCGATGATCCGCCACCGTGCCCCCAGAACGCCCAGGAACTCCCGGAACGTCACATTGCCCCCCTGGCCCAACTCGACAGTACGTGCGGCGATCCTCCCATATCATCCAAGGGGTTGTGCCGAGTCGGAGACATCCGGGGACGGCACGGGGAGAGGGGTGAGTGGTCATGTGGGCACTGCGCGTGTCCCACAGCGCCGTCGTCGACGCGTGGCGTGGGCGGGAGCGCGCCCTGCGACGCCTCGGCCACCGGGTCGACATCGTGTCGGCTGCGGCGTGGTCCGAGGGCGGCCGCCGCGTCGCCCTGTCCGTGCTCCCCGACGAGCCGGTCGTGCCGGCGCGCACTGTCGGCTCGCACCCGGCCCTCTTCCTCTACGACCCGCGCCCGCTGTGGCGGGCCCTCGGTCGCCCGGTCGACGTCATCGACATCCACGAGGAGCCCTTCGCCCTCGCGACCGCCGAGGTCCTGCTGCTCCGGTGGCTGCGTCGCCAGCGCGCCCCCTACCTGCTCTACTCGGCCCAGAACATCGACAAGCGCTATCCGGTCCCGTTCCGGTGGCTCGAGCGAGCCGCGCTGCGCCACGCGAGCGGCGTCAACGTGTGCAACGACGCGGCCGGCCGCATCGCCGAGCGCAAGGGCTTCCCGGGTCGCGCCCGCACCGTCGACCTCGGCACCGACCTGACCGCCTTCACCCCGGCGGCGTATGCCGACACGCCCCGTGAGGTGCCCGTCGTGGGGTTCGCCGGTCGCCTCGACGCCGCCAAGGGGGCGGACGTGCTGCTCCGCGCCGTCGCTCTCGAGCCCGCCGTGCGCCTACGCCTCGCCGGCGACGGACCCGAGAGGCACGCCCTCGTGGACCTCGCGGAGCGGCTCGGCATCGCCGACCGCGTCGAGCTCCTCGGCGCGCTGGCGCCTGAGGCGCTGACCGACTTCTACCGCTCGCTCGACGTCCTGGTCGTCCCGTCGCTCACGACCCCCTCGTGGGTCGAGCAGTTCGGCCGGGTCGCGCTCGAGGCGATGGCCTGCGGCATCCCGGTCGTCGTCAGCGACAGCGGCGCACTGCCCGAGGTCGTCGGCGACGCCGCTCTCGTCGTCGCCGAGGGCGACGTCGCCGAGCTCGCCAAGGCGATCAGCGAGGTCGTGCACGACGGCGACGTGTCCGGGCGGCTCAGAGCAGCCGGCCTCGCCCGCGCGGCGGCGACGTCGTGGGACCGCATCGCGGTGGAGCACGATGCGATGTACCGCGCCGCGACGAAGCAGTGGACGCCGCCAGGACCGGACGACCGGCCGCTCGAGGTCGTCGTCGTCGCGTACGGCCAGCCCGACCTTCTCGCCGACGCGCTGGCTCCGCTGAGCACGCTGTCGGTGACGGTCGTCGACAACTCCTCCTCGCCTGCGGTGCGCTCCGTGGTGGAGGCCGCGGGCGCCCGCTACGTGGACCCGGGTCGAAACGGGGGTTTCGGGGCCGGTGTCAACGAGGGGCTGCGACGGGTCGACCCCCGCGCCGACGTCCTGCTCGTCAACCCCGACGCGGTGGTCGCCCCGGGCGACGTCGAGGTCCTGCGCGCAGCCCTGCTCGCCGAGCCCGACCTCGCGAGCGTCGGGCCGTCGCAGGTCGACGCCACGGGCACGCACTCCCGGGTCGAGTGGCCCTTCCCGTCGCCGCTCGCGACGTGGGTCGAGGCCGCCGGACTCGGCCGCCTGCGACGCAACCGCTACGTCATCGGGTCGGTGCTGCTGCTGCGCCGCGAGGCCCTCGACCACGTCGGTCCCTTCGACGACGAGCGCTTCTTCCTCTATGCGGAGGAGACCGACTGGGCGCGCCGCGCGGTCCTGCTCGGCTGGCGTCACGCGCTCGTGCCCGCAGCGCGTGCCACCCACGTGGGTGCCGCGACGAGCACCGACCCCGACCGGCGTGAGGGCCACTTCCACGCCGCGCAGGAGATCTATCTCCGAAAGCACTTCGGCAGCGTGGGCTGGCAGGTCGGGCGTGCCGGGCAGGTCGTCGGCTCTGCCGCGCGAGGGGTCGT
Source organism: Terrabacter sp. 2TAF16 (assembly GCF_052115065.1). Lineage (NCBI taxonomy): Bacteria > Bacillati > Actinomycetota > Actinomycetes > Micrococcales > Intrasporangiaceae > Terrabacter > Terrabacter sp. 2TAF16. The sequence continues at coordinate 335,691 of NZ_JBFRFZ010000002.1, forward strand.
GCTGCGGGGAGACCGGCGTCGCGCGGCACGTGCACGCCTACACCTCTACCTCGCAGGGCCTGCACGGTTGGAGGAACGGCCCCGCGACGCCCGCGCCACACGCAGCGACCGTCCGTCCGTGCCTCTCGACGAGCTGGGACGGGTGGCCACGTCGTGAGCATCATCCCGGAACGTCTCCTCCGCACCGGCACGACCGACCTGCTCACCCGCATCGGTCTGGTGCTCGCCGGCGTCGCCCTCATCGCCGTCGTCGGACGTCTCGCCGTGACGACGCCCGACGCAGCGATCATCCTCGCCGTCGCCGTGCTCGCGATGGGTGTGACGGCAGTGCAACCCGGTCTCATCCCGCTCGCTGTGCTACCCCTGCTCCTCGTCGTCCTCCGCGTCGGCGGCGGAGGGGTCGACCTCTCGCTCTCGGACTTCGCCCTCGCAGCGGCCGCCGTCCCAGCTCTTCTTCTCGCCAGGCGGCCCTTCTCCGCCGGCCTGCGTGCGGTCCTCTGGGCCTCGGCGGTGTACCAGTTCGCCACGCTGATCACGGTCGTCAACAACCCGTACACGGCGAACGCCGTCGAGTGGGCGCACGCCTGGATGCTCGTGTCCGGATCGCTTCTCGTCGGATGGGCCGTCGGCGCCAACGGTCACGCCCGCACCGGTCTCCGCCTGCTCATCGGCACCATCGCCGTCCTGGCGACCATCACCGTCGTAGAAGGTCTGATACACATCGCGCACGGCGACCTGAGCCCGGTCTACCCGAGCTTCCCGTATGGCATGCACAAGAACTTCGCGGGCACGGTCTGCGCGATGGGGGCGGTCATGGTCTATGCGCGGCCCGCGTGGGCCGGGATCAATCGGAGGTGGTCCTTCGTCCTCATGGGCATGATGCTGACGGCTGTCCTGCTCACCCAGTCGAGGCAGGCGGTCATCGGTCTGGTCGCGGCAGTCTTCGTCCTGGTCCTGCGCTCGCGGACCGATCGACGACGGTCCAAGCTCGTGCTGCTGCTCGTCGCCCCGCTCGTCCTCTTCGTGACGAACCTCGTGCAGGACCAGGTGCAGTCCGGGAACCAGTTCAACTCGGTCTTCCAGCGCCTCACGTGGTTCCAGGACTCCATGACCGTCTGGTCCTCCGACCCGTGGTTCGGCGTCGGGCTGCGCTGGTGGTACACCGACCGGTTCCCGTTCCAGTTCCAGCCGCCCAACGCCGAGATCGAGGTGCTGACATCGGCCGGGGCAGTGGGCCTCGCCGCCTTCGTCCTCCTCATGGTCGTGGCACTGCGGGTCGCGTGGCGGATGGACCCGGCCTACGGGTCCCTGGCGGTGGCCGTTCTGGTGTCACGGATCGTCCAGGGCCAGTTCGACCTCTTCTGGTCTGCCGTGCAGGGGTCGCTCCCGTTCCTCGTCCTCGGCCTGTGCCTCGGGGCGAAATGGTGTTCCGAGCAGCGCGAGTCGTCCGAGGCCCGAGCGCCCGAGCCGGCTGGGGCTCCGCACCCCGCCGGACTGCTGCAGACCCCTGGGGCCGCTCGGTGACCACGATCGTGCAGATCGCGCCCGAGATCGGGCCCGGCACCGGGGTGGGTTCCGTGGCTCACCACCTCGAGCAGGAGTGGCGGCGGATGGGTGTCACCGTCGAGCGCTTCACCCTCACGGAGTCGGGCGGGGCCTGGTTGCCGACACCTCGAGGCGGTCTGCAGGGCCGGCTCGCGGTCCTGGCCAGGGTGGTGTGGTTCTCGTCCGTCGGGACCCGCCGCGCGCGGCGCTATCTCGCCGACCACCCCGAAACCGTCTCCGTGTGCCACAACGACGTCCTCGCCGGGGACATCTACGTCAACCACGGACTCGTCCAGGCCGCGATGCGGTCGAGAGGGGCGTACTGGTACCGGATCCTGCGCAACCCCGTGCACCTGTTCACCACGGTGCGGGACAAGCGTCGCTACACCTCCGCCACGCACCGGCTCGTCGTGAACCTCTCCGACCAGGACCAGCGGCTCCTGCGTGAGCTGCACCCGTCCTTGCGGCCGGGCACCGCTGTCGTCACCAACGGCGTGGACACGTCCGAGTTCGTCCCGCCGTCCGCTGACGCGCGGCGAGCAGAGCGGGAGTCGTTGGGGCTGACCGAGACCGACGTGCTGGCCGTCTTCATCGGGCACGAGTACGCGCGCAAGGGACTGGACCTCGTCGTGGACGCGCTGGACCAGTGCCCTGACCACGTGCGGCTCCTCGTCGTGGGCGGGTCACCGGATCTCGTAGCCGGCATGGAGTCGCGGGCCGCCGCCGTGCGCAACCGGGCCCGCATCACCTTCGTCGGTCCGAGCCGTGACCCGAGGCCCTGGCTGCGCGCGGCCGATGTGCTGTGCCTGCCCAGCGCCTATGAGGCGTCGCCGCTCGTCGTCCTCGAGGCGTTGTCCATGGGGGTTCCCGTCATCGGCACCCGCACCGGCTCCATCCCCGATGTCGTCGAGCACGGGGTCAACGGCTACCTCGTCGAACGGTCGGCGACCAGCGTGGCCGAGGCGCTCGACCTGCTCTCCGAGGCCGACCGTCCCTCCCTGCGTCAGGCGGCTCGCCGGACTGCCGAACAGCACACGTGGGGCCATGTCGCCGCCCGCTACGTCGAGCTGCTCGACGGCCTGCGTGACGCGCCGGGACGAGGCCGAGAGGCCTCATGAGAATTCTGCACGCGATCCGCTCGGACGGGTTCGCCGGCGTCGAGAGCCATGTCGCTCTGCTCTCCCGCGCCCAGGTCGCAGCGGGTGACGAGGTCGTGGTCATCGGAGGCGACACCCACCGTATGCCGGCTGCCGCAGGTCCGGGCGTACGCACCCTTCCGGCCGCGACCGTCAGCGACGTCCTCATCGCCGTGCGGCGCTGGGCGGTCGATGCCGACGTGGTGCACGCTCACATGACGGCCGCCGAGATCGCTTGCGCCACAGCGCTGCTGGGCGTGAACGTTCCGCTGGTGGTGACCCGGCACTTCGCCAGGAGTCGGGGGAGCAACCCCGTCTCGAGCGTGGCGGCCGCCCTGGCCGCACGCCGAGTCGACGCTCAGATCGCGATCAGCCGCTACGTGGCGGACAGCATCGCGGGGGCGAGCGTCGTGATCCACCCGGGCGTCGAGAGCAGTCCGGAGACGCCCCCGGCCGCGGCGCGCGAGAGGGTGGTGCTGCTCGTCCAGCGGCTCGAGCTCGAGAAGGACTCCGACGTCGCGCTGCGGGCCTTCGCCGCGTCCGGGGTCGCCTCGCAGGGCTGGCGTCTCGACGTCGCCGGGGACGGTGCCGAGCGATGGCGTCTGGCCTCCCTAGCGGCCGACCTCGGCCTGGCCGACTCAACCCGCTTCCTCGGTCACCGGAGCGATGTGCCGGACCTGATGGCGCGCGCAGGTGTGCTCCTGGCCCCCTGTCGCATCGAGGGGCTCGGCCTCACGGTTCTCGAGGCGATGGGAGCGGCCCTTCCCGTCGTCGCGGTCGGCGCCGGAGGGCACCTCGAGACCGTCGGGGCCGTCGACGGTGCGGCGCTGCACGCACCGGGAGACCATGAGAGTGCGGGACGGCAGCTGGCCGCTCTCGTCGCTGATCCTCGCCGTCGGGACGCTTATGCCTCCGACCTCCAACGCGCCCAGCGCACCTGCTTCACGCCCGAACACCAGGCACGAGAGACCCGGGCCGTCTATCGAGGGGTGCTGTGATGGATCTGGTCGTGACCTCCCTCGAGGCGTGGGACCGTGTGTGGCGACGCAACCAGCATCTCGTCGCCGGCCTGTTGCGCGGCGACCCGACCCTCCGGGTGCTCTTCGTCGAGCCGGCGACCGACCCGCTTCACGCAGCCCTCGGCGCCAGCCAGCCGAGGCTCGGCCGTGGGCTGCGTCCCGGGCCGTCGCTCGACGGCATCCGACCCGAGGCGTTGTGGCTGCTCGAGCCCACCAAATGGCTGCCCCGGCGAGTCGACCGCCGCGTCGACGAGCGTTGGGCTCGGCAGGTGCTCCGGACCGCCCGTTCGCTCGACATGGCCGACCCGGTCCTCTGGGTCAACGACCCGAGCGGCGCGCTGCTGGTCGAGGCGACGACATGGCGCTCGCTCTACGACGTCACCGACGACTGGACGCTCGCCGAGCGGTCGACCGCCGAGACCGAGCGGGTCATCGCGCAGGAACAGGTGCTCTTGGCTCGGTGCGACGAGGTCGTCGTCTGCTCCCCGGCCCTCGCGGCGAGCAAGGGGCAGCGCCGGAAGGTGACTCTCGTGCCCAACGGGGTCGACACGGCGGCCTACCTCGTCGCGCACGACCGACCTGCGGACCTCCCCGACGCGCCCGTGGTGCTGTATGCCGGCACGCTCCACAGTGACCGCCTGGACGTCGCTCTCTGCGCTCGCGTGGCGGACGCACTGGCAGGCCGGGGCAGCCTTGTGATGCTCGGGCCTGACGCCCTCAAACCCAGCGAACGTCGCACGCTCGAGCAGTCAGGGGTCGTTCTGCTCGGCGCGCGGCCAAGTGGCGACGTGCCGGCCTACCTCCAGCACTCGGATATGCTCATCGTGCCGCACGTCGTGACTTCCTTCACGGACAGCCTCGACCCGATCAAGCTTTACGAGTACCGAGCCGCCGGCAGACCCGTGGTGTCGACGCCTGTTGCGGGCTTCCGCGACGTGGACGAGGACCGGATCGAGGTCGCCGACGAGGGTGGTTTCGTCGACGTTGTCCTCGGAATGCTGTCAGGTCACCCTCCTGGGGGCACCTCAAGCCGCGGCGGAGCCCCGGTCGACTGGAGTGACCGCGTCGACCGGATGGCTGCTGTCATCGCGCGTCTGGCTCGTTAGAGTCGGGCACGATGACAGCCAGCAGTGACTCACTGGACAACCGCGACCGGGTCAAGATGGTGCACGTCCCCTTGCGGGCACTCGGAGTCCCACTCGACGTTGTGGTTCCCGCTTCCCTCGAGCAACCCGTGCGCGACATCTGGCGGCTCTGCCTTGACGATCGGCCTCGATGCAGCGAGGTGAAGCAGGTGCGCCCTCCCGCGGCTTCTGACGACGAAGGCTCTCGGGCGTCGGCGCTGCAGTCACTCACCCAGTCCGTGACGCGCGCGGCCATTGATTCGCGGGCTGGCACGGCCTTGATGCTCCACGCGGGGGGGCTGTGCGACCCAACGAGCGGGGCGTCGATTGTCTACGTCGCCCCCGGAGGTACGGGTAAGACGACCCTGACGCGGGTGCTTGGGCGCGGCCGCGGCTACCTCTCCGACGAAACCATAGCGATCAGGGAGGACCTCGGAATCGACGTTTATCCCAAGCCCTTGTCTCTGAGGCGGTCGGGGTCCTCGATCAAGGACGAGACTGATCCTTGCACTCTCGGACTGAGCTTGGCTCCAGTCGACCCGTGGTTGGCGGGGCTTGTCGTGCTGGTTAGGGACTCACCTCCCGGAAGGTCTGTTGAGGTTGAGAACGTGCCGCTTCTCGACGCTATCGCGCTTCTGGCACCCGAGAGCTCGTCGCTTGCGCAGCTGCCCAGCCCCCTACGCCGTCTAGCCGCGGCGATCGAAAGCGTTGGTGGGCTCCGACGCGTGCACTACGGCAACGCCGACGATCTCGAACCAATCGTCGCCACGGTGCTGGAGCGGCAGCGGTGAGCATGGTGTGGGCCGTTGAGGCGCTGGATGAGCTGATCGGGGAGGACGGCTCCGTTGTGCTGATCCCCGTGAACGGGGCGTATCGGGTCGTCCGGCTTTCGACACTCGGACAAGCTGTCCGCGAACTGACCGCGGGTGGCACGTCGATCGAGCAGCTCGCCTCGGGGCTCGTAGCCCGCTTCGGGACGCCTCCTGAGCGAGCGGACTCCCGTGACGCCGTCCGGGCGGTGCTGGCCAGCCTCGAGTCAGAAGGAGTCGTCCGCCTTGACGGCTGACGAGGTCACTCGACACATGCGCATGAACAGCCGTTTGAAACGGTGGGGGTGTGGGCCTCGACGACGAGGCGCATGGCTCCGCGCGGTTGGCGAAGATGCGTGAGCGCCACCGTCGGGTCGCCTAACCTTGGCACATGGTCCCAACCGCCCTCACTGTTGCGCCTCTCCTTCTCGCGGCGGTGCTGGCAGTTGCAGGTCTCGCAAAGCTGCGAAGCCCTGGCACTGGTGCGTCGAGCCTCCGGTCGCTGGGGGTGCCGAGGGCACTCGCTATTCCGACTGTCGCAGCGGCGCACCCGTGGGTGGAGGTCACCCTGGCGCTGCTACTCACGCTCGGGACTGGTGTGCTCGGCGTGCTCAGTGCTGGCGCTTCCTTGGCGCTCGTGCTGACCTACCTGTGGTTGGTGATCCAGGTGCTGCGCCGAGGAGATGATGTCGACTGCGACTGTTTCGGCGCATTCGGACCGGCCCGTGTGACTGCTGCGACGGCAGTACGTAATGGTTGGTACGTCGTGCTCGCGTGCCTGAGCATCTGGGCGTACCGCGCGGATGTGGGTCCACGGAACGCCCTGCAGCGAATGGACGGCAACGAATGGTGGTGGCTCGCGGCGACAGCGGCCGCAGGCTTGACCGTGATTCTCACAGTCGGCGGGCCGGATCCTGGCCGAGCTTCTTCACCCGGTTTCGTCGACGAGGCGGAACTCGAAGATTACCTTCGCACGCCGACCCCGGCGGTGCCCGTCACGCTCAGCGACGGATCCGTGCGCAGTCTTCGTGACCTCAGCGCGACACGGCCCCAAGTGCTCCTGTTTGTCTCCACCACGTGCGGCCTGTGCACGACCGTCATCGATCAGACACCTGCGTGGCGCGCCGCCTTGCCCATGCTGGACGTGCGACTCGCCTACATCGTGCCGCCCCCCAGCGGCGCTGACGGGGACGAGTGGACGATCTACGACCCGGAGCGTTGGGCCTACGACACCTTGGGAATCGAGGGCACCCCCAGCGCGGTGGCGCTCGGGGCAGACGGACAGTTGGCGGGCGGCCCTGTCGCCGGCCCAGACAACGTCACGCGGTTCATCGCCGACCTCGTCGCGGAGCTGGGACACCTGGTCGTCAATCTCGACAGGGACAGTGACGGCCCCTTGGACGCTCTTCCAAGGGGCCATCGCCAAACGTACTGATCGTCAGCAGGGGTGTGCGCCGCCAGAGGTGCTGGCGTGCTCCAGCTGCACACAGGCCCCAGCGGTGCTGCACCTGTACAGGAAGTAGTCCAGGGTGATCGTCGTGTTCCGGCTGTTGGGGAAACCGCACACCTGGATGTCGTACTGCAGGGGCGCGGTGCTGGCGGGGATGCAGATCTTCTGGTATCCCGCGGGAACGGTGACGGTACATGTGCACGCCGCGCTACAGGTGACGGTCTGGCCGCTCGTCGGAGTGATCTGCAGCAGCAAATCGGCATTGTCAGCGGGCGAGAGACCCTGCGCGGTGACGCTCGCCACGAGAATGCGCTCGAACGACGCGGCCTGGATCGTGGCCGGGGCTCGGTAGCCCTTGTCGCATGGCCCGGAGTGGCCCGGAAGCTTGCAGAAGTCGCTCGTCAGGCAGAAGGTGCCTGTACACAGGACGCTGGCAGCCGCGCTCGGCGCGGCAGCGGCGATGGTCACTGCGGGCACCGCCCAAGCAGCCCCCTTCACCAACGTGCGTCTCGTTGGGCTCACATTGTGGCCCGCCTCGGTACTGCTCATGTCGGAATGCCCCCTCTAGTGGCTTGATCTGATTACAGGTCTAGACCGTCCCCGGTCTCGGCCCCTTCCCCAAGCGTCACGATAACGTAGTAAGGCAGCCACTTAGAGAGTTCCCCAGATCTGTCTCGCTGGCCGCGCGACCATCGTGATCCGGGGTTGCAGGCCCACATAGAGCCAGGAGATGCACGGCGGGCGCACGACGGGCGCACGACGGGCGCACGTGGTTGGGGGACGCGCGCCCATGGGCCAGAATGCACCCATGTCCTCGACGCCCTCCCTCCCGACCACGACCCCGCGCAGCCTCTCGGGCATGCAGCCGACGAGCGACTCGCTCCACCTCGGCAACTACATCGGTGCGCTGGTCGAGTGGGTGCGCCTGCAGGAGACGCACGACGCCTTCTACTTCGTCGCCGACCTGCACGCCCTGACGGTCGCCCCGGACCCCGAGGTGCTCCGCGAGCGCACCCGCATCACCGCCGCTCAGTTCATCGCCGGCGGCGTCGACTCGGCGCGCTCGACGCTGTTCGTCCAGAGCCACATCGCGCAGCACACCGAGCTCTACTGGGTGCTCGGGACGCTCACCGGCTTCGGTGAGGCGAGCCGGATGACGCAGTTCAAGGACAAGTCCGCCAAGGGCACCAACACCAACGTCGGCCTCTTCGCCTACCCCGTGCTCCAGGCCGCCGACATCCTCATCTACGACGCGAACGTCGTCCCCGTCGGCGAGGACCAGCGCCAGCACCTCGAGCTCTCGCGTGACCTCGCGGGCCGCTTCAACCAGCGCTTCGGCGACACGCTCGTCGTGCCCGAGCCGCACATCATGAAGGCGACGGCCAAGATCCAGGACCTCCAGGAGCCGACGGCCAAGATGAGCAAGTCGGCCGCCTCCGACACCGGGCTCGTCAGCCTCCTCGACGAGCCCGCGCGCATCGCGAAGAAGATCCGCTCGGCCGTCACGGACGCCGAGCGCGAGATCCGCTTCGACGAGGAGAACAAGCCGGGCATCTCCAACCTGCTCTCGATCCACTCGGCCCTGTCGGGCACTCCGGTGGCGATCCTCGAGGAGCAGTACGCCGGCAAGGGCTACGGCGACCTCAAGAAGGACGTCGCCGAGGTCGTCGTCGAGGCGGTGACGCCGTTCCGCACCCGCACCCTCGAGCTCATGGCCGACCCCGGCGAGCTCGACCGCATCCTCGCCGACGGCGCCGAGCGGGCCCGCGCCGTCGCAGAGGCGACGGTCCGCCGCGTGTACGACAAGGTCGGCCTTCTCCCCGTCCTCGGTCGGAACCTGGGATAACGACGCTGTGCCCGCCCGCGCTGGGTAGGGTGCCACCGTGATGCAGACAGGGGAGCTCAAGCCGCGAGCCGACCTCCCGCACGGCACGTCAGGGCTCGGGGCGCTGCGCCGAGGCCTCCTCCAGTGACTCGTCCCACCGGGTGCGACAGGATCTCCGACCACCTGCTCACTGGGTCGATTGTCGGCATTGGCCACCGGGTGTGCGAGGTCGCCACCGCGCAGATGGGGTCGCGGGAAGATCGCGCGAGCACGCCTGATGTCGACGGACGTCGACATCACAGACAGAACATCGGGGGCGCAGCGTGAGCACGGACATGGCGATTCGTGCGGTAGGACTGTCGAAGTCCTACCGCATCGCTCATCGAGCAGCACCGGTCACCCGCGTGACCGAGGCCGTAGCCCAGCGACTGCGTCACCCGTTTCGTCGCAGGGACTACGAGGACTTCACCGCCCTGTCGGACGTGTCCTTCGAGATCCCGTGGGGAGAGGCCGTCGGCATCGTCGGGCGAAACGGCGCCGGCAAGTCCACACTGCTCAAGCTCCTGACGCGGATCACGGCGCCGACGGCTGGAAGGATCGAGCTGTCCGGTCGCATGGGCAGCCTGCTCGAGGTGGGCACGGGCTTCCACCCGGAACTGACGGGTCGCGAGAACATCTTCCTCAACGGCGCGCTGCTCGGGATGCGGCGCAACGAGATCCGACGGCGTTTCGACGAGATCGTCGACTTCTCGGGGGTGGAGCGCTTCCTCGACACGCCGGTCAAGCGATACTCCTCCGGCATGTACGTCCGGCTGGCGTTCTCGGTGGCTGCGCACCTGGACACGGAGCTCCTGGCGATCGACGAGGTGCTGGCCGTGGGAGACGCGGAGTTCCAACGGAAGTCTCTCGCCAAGATGCGGGACGTCGCCAACGACGGACGAACCGTGCTCTACGTCAGTCACCAGATGCAGACGGTTGAGTCGCTGTGCACTTCGGCGATCTTCCTCCAGCACGGCACGCTCCAGCTGCAGGGCGGTGTCGCCGACGTCATCGAGCGCTATCGCGGCAGCTACGAGGAGTATGCCGCTCGTGAGACGCAGGCGCGGAAGGGGCTGAGTGACGACGTGCCTCGCATCCTCGAGGTCGTGCCGACGAGTCAGACCTTCTCCGTCGACGATGACAAGTCGGTCGACATTCGCATCGGTCCGACCGACGACTTCATCGGCACCTACTTCGTCTCGGCGCACCTGACGGACGCGAACGGGAACGTCGTGGGTCAGTGCGACTCTCGCCTCGTCGGCCGCTACCTGGACGCGGACCGTGAGCAGCGTCTTCGGCTGTCGATCCGCCATCTGTGGATGAAGCCTGGCCGCTACTCGATCGACGTCTTCGTGTGTGCGTCAGGCATCTTGGATTCATGGGAAGGCTCGGCCACGTTCGACATCCTGCCGTCGTTGCCCTACCCGGAGCTGACCTCACCCGAGGCCACCGGCCACGGTGCGGTCCTGCTTGACTTCGACTACGAGGTGCACGCATGAGCAAGGTCGTCATCACACCACCCGGGCGCCTGAGTCTCCCGCACTGGCAGGAGCTCTGGGGTGCTCGAGAGGTCTTCCTTCGCTTCGGCCAGCGCGACGTTCTCCTCCGGTACCGGCAGACGGCCGTGGGCGTCACCTGGGTGATCCTGCAACCCTTGGTTGCGGCCGGGATCTTCTCCATCATCTTCGGCCGGATCGCAGGTCTCTCGACCGACGGGGTGCCGTACTTCCTCTTCTCCTACATCAGCATGCTGGGCTGGAATCTCTTCTCCGGCGTGCTGAACCGGGCCGCCCCTTCGCTGGTCGCCAACCAGGCGCTCGTGTCCAAGGTGTTCTTTCCACGCATCCTCGTCCCGGCGTCGACGATCCTGTCGGTCATCCTCGACTTCGTCGTGGCCCTCGTCCTCGGCGTCGTTCTGCTGGTCGCCTTCCGGGTCAACCCGGGCATCGCGGCGCTCGCCCTTCCCTTCTGGGTCCTGTGCACCCTCTGCCTGAGTCTGGGGTTGGGACTGGCCGCCTCCGCGATCATGGTGCGCTACCGGGACGTGGCGTACGTCCTGCCCTGGCTGGTCCAGATCGGGCTGTATGCGACGCCCGTGGCGTATTCGCTCGAAGCCGTTCCCGAGCAGTACCGCATCTTCTTCGATCTCAACCCGATGAGCTGGCTGCTGACTGGGATCCGCTGGTCCTTGCTCGGCACGTCGCCGCCGCCGGTGTGGCAGCTGGCCGCGGCGGTCATCGTCAGCGCAGGGGCTCTTTTCGCCGGGTTGCTCGTCTTCCAGCGGTTCGAGCGGTCGTTCGCGGACGTGATCTGAGGCCAGCCCCGCTCTCGGGGTGACGATCGGTGAGGGTGCGACCGTCGCGGCCGGTGCGATCGGAGCGGGCGCACGTCCGGCAGGCCCGCGGCCGCACTGGTCGAGGAGATTGGGTACGGTCGGGTGCGTGAGTGTTGCGCGCCCCACGACGATCGGCGTCTCGATCCCGATCCCGGCCCCGCACGGTGACTACCTCCAGCGTCGCCGGGCCGACTTCGGGGACCCCCAGGCCTGGCAGATCCCCGCGCACATCACCCTGCTGCCGCCGACCGAGGTCGACGCGGAGGCGTATGCCGCCTTCCGGAGCCACTGCGCGGAGGTGGCCGCCGCGCACGCCGCGTTCGACGTCGTCCTGCGTGGCACGGGCACGTTCCGTCCGCTGTCCGACGTCGTCTTCATCCAGGTGGCCCAAGGCGTCTCGAACTGCGAGGCGCTCGAGGTGTCGCTGCGCTCGGGGCCGGTGAGCCGCGCCCTCGAGTTCTACTACCACCCGCACGTCACCGTGGCGCACAACGTGCCGGCCGAGTCGCTCGACCTCGCCTTCACCGACCTCGCCGACTACTCCGTCGCCTTCACTGTCGGCGCCTACCACCTCTACGAGCTGGGCGAGGACGACGTGTGGCGTCCCGTGCACGAGTTCACCCTCACCGGGGGCTGACGGGTGCCGGCGCTGGGGCCCCTCATGGATCGGCTCAAGGCCCTGTCTCCGTACCGGGCGTGGACCCGATTCAGCACGTCGAGCGGCAACCTGCTCGCGGCGGGGGTCAGCTACTACGCCTTCTTCTCCATCTTCCCGGCGCTCGCGCTCGCCTTCGCGATCTTCGGCTTCGTCCTGCAGGACCGCCCCGATCTCGTCCTCGCGATCGCCGACTCGCTCAACAAGGCCCTCCCCGGGATGGTCAAGACGCCGAGCAACCCCGACGGCATCATCAGCATCGAGGCGCCGGCGAGCCTGACGCTGACCCTGACCGGCATCATCTCGTTCGTGACCCTGCTGTTCGCCGGCATGGGATGGGTCCGGGCCCTGCGCACCGGCATCCGCGGCGTCTTCGGCCTCGAGGTCGCGCCACACGCCATGGTGCGGACGATGGCCCGTGACCTGCTGGTCCTCGTGACCGTCGGCACGGCCGTCGCGGTCTCGGCGATCCTCACGAGCAGCATCGGGGGGCTGGCCGAGCAGGTGGCCGGGTGGGTCGGTCTCGAGGGCAACGGACTCCTCGTCGGCCTGCTGGGACTTCTCATCGGCATCGTCTTCGACACCTTCATCCTCGTCGTCCTGCTGCGGACCCTCTCTGGAGCACCGCTGCCGCTGCGCGACATCCGTCAGGGAGCGGTGATCGGCGCCGTCATCCTCACGCTGCTCAAGCTGTTCGGCGGCTTCCTCGTCAGCCATGCCACGGCGAACCCGCTGCTCGGGGCCGTCGCGCTCTCCGTCGGACTGCTCTTCTGGCTCGACCTCATGTCCAAGGTCATCCTCCTCTCGGCCGCGTGGGCCGCGAACGACGTCGACCTCGACGCCCTGGGCGATGACACCGGCCGCTCGACGCTGTCCAGGGCCGCCCGCCCCGTGTTCATCGCCCCGCTCGCCTCCGGCGCCGACACCAGCCTCGTGCCGTATGCGGCAGCCCCCCTCGAGGTGGCGCCCGGGCACGCCGACGTGGCTGGGCGGGACGTCGCCGGTTCCCGCGCGGTCGACCGGGTCAGCCTCGCCGCGGGCGCGGTCGTCGGTGCCGCCTCGGCCGCGCTGGTCGCTGTGCTTCGCCGGCAGCACCGCTGAGGGACCCGGGGCACTGCGCCTGTCAGTACCGCTGTTCGCCGTGCGGGCAGACACGTGCTGGGTACATTCGACCCGTGATAGCCCATGTGCCGACGCCGGGTGACCACTTCTCGCCGATGACAGGATCGGCCGTGATGACGGTGATCGACGGGCTGGCCCGTCCGACGGCCGAGAGCGCCAGGCATCAGGTTCTGGTGGCTGAGGGAACGTATGCCGAGCGATACAACTCAGCAGACGTGATCTCCTACCCGCCTGCCCCACCGCGGAGCCGCTCGGTCCGTCTCGTCGATACAGCCCTCGCCCGCATGGGCGCCGGCCGGCCCTTCGCCTCCCGTGAGTACCGTGCTGCCTTCAAGGTCCTGAGCGACGCACCGCACACCGTGCTGCTCCACAACGCGCCTAACGTGGCCGCTCTCCTTCCCGCCCAGTCAGCGCCAGTGCTCTACGCACACAACGAGATCCTGCACGGAGCCCCGTGGGCAGCTCACAGCTCCGTCCGCGGTTTGGAGGGGATCATCACCGTCAGCGAGTGGTTGGCTGAAAGGACGCGCCACCGCGTTCCTCGCTCGATGCGCTCCCGGGTCGTCTCCCTGGTCAACGGTGTCGATACCGATTCCTTCGGGCCCGTGGACCGGACCGACCGAGACGGACTGAGAATCCTGTACGTGGGCCGGGTCGTGCCGGAGAAGGGCCCCGACGTGCTGTTGGATGCGGTGGAGCGAGCCGGGATCCACGGACTCACCGTCAGGATCGTGGGCAGTGAGGGCTTCGCCATCGATGGCCCACTTTCCAGCTACGAGCGCGCCCTGCGCAGACGCGCCTCAACCCTGTCCTGTGGGGTCGAGTTCGTGCCGTTCACACCGCGGGCAAAGCTTCCTGCCCACTACGACTGGGCAGATGTCGTGACGCTCCCGTCTCGATGGGAGGAGCCGTGCGGTCTCACGCTGCTGGAGTCGCTCGCCAGCGGCGTGGCAACCGTGGTCACGGAGTCCGGTGGCATGCCGGAGGTCGCCGGGGACGCTGCGATAGTCATCAGGCGCAACGACCCAGGCGCCTTGATCGATGTCTTGCGACAGCTTGCTGACGCCCCGACGGCACGCAGCGATCTCGGTCGACGTGCTCGTGAACGGTCGATGGAATTCACATGGGCCGGCCGCGCTGAACGTTTGCACGAGATCCTCGAGGAGTGGGGCCTCCCGACAGCGGGCCCTGGCCGAGAGGTGGCCGCGAATGGTTGAGCCGAACAGCGAGCGTGTCTTGGTGGTGATACCGCTCTACAACGGTGCTCGGTTCATCGATGAGACGTTGCAGAGCGTCATCTCACAGACTCACCCCCATTACGAGGTCGTCGTGGTCGACGACGGTTCCAGCGATGACAGCGTTGAAAGAGTGCGCCGGTGGTCGCAAGCCGACGCTCGGGTGCGTCTGCGCACCAAGGGCTCGTCGGGCATCGCGTCCACCCGGAACCACGCGATGGCAGCCAGCACGCCTGGTGCGTCATACGTCGTCTTCCTGGACCAGGACGACGTATTGCCATCCGACTTCTTCAGTCGCGCGGTCTCCTGCTTGAGTCAACGGTCGGACGCCGTGGGCGCCGCTGCGCTGGTCGACCTCGTGGATGCTGACGGAAGACCATTCGACGATGGTGCGTTCGCGGCCGCGATGGTGGGTGGCGACGGCTCGTCCTCGCTCGAGGCAAGCGATGGGCGCGAGGTCCGTTTCGAGGATGTGTTCGTCCACAACCGGCTCTGCCCCCCGAGCTGCGTCATGCTCAAGCTGGACATCGTGACCGAGGTGGGTGGACCCGACACGAGCTACGTCGTCGCGGACGACTGGGACTTGATGCTCCGGGTACTCAGGCACGGACCGGTGCTGTTCCTGCCTGGGGCTCGCGTCGGCTACCGGCGGCACGGATTCAACGCCTCCGACTCCGCGGGGGATCAGAACATCCAGGAAACGCGTCGGGTCTGGGCCCGGACCTACTTCTCGCGGGCGAACTCCGACGCGCAGCGCCGAGCGCTCCGACAGAAGTGGCGGACACGCCAGCGTCGAACAGCTCGCGCCAAAGCGCACTCCGCTGTGACTGCCCTCGGGCGTGGCGAGCTGCTGATCGCCGCTTCGGGCCTGCTGGACGCCCTCGCGCACGCTGTATCGCTCCGTCCCCTGCGGTATTGGGCCAGGCCGGCGAGGTGACCTGGGTGGGAGTTCTCGTGAGTCCTGTGCGGTGAGTCCGGGCCCCTGCGACCATCGCGCCGCAAGGATGTTTCACGCCGCGCGGCGCCGGCGCCGGGCGATCGCGAGCAGCACGACGCCGGTGGTGACGACGACACCGGCCGCGGCGAGCACGACGAGCGACCTGGTGCGGTCGGATGCCGTCTCGCTCGCCGGGGCCGCGACCGGGGACGGAGTGCCGGTCTCCGAGGTCCCCGAGAGGGCCCCCGCGCCGGCGCCGGCGCCGGTCGCGCCGCCAGTGGGCAGCTCCGGCAGCTCGGGTGCGGCGGCGGGCGCCGCGGCCTCGCCGGGCTCGACGAGCCGCCCGACGGGCGTGACCCGGTCGGCGTTGGCGAAGCCCCAGTCGAGCAGGGCCGCCGTCGGCTTCCACGAGCCGGTGATGCTGCCCATCTGTGTCACGACGAGGGTGCGACCACCGCGGGTCGCGGCCCCCATGAAGGTGTGCTGTGCCCGGTCGGTGCGGCCGGGCTTGATGCCCACGGCGCCGGGGTAGTGCTGCAGCAGCTCGTTGATGTTGTAGACGTGGAAGGCCGGCCACACCTTCCCCCGCTTGTCCTTCCCGCCGGGGAAGACGCTGTCGCGCTTGGTGATCGTGGCGCGGAAGGCCGGCAGGCGCATGGCGTCGCGCCCGATGAGCGCCAGGTCGTAGGCGCTCGACCGCTGGGCGCCGTCGTCGAGGCCGCTCGGGTCGACGGTGAGGGTGTCGTGGGCCCCGACCTCACGGGCCTTGACGTTCATCAGCTCCACCGTGGCCTCGTAGCCACCGGCGGCGTCGGCGAGCGCGTAGACGGCGTCGTTGGCCGAGAACATCAGCATGGCGTCGAAGAGGCTCGAGACGGGGTAGCGGTTGCCGGCGAGGATGCCGACGCGCGACCCGGCCGCGTCCTGCGCGTCCTGGCCGGCGACGACGACCCGTCGCGGGTCGAGACGCGGCATCAACGTCAGGGCGGTCAGGGTCTTGAGGGTGCTGGCCGGGCGCAGCCACGCGTGCGGCGACTTGGCGGCGAGGACCTCACCGGTGTCGAGGTCGGCCACGACGTACGAGACGTCGTAGACCTCGGGCGGCGCGGGCACGGAGGCCGGGCGGTCGACGACGACACCGGACTCGGCCAGGCGCGAGCCACCGACGACCGTCTCGGGCTTCCACGCGGGATGGGCGAAGGGGGTGGGTGGCGCGTTGCGGCAGACGACGCGGACCTTCGGCGGCTTCGCCGGTGTCGCCGCGACCGTCGGGCGCGGGACTGGTACGGGGGCCTGCGCCGACGCGGAGGTCGTCGCGGAGGTGGTCGCGGAGGGTCGCGCGCTCGACGTCCGGGCCGCGGGCTCGTCGGTGGGGAAGACCCGCGGTGTCAGCGTGACCCCGACCGGGACGGCCTGGCGGGTCTGCCACGCCGCACAGGTCGGTGCGGCGACGGGTGCTGCTGCCGCGGGTGCGGCGCGGGGGAGGGGCGTACCGGAGGCCGGCGGGACGGCATACGTCGTCGTCAGGGCGAGCCCGAGCCCGAGCGCGCTGAGCGCCGCGCCCGCGACGGTGAGCGTCCACGGGCGACGTCGGGCCGGGTCTCGAGGCTTCATCGCCGGGAAAGACTAACCCGCCCCGGATGCTCCGGGGCGGGTCGTCGGGGGTGCTGCGGTGGGCGCGTCGCGCCTCACTCGCCGCGCATCAGGGCGCCGCGCAGGTCCTTGTTGAGCTGGTTGATGACGTCGAGCGGGATCTCCTTGGGGCAGGCCGAGGAGCACTCGCCGATGTTCGTGCAGCCGCCGAAGCCCTCGTGGTCGTGCTGGGTCACCATGTTGACGACGCGGGCGTCACGCTCCGGCTGGCCCTGGGGGAGCTCGCCGAGGTGAGTGATCTTCGCGCCCATGAAGAGCATGCCGGACGCGTTCGGGCAGGCCGCGACGCAGGCACCGCAGCCGATGCAGGCCGCCGCCATGAAGGCGCGGTCGGCCTTGGGCTTGGGCACCGGCACCGAGTGGGCCTCGGGGGCCGAGCCGGTGTTGGCGCTGATGAAGCCGCCCGCCTGGATGATGCGGTCGAAGCTGCCGCGGTCGACGACGAGGTCCTTGATGACCGGGAACGCGTCGGCGCGCCAAGGCTCGATGGTGATCTCGTCCCCGTCGGAGAAGCTGCGCATGTGCAGCTGGCACGTCGTCGTGACCTCGGGGCCGTGTGCCTTGCCGGAGATCATGAGGCCGCACATGCCGCAGATGCCCTCGCGACAGTCGGAGTCGAAGGCGATCGGCTCCTCACCGCGGGCATTGAGCTGCTCGTTGAGCACGTCGAGCATCTCGAGGAACGACATGTCCTCGGAGATGTCGGTGACCGGGTAGGTCACCATCTCGCCCTTGGCCTTGGGCCCGGACTGGCGCCAGATCTTGAGAGTCAGATTCACTTGTAGCTCCGCTGCTTCATCTCGACGAATTCGTAGACCAGGTCTTCCTTGTGCAGGACCGGCGCGCCGTCCTGACCGCCCCACTCCCACGCGGCGACGTAGGCGTACTCGTCGTCGTGACGCAGCGCCTCGCCGTCCTCGGTCTGGGACTCGGCGCGGAAGTGACCACCGCACGACTCGCGACGGTGCAGCGCGTCGATGCACATCAGCTCTCCGAGCTCGAGGAAGTCGGCGACGCGGCCGGCCTTCTCGAGGCTCTGGTTGAGCGTGTCGGCACTGCCGAGCACCTTGACGTTGCGCCAGAACTCGTCGCGCAGGCCGCGGATGAGGTCGATGGCCTTGAGCAGCCCCTCCTCGGAGCGCTCCATGCCGCAGAACTCCCACATGATGTTGCCGAGCTCCTTGTGGAAGGAGTCGACCGAGCGGTCGCCGTTGATCGACAGGAACTTGGCGACACGCGCGTCGACCGAGGCGCGGGCCTCGACGACGGCCTCGTGGGACTCCTCGAGCTTGGGGAAGGGGCCCTTGGCGAGGTAGTCGCGGATCGTGTGCGGGAGCACGAAGTATCCGTCGGCCAGGCCCTGCATGAGTGCCGAGGCGCCGAGACGGTTGGCGCCGTGGTCGGAGAAGTTCGCCTCGCCCGTGACGAACAGGCCCGGGATGCTCGACTGGAGGTCGTAGTCGACCCAGAGGCCGCCCATCGTGTAGTGCACCGCGGGGTAGATGCGCATCGGCACCTCGTAGGGGTTCTCACCCGTGATCCGCTGGTACATGTCGAGCAGGTTGCCGTACTTCTCCGCGACGGCCTCGGCGCTCATGCGCTTCAGGGCGTCGGTGAAGTCGAGGTAGACCCCGCGGCGGAAGTCGCCGACCTTGGGACCGACGCCGCGGCCCTCGTCGCAGACGTTCTTGGCCTGGCGGCTCGCGATGTCACGCGGGACGAGGTTGCCGAACGAGGGGTAGATCCGCTCGAGGTAGTAGTCGCGGTCCTCCTCGGGGATCTGGCGCGGGTCCTTCTCGCAGTCCGCAGCGTTCTTCGGCACCCAGATGCGGCCGTCGTTGCGCAGCGACTCCGACATGAGCGTCAGCTTGCTCTGGTGCTCACCGGCCACCGGGATGCACGTCGGGTGGATCTGCGTGTAGCAGGGGTTGGCGAAGTGTGCGCCCTTGCGGTGCGCGCGCCACGTCGCGGTGACGTTGCTGCCCATCGCGTTGGTCGAGAGGTAGAAGACGTTGCCGTAGCCGCCCGACGCGAGCACGACGGCGTCGGCGAGGTGCGTCTCGATCTCGCCCGTGACGAGGTCGCGGGCGATGATGCCGCGGGCCTTGCCGTCGACGACCACGACCTCGAGCATCTCGTGGCGGCTGAACATCTCCACCGTGCCGGCCGCGACCTGGCGCTCGAGGGCCTGGTAGGCGCCGATGAGCAGCTGCTGGCCGGTCTGGCCGCGGGCGTAGAAGGTGCGCGAGACCTGGACCCCGCCGAAGGAGCGGTTGTCGAGGAGGCCGCCGTACTCGCGGGCGAAGGGCACGCCCTGCGCGACGCACTGGTCGATGATGTTGGTGCTGACCTCGGCGAGGCGGTAGACGTTCGACTCGCGCGAGCGGTAGTCGCCGCCCTTGACGGTGTCGTAGAAGAGGCGGTAGACGGAGTCGCCGTCCTCCTTGTAGTTCTTGGCGGCGTTGATCCCGCCCTGCGCGGCGATCGAGTGCGCGCGACGCGGGGAGTCCTGGTAGCAGAAGGACTTGACCTGGTAGCCGGCCTCGCCGAGTGTCGCGGCGGCCGCGCCACCGGCCAGTCCGGTGCCGACGATGATGACGGACAGCTTGCGCCGGTTGGCGGGGTTGACGAGGGAGGCCTCGAACTTGCGGGTGTTCCAGCGGCGGTCGATCGGGCCGGCCGGGGCCTTCGTGTCGCGGATCGGCTCACCCTCGGCGTATACGCCGTGGATGAGACCGGGCACGGGCGAGGAGGGCGACGTGGATGTCGTGGTCACTGGTCAGCTTCCCTTGACGAGTCCGAAGAGGATGGCGAGCGGGGGGAGGGCGAACCCCACGCTCGTGACGAGCGCGATGACCGTCCCGAGCGTCTTGGCGCGGCGGCGTGCGGCGGCATTGCCGGCCCAGCCAAGGGTCTGGGTGGCGCTCCAGACCCCGTGGTAGAGGTGCAGGCCCAGGGCGACGAGGGCGAGCAGGTAGATCAGGACGACCCACCACACCTGGAAGCTGCTGATGACGAGCAGGCCCGGGTTGCCCTCGGCCGGAAGCGAGCCGACGTTGAACTTGACGATCGTGAACTGGAGCAGGTGCCAGACGAGGAAGAGGAGCAGCGCGACGCCGCCCCAGCGCATCATCTTGCTCTTGACCGTGGCACGGGCCGCGGCCTTGGCCACGTAGCGCGTCGTCCGGGCACCGCGAGCACGGCTCCACAGGTAGAACGCGGACCACGCGTGAGCCACCAGCGCCGCGATGAGGAGGACCCGGAAGAGCCAGAGGAAGCCGGCATACGGCAGGAAGGGCGTGAACAACGTCCGGAGGTGCTCGGCGTACTCGTTGAACGCGTCGACGCCGGCGAAGATCTTGAGGTTGCCGTACATGTGCACGAGGACGTAGAACACGAACAAGGCGCCCGAGCCGGCCATGAGCATCTTCATGAACACGGTGTTCCGGCGGGCCGATGCAGGTCGATTCGATCCCGTCACCGGGAGAGTATTAGTGGCCACGGTCGAAACCCTATCCCCGAGGCTTCGCGCGGTCCGACGGCTACCGTCCGGTAGACGCCGAGTGTGACCATTTCCACTGTCACGCGCCAGTCAGCGGGTCAGCGCTGTCCGGGCGCTCAGCGCTTGCGGAGACCGATCTTCGTGCCCAGCCACACGAGCGGGTCGTAGTGACGGCCGACCACGCGCTCCTTCATCGGGATGATCGCGTTGTCGGTGATCTTGATGTGCTCGGGGCAGACCTCGGTGCAGCACTTCGTGATGTTGCACATCCCGATGCCCTGTTCGTCGCGGGCGAAGTCCGCACGGTCTTCGCGCGCGTCGAGCGGGTGCATGTCGAGCTCGGCCGCACGGATGAGGAAACGGGGTCCGGCGAACGCCTCCTTGTTGTTCTCGTGGTCACGCACGACGTGGCAGGTGTCCTGGCAGAGGAAGCACTCGATGCACTTGCGGAACTCCTGCGAGCGCTCGACGTCGACCTGCTGCATCCGGTAGTCGCCGGGCGCCACCCCCTCGGGCGGCGCGAACGCCGGGATCTGGCGGGCCTTCGCGTAGTTGAAGGACACGTCGGTCACGAGGTCGCGGATGACCGGGAAGGCACGCATCGGCGTCACGGTGACCACCTCGGTCTCGGTGAACGTCGACATCCGGGTCATGCACAGCAGCCGCGGCATGCCGTTGACCTCGGCGCTGCACGATCCGCACTTGCCGGCCTTGCAGTTCCAACGCACCGCGAGGTCACCCGACTGGGTGGCCTGGATGCGGTGGATGATGTCGAGCACGACCTCGCCCTCGTTGACCTCGACGGTGTAGTCGACGAGCTCGCCGCCGTCGGCGTCGCCGCGCCAGACCCGGAACCTCGCGTCGTAGCTCATGACCCGCTCCCGTCGGTGGGCGTCGCCGGTGCCGGCACGTCGGCCAGCTCGTCCGGCGTGAGGTACTTGGCCAGCTCGCTCGTGTCGAAGAGGGCCAGCAGGTCGCCGCGCATGGCCGGCATCGGCTGCTCGCGCACCACGATCCCGTCGCGGTCCGCCGAGCAGATGAGGTTGCGGCCCCGCCAGCGCGGGTCCATCGTCGGGTAGTCGTCGCGGGTGTGGCCACCGCGGCTCTCCTGGCGCAGCAGCGCGGCCCGGGCCACGCACTCGCTGACGGCGAGCATGTTGCGCAGGTCGAGGGCGAGGTGCCAGCCCGGGTTGAACTGCCGGTGGCCCTCGACGGTCAGGTGCGCGGCGCGGGCCTTGAGGTCCTCGAGCCGTTCGAGTGCGCGTTCGATCTCCGCGGCCGTGCGGATGATGCCGACGAGGTCGTTCATCGTCTGCTGCATCGCCTGGTGGAGGGTGTACGGGTTCTCGCCGCCCTCCTCCTCGAACGGCGCGAGCGCAGCGGCTGCGGCGGCGTCGACGACCGCCTGGTCGACGTCCGGCCGACGGTCGCCCAGTGACAGGACGTATGCCGCCGCGCCGGTTCCGGCGCGGGCGCCGAAGACGAGCAGGTCCGAGAGGGAGTTGCCGCCCAGGCGGTTGGACCCGTGCATGCCGCCGGACACCTCTCCGGCGGCGAAGAGGCCAGGCACCCCGGCGGCGGCGGCGCTGTCCGGGTCGACCTCGACACCACCCATGACGTAGTGACAGGTGGGGCCGACCTCCATCGCCTCCTTCGTGATGTCGACGTCGGCCAGCTCCTTGAACTGGTGGTGCATCGACGGCAGCTTCTTGAGGATCTCCTCCGGGGGGCGCCGCGAGGCGATGTCGAGGAAGACCCCGCCGTGCGGTGACCCCCGGCCGGCCTTGACCTCCGAGTTGATGGCGCGTGCCACCTCGTCGCGGGGGAGCAGCTCCGGGGGGCGCTTGTTGTTGTCGGGGTCGGTGTACCAGCGGTCGCCCTCCTCCTCGGTCTCGGCGTACTGGCCGCGGAAGACGTCGGGCACGTAGTCGAACATGAAGCGCTTGCCCTCGGAGTTCTTCAGCACGCCGCCGTCTCCGCGCACCGACTCGGTGACGAGGATGCCCTTGACCGAGGGCGGCCACACCATGCCCGTCGGGTGGAACTGGATGAACTCCATGTTGACGAGGGTCGACCCCGCCCGCAGGGCCAGGGCGTGTCCGTCCCCGGTGTACTCCCATGAGTTCGAGGTGACCTTGAACGACTTGCCGATACCACCGGTGGCCAGGACGACGGCGGGGGCGTTGAAGCGGACGAACCGACCCGACTCGCGCCAGTAGCCGAAGGCGCCGGCGATGGCCCCGCTCGGGTCCTGGAGCAGGTCGGTGATCGTCACCTCGGCGAAGACCTTCAGCCGGCTCTCCGGGTCGCCGGACTCACGTTCGTCGTCTTGCTGGAGGGAGACGATCTTCTGCTGCAGGGTGCGGATCAGCTCGAGCCCGGTGCGGTCGCCGACGTGGGCGAGGCGGGGGTACTCGTGGCCCCCGAAGTTGCGCTGGCTGATCCGTCCGTCCGGAGTGCGATCGAAGAGGGCGCCGTACGTCTCGAGCTCCCACACGCGGTCAGGGGCCTCCTTGGCGTGCAGCTCGGCCATCCGCCACGAGTTGAGGAACTTGCCGCCGCGCATCGTGTCGCGGAAGTGCACCTGCCAGCTGTCCTTGCTGTTGACGTTGCCCATGCTCGCGGCGATGCCGCCCTCGGCCATGACCGTGTGCGCCTTGCCGAAGAGCGACTTGCAGATGATGGCCGTGCGAAGTCCCGCCTCGCGCGCGGCGATCGCGGCCCGCAGGCCCGCCCCACCGGCCCCGACGATGACGACGTCGTACTCGAAGTGCTCCAGCTCGGCGGCCATCAGTTGAAGAACCTCAGATCCGTGACGACCCCGGACGCGACCAGGGCGATGTAGGCGTCGGTCACCATGAGGGTGCCGAGCGTGGTCCAGGCCAGCTGCATGTGCCGGGTGTTGAGGCGCGAGACGACGGTCCAGGCCCGGTAGCGCACCGGGTGCTTCGAGAAGTGCTTGAGCCGGCCACCGATGAGGTGTCGGCACGAATGGCAGGACGCCGTGTAGAGCCAGAGGAAGGCGACGTTGACGAGCATGATGAGCGTGCCCAGGCCCATGCCGATGCCGCCGTCTTTGCCGTGGAAGCCGTCGAAGGCGTCCAGCGTGTTCATCCCGGAGACGACGACCGCGGCGTAGAAGAAGTAGCGGTGGACGTTCTGCAGGATGAGCGGGAAGCGCGTCTCGCCCGTGTACGTCGCGTGCGGCTCGGCCACCGCGCAGGCGGGCGGCGAGAGCCAGAACGACCGGTAGTACGCCTTGCGGTAGTAGTAGCAGGTGAGCCGGAAGCCCAGCAGGATCGGCAGCAGGAAGAACGCATACGGGACGAGCGGTGGGAGCTCACCCATCCAGGTGCCGAGGTGGCGGGCTCCCGGGACGCAGGAGGCGGTGACGCACGGCGAGTAGAACGGCGTGAGGTAGTGGTACGTCTCGACGAAGTAGTACCGCTGCATGGAGGTCCGCACCAGCGCGTAGAGCAGCCAGAGGACGAGCAGCGTGACGATGATGACCGGCTGGACCCACCACCGGTCGCCGCGCAGGGTGCGCCCGGGGATCTGGGCCCGCCCCGGAGCGCCGACGCCACCGGCGACGGAACCTCCTGCGCGGGAAGCCGGGTCGAGCCTCGTCTCACTCATCCTGCGAACCTCCACCGTCGTTGGTCGGGCGCCGTCGCACACTCTAGTGTGACGCGCGCCACAAGGGGGTGAAGCGCGGATCCTGCACGCCCTCGTGCGCACACCTAGGGTGGGGCCATGGTGCTCCACGCAGCGGCCGCGGCCCTCGACTGGGCCATGGACAAGTCCCTGGTCCTCGGCTACACGAAGATCGGGCCTGCCGTGCGCCGCGCCTGGTGGCCGCACGACCCGGTGCCCGGGGCGCTCGTCGGGCGCCACGTGCTCGTGACCGGCGCGAGTGGTGGCCTCGGCCTGGCGACCGCTCGCGGTCTCGCACACCTCGGCGCCGTCGTGCACCTCACCGGCCGCGACGCCTCCCGTCTCGACGACGCCCGCTCCCGGCTACTCGACGAGCAGCCCCTCGCGGAGGTGACGGTCCACGTCGCCGACGTCAGTGACCTCGCCGCGACTGCGGAGTTCGCGCGCCGGTTCGTCGCGGACGTGCCGCGGCTGCACGCCGTCGTCCACAACGCCGGGGTCATGCCCCCGAGGCGCACGGTCACGCCGGAGGGCCACGAGCTGACCCTCGCCACCCACGTGCTCGGCCCCCACGTGCTCACCTACGGGCTCCGCGAGGCGCTCGCGGGCGGAAGGGTCGTGCTCGTGGCGTCCGGCGGCGCCTACGGCCAGCGGCTCGACGTCGACGACTGGGAGTACACGTCGGGCGACTACTCGGGTGTCACGGCCTACGCCCGCACGAAGCGCATGCAGCTGGTCCTCACCGAGCTGTGGGCGCGGGATCTCGCGTCCGACGACATCCGGGTCCACTCGATGCACCCCGGCTGGGCCGACACCCCGGGTGTCACCGACTCACTGCCTCGCTTCGCCGCGCTCACCGGGCCGCTGCTGCGGGACGCCGACTCGGGCGCCGACACCGCGGTGTGGCTCACGGCCACGGCCGACGCGACCGGCACCGGCGGCTTCTGGCACGACCGGCGACGGCGCGCGACGCACTACGCACCTGTCGGCGTCGAGACGCCGGAGCAGGTCGAGCGGCTCTGGGCCCTCGTCCGCGAGGCGACCCGGGTGCCCGCGGCGGACGACTGAGCCCGCCGGACGGCATACGTCCGCGGTCGACGGTCAGGCGCGCAGCCAGCAGGTCCACCGCTCGAGGCGCAGGTAGCGCCTGGCGCACGAGCGAGTCGGTCGGTGGGACGTCGTCCTCCGAGCCGGTAGCCGGTCGATCTCAGAGGAGCTCGGTACGGCCCCGGGCGACCAGGGTCTCGACGACCTTCTTGACCTCCTGGGCGCGGTCGGGTCGCGTGATGAGCAGGGCGTCCTGCGTGTCGATGACGACGATGTCGTCGATGCCGATGAGCGCGACGAGCCGTCCCCCTGCCGACACCGTGGCGGTCGAGTCGATGCTGATGATGTCGTCGGCCGGGCCGATGGCAGTGATGCCCGGCAGCTCGCTCGACTCGGCGACGAGCTTGGTGAGCGAGTTGAAGTCGCCCACGTCGTCCCAGCCGAGGGCTGCGGGCACGACGGCGACGCGGCCGGCGGCGGCAGCGGGCTCGGCGACGGCGTGGTCGATGGCGATCTTCTGGAGCGACGGCCACAGGTCCCGCATGCGGCGGGGGTCGGCGGCGATGGTGCGCAGGTGGTCGACCATCTCGGCGTGGTTCTCGGCGAGCAGCTCGAGCAGGGTGGTCGCGCCGACGACGAACATGCCTGCGTTCCAGCGGTACTCGCCGCTCTCGAGGTATTTGGTCGCGGTCTCGAGGTCCGGCTTCTCGACGAAGTCGTCGACGCGGTGCGCGCTCGGGGCACCGACGACGTCCAGCGGTGCGCCGAGCCGGATGTAGCCGAAGCCGGTGGCCGGCTCGGTCGGCTCGATGCCGATGGTGACGAGCTCGCCGCGCCGGGCGAGGACGACGGCCTCGGCGACGGCCCGTTGGAAGTTGTCGGGCTCGGTGATGACATGGTCGGCGGCGAACGAGCCGAGCACCGCCTCGGGGTCGCGTCGCTCGAGGACGGCGGCGGCGAGCCCGATGGCGGGCATCGAGTCGCGGGGCGACGGCTCGCCGATGACGGCGTCGTAGCCGAGCATCGGCAGCTGGCGGCGCACCGCCTCCTCGTGGGCGACCCCGGTGACGACGAGGATCCGGTCGTCGACGAGCGGCTCGAGGCGGTCCCACGTGGCGCGCAGCAGCGACTGCCCCGACCCGGTCAGGTCGTGCAGGAACTTCGGCGAGCTGCGGCGCGAGATGGGCCACAGCCGGGTGCCCGAGCCGCCGGCGGGGATCACGGCCCAGAAGCCGGGGATGCCTGTCATGGGGGACACCGTACCGACCCGTCCGGCGATGCCCGAACCCGTCCGGAGGCGCCGACGCCCCGTCGGCGGTCGGTGGCGACCGGGGCGACCTGCCGACCACCGGTGGTGAGGTCAGCCGATGTCGCGACGCCCCAGGGCCGCGACCCCCGCCGCGCTGAGGGCGGCGGCGACGAGGGTGAGCCCGACGAGGGGGGCCGCTCCGAACGTGCCGCCCGGCAGCGCCGGCAGGTGCGTGAACGGCGAGAGGTCGACGAGCCAGCCCGGCAGGTCGAGCAGGTCGCCGAACTCACCGAGCAGGAGGAAGACGATGAGCGCGGCCCAGGCCAGGCCGGTGAAACGGGGGAGCGCGCCGTAGAGCAGGACGGCGACGGCCAGCACCACCCACACGGCGGGGAGGGTCGAGAGGGCGGCTCCGACGAGGCGCCCCACGGTCCCGCCGACGTCGCCCACGTCGGCTCCGTGGACGAGGCCGGCCACGACGACGCTGACGAGCATGACGACGGCCGAGGCGACGACGGCGATGACGATGTGTCCGAGGGCCCATCCGGTGCGCCGCACCGGCGTCGCGAGGAGGGACTCGAGGCGCGTCGTCGTCTCCTCGGTGTGCATCCTCGTGACGAGGGCGATGGCCAGGGCCGACGCGCCGATGGCCGCGAAGTGCAGCTCGGTGGAGAAGTAGATGTCGGTGATGGAGCCGGCGTCGCCGCCCATGGCCCGCAGCATGTCGGCGACCTGGGGCGAGTCGACGAACGTCTCGACGCTGCCGGCGATCGACCCGAGGACGACGCCGAGGACGGCGTACGCCACGACCCAGCCGACGAGCGTGCCGCGGGCCAGGCGCCGGGTCAGGGCTCCGGCGGTGCGGACGGGGCTGCGGTCGTGCCCGGCTCGGCTCGGCAGCACCCCGGACCCGAGGTCCCGCCGGTCGAGCAGCGCGAAGGCTGTGGCCACGAGTGCGGCGTAGAGCGCGAGCCCGAGCACCGCGACCCAGTAGCGATTCTCCCCGTAGGGCGACGCCTTGACGCCCCAGCCGAGCGGCGACAGCCACGACAGGACGCGGGCCGGACTGTCGCCGCCGGCGGTGTCACCCACGGCCCGGACGAGGAAGGCGACGGCCAGCGCGCCGAGCGACCACGCAGCCGTGCCACGGGTGCTCGAGGTGAGCTGGGCGGCGACCGCGGTGACGCCGACCCACGACAGCCCCATGACGAGCCAGGAGACACCGAGGGCGACCGATCCAGCGGGGTCGAGCCCGACGGCGATCGACCAGACGACCGTGAGGACGACGGTGAGCAGCACGGCGCCCGTGCCGAGCAGCACGGCGGCCGTCAGCGCGGCCCGGCGCCCGACGACGCCGGCGCCGAGCAGCTCGAGCCGCCCGGCCTCCTCCTCCGTCCGCGTGTGGCGCCGGACGACGACGTAGGCGAGCAGGGCGAGGAAGACGCCGCCGAGCAGCACCGACTTGAGCGTCGCGATCGAGTCGATGCTGAGGCTCGAGATCGGCCCGTACATCGCGACGAGCGCCGGGTTGGCGAGCGTCGAGGCCATCCCCTGCTGCGCCGACTCGAGATCGGGGAAGAGCGCGAACGTCGCCTTCGCCGACAGGGCGACGAAGGCGGCGAGGCCGAACGCGCTCACCGGCACGAGCACCCGGTCGCGTCGGGCGGCGAGCCGCAGCAACGAGGTGGTCCCGGTCAGGCCGGCGCGGGCCTGACGTGCGGGGACGGCCAGGGCGGTCACGACGTCGCCGTCGACGTCGTGCGGTACTGGTCCATGAAGAGCTCCTCGAGCGTCGGCGGGGCGCTCGTCAGGGCCGTGATGCCGTGGGTCCCGAGCACCTCGAGCAGGCGCCCGAGGTCGTCGCCGCCGACGGTGCAGGTCACCCGGTCACCGGACACGAGGACGTCGCCGACGCCCGGGAGCCCGGCGAGCAGGGCCGGGTCGACCGGGCGTGCGAGGGTCGCCCGGACGGTCGTGCGGGACAGGTGGCGCAGGTCGGTCAGGGTGCCGGACTCGACGTTGACCCCGGCGCGGATGATGCTGACGCGGTCGCACACCTGCTCCACCTCGGACAGGATGTGGCTCGACAGGAGCACCGTGCCACCGCCCGCCCGGAACTCTCGGACGACGTCGCGGAACACCGCCTCCATGAGCGGGTCGAGACCGGAGGTGGGCTCGTCGAGCAGCAGCAGCTCGACGTCGGAGCTCAGAGCCGCGACGAGGGCCACCTTCTGCCGGTTGCCCTTCGAGTAGGAGCGACCCTTCTTGGTGGGGTCGAGGTCGAACCGTTCGAGCATCGACGCGCGCCGCTTCTCGTCCACGCCCCCTCGGAGCCGGGCGAGGATGTCGATGACCTCACCCCCGGTGAGGTTGGGCCAGAGGGCGACGTCGCCGGGGACGTAGGCGAGGCGGCGGTGCAGCGTCTCGACCTCGCGCCACGGGTCGCCGCCGAGCAGCGTCGCGCTGCCGCCGTCGGCGCGCAGCAGGCCGAGCAGGATGCGGATCGTCGTGGACTTGCCGGCGCCGTTGGGGCCGAGGAAGCCGTGGATCTCACCGGTCGCCACGTCGAGGTCGAGCCCGTCGAGAGCGACGGTGTGCCCGAAGGTCTTGCGCAGGTCGTGGACCTGGATGGCGGAGGTCATGAATCGACGGTACACAACTTTCACGGTTTACTGAATGCCATGAGAGTTGGGTTAGGGTCGGTCCACACGACGGAGGAGGACTGGTGACGTCAGTGCGACAGCGGTCGAGCCGCGACGAACGGGCCGTCTCGACCTACGTCGAGCGTCTCGGCGACAGCCTCACCGACGCCGGTATGCCGCGCCTGGCCGCACGCGTCTTCGCCCAGCTGCTCGCCGACGACGACGGGCGGATGACCGCCGCGGAGCTGACGGAGTCGCTCGACGTGAGCCCGGCCGCGGTGTCCGGTGCCGTGCGCTACCTGACCCAGACCTACCTCATCGGCAAGGAGCGCGAGCGCGGGTCGCGCCGCGACGTCTACGTCGTGCAGGCCGACGCCTGGCACGGCGCGATGCTCTCACGCGACCGGATGCTGGCCCAGATCGAGACGAGCCTGCGTGCGGGGGTGCCCGCCGTCGGTGGCCTCGACACCGAGGCCGGTCGGCGCCTGCAGCTCTCGGTGGCCTTCCTCGAGTTCCTCGGCGACCGGCTCGGCGAGCTCGAGGGGGAGTGGGCCGCCCACAAGGCCGAGATCACCCGCACCTGGCCGTCCGCCACCCCCTGACCCCACCCGTCGAGAGGCCACGTTCTGCGGGTCCCAACCCCTCGAGAGGCCACGTTCTGCGGGTCCCAACCCCGTCGAGAGGCCA
Source organism: Terrabacter sp. 2TAF16 (assembly GCF_052115065.1). Lineage (NCBI taxonomy): Bacteria > Bacillati > Actinomycetota > Actinomycetes > Micrococcales > Intrasporangiaceae > Terrabacter > Terrabacter sp. 2TAF16. The sequence continues at coordinate 365,356 of NZ_JBFRFZ010000002.1, forward strand.
CGTTCCGTCGGGACCCGGGGTGACGGCATACGCCCTCGGTGACGTGAGATCGGCAACGTTCGACCGGCAGGCGGCGGCGGTGGACCGCCACGCCGATACGCTCGGCAGCATGGCTGACAGCACTGGTGCGCGCTCCGAGTCCGACCTGCCCATCGAGCCCGTCTACGACGCGTCGGCCCTCGCCGGCTTCGACGCCGACAGCAAGCTCGGCGCGCCCGGCAGCTACCCCTTCACGCGCGGTGTCTACCCGTCGATGTACACCGGACGTCCGTGGACGATGCGCCAGTACGCCGGCTTCGGCACCGCGAAGGAGAGCAACCAGCGCTACCACCAGCTCGTCAAGGCGGGCACCGGCGGCCTGTCCGTCGCCTTCGACCTGCCGACGCAGATGGGCTACGACTCCGACGAGTCCATCGCGCACGGCGAGGTCGGCAAGGTCGGCGTCGCCATCGACAGCCTCGACGACATGCGCACGCTCTTCGACGGCCTGCCGCTCGACAAGATCTCGACGTCGATGACGATCAACGCGCCCGGCTCGACCTTGCTCCTGCTCTACCAGCTCGTCGCCGAGGAGCAGGGCGTCGCCGGTGACCAGCTGACCGGCACGATCCAGAACGACGTGCTCAAGGAGTACATCGCGCGCGGCACCTACATCTACCCGCCGCGCGAGTCCCTGCGCCTCATCGCCGACATCTTCGCCTACTGCCACAAGGAGATGCCGCGCTGGAACACCATCTCCATCTCCGGCTACCACATGGCCGAGGCCGGCGCGACCCCCGTGCAGGAGATCGCCTTCACCATCGCCAACGCCGTCGAGTACGTCCGCGCCGCGCAGGCCGCGGGCCTCCACGTCGACGACTTCGCGCCGCGCCTCTCCTTCTTCTTCGTCGCGCGCACGACCCTCATCGAGGAGGTCGCGAAGTTCCGCGCGGCCCGCCGCATCTGGGCTCGGATCATGAAGGAGGAGTTCGGTGCCCAGAACCCGAAGTCGATGATGCTGCGCTTCCACACCCAGACCGCCGGCGTGCAGCTGACCGCTCAGCAGCCCGAGGTCAACCTCGTTCGTGTCGCGCTCCAGGGTCTCGGCGCGGTGCTCGGCGGCACGCAGTCGCTGCACACCAACTCCTTCGACGAGGCCATCGCCCTGCCGACCGAGAAGGCCGCGCGGCTCGCGCTGCGCACCCAGCAGGTCATCGCCTACGAGACCGACGTGACGAAAACCGTTGACCCGTTTGCCGGTTCGTACGTCGTCGAGTCGATGACCGACGAGATCGAGGAGGCGGCGCTCGCGCTCATCCAGGCCGTCGAGGACAAGGGCGGTGCGGTCGCGGCCATCGAGCAGGGCTTCCAGAAGGGCGAGATCGAGCGATCGGCGTACCGCGTCCAGCTCGAGATCGACAACGCTGAGCGCACCGTGGTCGGCGTGAACCGCTTCGTCCTCGACCAGGAGGACCACTACGAGCCGCTCCGCGTCGACCCGACGATCGAGGCCGACCAGCGCGCCCGGCTCGAGGCCCTGCGCGCCGATCGCGACAACGACGCGGTGGCAGCGGCGCTCGCGCAGCTCCAGGACGCAGCCCGCGGCACCGACAACGTCCTCTACCCGATGAAGGAGGCGCTCGCGGCGCGCGCCACGGGCGGCGAGGTCGCCCACGCCCTCCGCGCGGTCTGGGGCACCTACCAGCCCCGCAAGACCTTCTGAGCCACCCGGCATACGCCAGCCGTATGCCGTCTGGATCGTCCGCGAGGCCCGTCCCACCGCCCCCGTCCCAGCCTGCGGTTCGGCCGGCCGGATCGAGCTCCAGAACGCCGCCCTACGACGCCTTTTCGGACCTCGTTCCGGTCACCCGGCCCGTGCGGAGGCGACGAATCCCCTGAGAACGACGCAGCACGACGACGTCCTCGATGGCTCGCCGCACGACCTCGGGCTCGAACATCACCTGCTCCCACGTGAACCGGAGCACGAGCCAATCGCGGGTGATGAGCCCGTTGTAGCGGCGGCAGTCCCGGTCGAAGGCACGACGCTCGGTGTGGAACTCGTGACTGTCAGCCTCGAGGACGATCCGCAGCGCCTCGTCCGCGAGGTCGACCCGCGCATAGAAGTCGTCGTAGCGGATCCGGGTCTGCGGCTCGGCGACGAGGCCGGCCACCTCCTGGGCGATGGCGCGCAGCACGCTCTCGAAGGGGTTGGCCGCACGACGGTCCGCTGCCCCCATGACCCGAGCCACCCGACTGCGCTGTCGCGGACCCAGCCACGCCGCGCGCTCCACGACGGCCCCTCGTCCGAGGCCGGAACGCAGAGCCGAGTCGGCCACGGCGAGCGCCTCGTCGAACGGCAGGTCGAGGCAGCAGTCGATGACGGTTCGCACGGGCGTGGTCACCCATCCGTCGGTGACGTCGTCGGGATCGAGGTCGCGCCAGTGCACGATGACCCCGTCCGAGGCGCCGGTCGGCAGGCTGCGCTTGGACCGGACCGTCACGTGTGGCTCGGTCGACGGCAGCCGTACCTTCCAGCCCCAGTGCTGTGCGGCGGTCGTGTGCGACGCCGCAGCGCTGAGCCGGTGCGCTGCCGCGCGGGCGGCGTCCGTTCCGGCGAGGCAGTAGTGGCCGTGAGACGTCCGCACGACGAGACCCGCCCCGAGCGCTGCGTCGATGTGCCGCCAGTGCACGGCGAGGCGCAGCTGTCGTCGTGTGGCGGTGCCTCCGAGCCGGACCAGGGCGGTGACTGCGCGCATCATCCGATGGTGCCCCGGGGAGGCCGGCACTCGCCGACGTCCTCCACAGGGGCCGGTCGGCCGGAACGAACCCCGGAAACAGGTCGTCCGCGGCCTCAGCCCGGTTCGATCCGGCCGGTCGGCCCGTTGTGGCGCGGCACGACCTGGGGCATGTGCCGTTCAGCCGGGCCGGGCGCCCACGCGGGCTGCCGCGGCGCTGCCGGCCGCGACCCCGGCACGCAAAGCGCTGGTCCGGTCCTGGCCGCCGAGCCAGGCCGACAGGAGACCGGCGTTGAAGGCGTCACCGCACCCGGTGGCGTCGACGTTCTCGACGACCGGCGCCTCCGCCGACTCGTCCACGCCGCCGGCACCGACCCACCGGGCCCCGGCCGCGCCGTACGTCGCGACGACCTCGCTCGTGTGCCCCAGGATCGCGGCCAGTCCTCCGAGCGCGGCGACCTCGTTCTCGTTGGGCAGCAGCAGGTCCACGCCGGTGACCCAACCGAGGAAGGTGTCGACGCCCTCCCGCTCGATGAGGGCCGGCGACTGCGGGTCGACCGAGGTCGTCCACCCGAGCGACCGCGCCTGGCGCAGCGACTCGAGACCGGCCGCACGCGATCCGGCGTCGAAGAGCACGTAGCCCGACAGGTGCAGGTGCGGCCGCGGGTCGGCCGCGAGCCCCAGGGAGGCGAGGTCGACGTCCGGGACCGCGAAGGCCTTGTTGGCGCCACGGTCGGGAAACATCGTCCGGTCACCGTGGGCGTCGAGCAGGATGACGACCATGCACGTCGGCAGCGTGCCGTCGACCGCGAACACGCAGGTGACGCCGGCGGACTCGAGCTCGCGACGGCAGGTCGTCCCCGCCGCGTCGTCGCCGATGCGGGCCACGAGGGTCACGTCGGCCCCGAGGCCGGCGAGCCACGAGGCGGAGTTGGCACCGGCCCCGCCCGGCACGAGGGCGACGGCCGACGGGGTGTCGGAGTGCCACCGGATGTCGCCCGAGGGGCGGGTGATGACGTCGAGCCCGACGTCACCGACGACGACGACCGGCCGCGTCGTCATGCCGACCGGGTCGCGAGCTGGGACGCGACCTCGGCCGCCACCTCTCCCGCGAGGCGCGCGTTCGACAGGACGAGCTCGACGTTGGCGCGGAGCGACTCGCCGCCGGAGTGGTCGTGGAAGTACTCGAGCAGCCGCGGCGTGACGTCCTTGCCGTGCACGCCCTCGCGCTCGAGGAGCGCGAGCCCCTCCTCGACGAGCCGGTCGTGCAGTCCGCGCTCGACCTGACGGTCGGCGGGCAGCGGGTTCGCGAGGACCACACCGGCGGCGTCGGTCCCGAGGCGACCCCGGGCGACGACGACCCGTGCGGCCTCGGCCGCGGACTCGACCCGCCACGGCACCGGCTGCCCGGAGTCCGAGCGGTAGAAGCCGGGGAACGCGTCGGTCCGGTAGCCGAGCACCGGCACCGACAGCGTCTCGAGCGTCTCGAGCGTGCCGGCCACGTCGAGGATCGACTTGACCCCGGCGCACACGACGAGCACCGGCGTGGTCGCGATGACCCCGAGGTCGGCGGAGACGTCGAAGGTCTCGGACGCCCCGCGGTGCACGCCGCCGAGCCCACCGGTCGCGAACACCCGGATGCCCGCGAGGTGCGCGAGCGCGGACGTCGAAGCGACCGTTGTCGCTCCCGAAAATCGCAGTGCCGCAGCGACGCCCACGTCACGGACCGACAGCTTGGCGATGTCCGGGTCGGTGCACACGCGCTCGACCTCGGCAGCCCCGAGGCCGATGTGCACGACGCCGTCGAGCACGGCGATCGTCGCGGGCACCGACCCGCCCGCGCGCACGGAGCCCTCGATCTGCCCACCGATCTCGATGTTGTCGGGGTGGGGGAGGCCGTGGGCGAGGATGGTGCTCTCGAGGGCGACGACACCGACCCCGGCATCGAGCGCCTCGCGCACCTCCTCGTGGACGACGAGCAGGTCGGACTCCGGAAGGCGCTGCGGCATGGCGCCGAGCCTAGTTCGGCGCGCTACCGGGGACCCGCGTGGCCCGCCCGCTGCGGGGGCACGCGGCGCACTCGCGCATCCCGGGGATCGCGTAGATGAAGCAGCACGAGACCCGGGTCGGCTCGGGGCCGACGCTCTCGCCGGCAGCGCCGCGCGCGAGCCGCACCGCCGTGTCCCACGTGTCGCCCACGACACCCCACCGCTGCCGCGAGCCCATCCGCACGTCGGGGGCGTATGCCGTCACGACCTCCGAGACGAGCGCGAGGTATGCGGTCCGGGCCCGTTCCAGACGCCGCGCCGGGTCGTCGTCGACGGCCAGCGAGGTCCGCTCGGGGGTGATGACGATGCGGAACGGGTCGAGGCCCGGCGCGAGCTCGAAACCGAGCCCGGCGCCCGACGGCACGAGGAGCCAGGGACCGAGCACGGCGGCATACGCCATCGGGGAGGCGGCCACCTCGCACCACCACTGGAGCACGAAGGCGGCGGGCACGTGCGGCCGCACCGTCGCCGCGTTGCGCTGCTCCATCTGCGCGTGGAGCGCCGAGCGCCACGGCGCGAGCGGGTCCGCACCCGCCCGCACGTGCGCCACCACGTCCGCGGTCCAGACGGTCGCGGGGGAGACCCGGGTCGTCACGGTGGTGAAGGGCATCGCCCGGTCGACGAGCCCGACGACGTGCCGGACGGCGTCCGTCCCGAGGGACGTCCCCGTAGGTGCCTCCGACTCCACGCGTGACCTCTCCCTCCGTGCTCCGACCGGTCCCGGTGACCCCGGCCTGCGAGGGTTGACCCCATCCTCTCGCTAGACTCCCGTGCTCGTGACCGACCGCTCCGCTTCGCTGCCCTTCGAGGCCATCGCCCGAACCGTCGAGCAGCATGCCGCGGAGCTGGTCGCGATCCGTCGCGACCTGCACACGCACCCGGAGCTCGGACGTGGCGAGGTGCGGACGACGGCACTCGTCGCCGAGCGTCTCGAGCGCGCCGGCATCGGCGTCCGGCGGCTGCGCGGCACGGGCCTCGTCGCCGACCTCGGCGCCACGAACCCCTCGCACCGGATCGCGCTGCGCGCCGACATCGACGCCCTGCCGATCCGTGAGCAGACCGGCCTCGAGTTCGCGTCCCGGACCGACGGCGTCAGCCACTCGTGTGGCCACGACGTGCACACGACCGCGCTCATCGGCGCGGCGCTCGCCCTCAAGGAGGTCGAGGAGCGGCTCGCCTCGGCCGGCGTCGGCGCGCGGCTGATCTTCCAGCCCGCCGAGGAGCTCATGCCGGGCGGCGCCGAGGACGTCGTGGCCCAGGACGGCCTCGTCGGGGTCGACCGGATCTTCGCGCTCCACTGCGACCCCAACCTCGACGCGGGCCAGGTGGGCCTGCGCGTCGGCGCCATCACCGCGGCCGCCGACCAGATCGAGGTCACGCTCTCCGGTCGGGGCGGCCACACGTCGCGTCCGCACCTCACCCAGGACCTCACGTACGCCCTCGCCAAGGTCGTCACCGACGTGCCGGCCGTCCTGTCACGCCGACTCGACCCGCGCGCGGGCGCGGCTCTCGTGTGGGGCTCGATCCACTCCGGCGGCGCGCACAACGTCATCCCGTCGTCGGGCAAGGTCGGCGGCACGCTGCGCATGCTCGACGCCGGCATCTGGGAGGGCGTCGAGCGCCTCCTCGAGGCCGTCGTCCACGAGGTCGTCAAGCCGTATGCCGTCCAGGCTGACGTGCTCATCACCAAGGGCGTGCCACCGGTCGTCAACGACGCCGGCTGCATCGACGCCCTCACGGCCGCCGTGACCGGCACCGGGTCGTTCGTCGCGCCGACGCCGCAGTCGCTCGGCGGCGAGGACTTCGCGTGGTACCTCACCCACGTGCCCGGCGCCATGGCCCGGCTCGGGACCCGCTCTCCCGGCGGCCCGACCTACGACCTGCACCGGGGGGACCTCGTCGTCGACGAGGGCGCGATCGTCGTCGGGGCCCGGACGCTGGCCGGTGTCGTCTTCGCGGCGGCCGCCCGACTGGCCGGCACACCGGCCCTCGGGGGCGTCTCTCCTCTGAGCGCGGTCGCGGATCGGTAACACTTCCTGCGACTTCCCCCGAGCCGAACAGATCTTGTCGTGCCGGGGTCTACAGTTCCGTGCTATCTGGGCCGATGTCGTCGTCGGCCCCGCGGAATCTAAGGAGCACCTCTTGCGTCACGCAACCAAGGTCGCGGCCGTTGTCGCCGCCGCCGCGCTGGGCCTCGCGGCCTGCGGCAGCAGCAGCGACAACACGCCCGCGGGCAGCAACACCTCGGCCGGCAGCACCGGCACGCAGGCCGCCGGCAAGAAGATCGTCGTCGGTATCGCCTACGGCGTCGGCGGTCGTGGTGACCAGTCCTTCAACGCGTCGGCGGCCGTGGGCCTCGACAAGGCGAAGGCCGACCTCGGTGTCGAGTTCAAGGAGGCCACGCAGGTCAACGGTGAGAGCGAGGCTGCCACCGAGGAGCGTCTGCAGCAGTTCATCGACGCGGGCGCGACCCACGTCATCGGTGTCGGCTTCGCCTACGCCAAGGCCATCGGCACGGTCGCCAAGGCCAACCCCGACGTCAAGTTCGCGATCATCGACGACGCGTCCCCCGACTCGGCCGGCGCCAACGTCGCCCAGCTGACCTTCGCCGAGGAGCAGGGCTCCTTCCTCGTCGGTGCGGCCGCCGCGCTGAAGTCCAAGACCAACACGGTCGGCTTCGTCGGGGGCGTCGCCACCGACCTCATCAAGAAGTTCGAGGCGGGCTACATCGCCGGCGCCAAGGCGGCCAACCCGTCGATCGTCGTCAAGAGCCAGTACCTCTCGCAGCCGCCGGACTTCTCCGGCTTCAACGACCCCGCCAAGGGCAAGACGGCCGCTGAGGGCCTCTACCAGGGCGGCGCCGACGTGGTCTACCACGCCGCGGGCGGCTCGGGCAGCGGTGTCTTCACGGCCGCCAAGGCTGCTGGCAAGCTCGCCATCGGTGTCGACTCCGACCAGGCCCTGACGGCCACGCCGGACGTCCGCGACGTCATCCTCACCTCGATGATCAAGAAGGTCGACGTGGCGGTCTACGACTTCCTCAAGTCGGGTGCCGCGGGCACCGACATCACGGGCAACAAGGTCTACGACCTCAAGGCCGGTGGCGTCGACTACGCCACGACCGGTGGCAAGGTCGACGACATCAAGTCGAAGCTCGACGACTACAAGCAGAAGATCATCGCGGGCGAGATCAAGGTCCCGACCGCACCCTGATCCTCGAGAGCCTCGAGATCCACTCTGAATGATCCCCGAGCGGGGCGACACGGCCCGGGCGGCGCGGTAGCGTCGTCGCGGGCCGTGTCCGTCCCCGGCTCCGGTGGTCGGTCGGGACGTCCTCCGACCCGGCCCCACGAACCACCCGCCCGGACTCCTCTCCGGGCCCGGACGAGGAGTTGTCGCCATCACCGCAGCACCTGCGCGACCCGACGGGACGTCGGACGCCCACCCCGCCGTTCAACTCGAGGGGATCACCAAGCGGTTCCCCGGAGTCGTCGCCAACAAGGACATCGGTTTCTCGGTCGCGCGTGGCACGGTCCACGCGATCGTCGGTGAGAACGGCGCCGGCAAGTCGACGCTGATGAAGATCCTCTACGGCGTCCAGCGCCCGGACGAGGGGTCCATCAGCATCGACGGTCGAGTCGTCGACCTGCACTCGCCGGCCGACGCCATCGCCGCCGGCATCGGCATGGTCTTCCAGCACTTCCAGCTGGCAGACAACTTCACGGTCCTCGAGAACGTCGTCCTCGGCGCCGAGAAGCTGCACGGCATCGGCGACGCAGCCCGACGCGAGATCACGCGCATCTCGGACGAGTACGGCCTCGACGTCGACCCCGACGCCCTCGTGGACGACCTGGGGGTCGGTGCGCGCCAGCGCATCGAGATCCTCAAGGTCCTCTACCGCGGTGCCAAGATCATCATCCTCGACGAGCCCACCGCGGTCCTCGTGCCGCAGGAGGTCGACGAGCTCTTCGACAACCTCCGCGAGCTCAAGTCCGAGGGCCTGACCGTCCTGTTCATCTCGCACAAGCTCGACGAGGTGCTCTCGGTCGCCGACTCCATCACGGTGATCCGACGCGGCACGACCGTCGACACCGTCGACCCGTCGTCGGTCAACGCGCGCCAGCTCGCCGAGCTCATGGTCGGCGCCGAGCTCCCCACCCCGCAGACGGAGGAGTCCACGGTCACCGACCGCGTCGTGCTGCGCATCGAGGACATCGTCCTCGCGGGCGCCGGTGCCGGCCGCAACGTGCTCGACGGCATCTCGCTGACCATCCACGCGGGTGAGGTCCTCGGCATCGCCGGCGTCGAGGGCAACGGCCAGGCCGAGCTCGTCGAGGTCATCATGGGGATGCGCGAGCCAACGTCCGGGCTCGTCTTCCTCGGCGACACCGACATCTCCGACTGGCGCACGCGGGAGATCCGGGAGGCCGGCGTCGCCTACATCCCCGAGGACCGCCAGCGGCACGCCCTGCTCCTCGAGGCCCCGCTCTGGGAGAACCGCATCCTCGGCCACCAGACCGAGGAGCCGAACGTCCGCGGCTTCATCATCAACGCCGCGGGGGCCAAGGCCGACACCGAGCGGATCGTCAAGGAGTACGACGTCCGCACACCCTCGATCAACGTCAAGGCGGGGTCGCTCTCCGGCGGCAACCAGCAGAAGCTCATCGTCGGCCGCGAGATGAGCCACCAGCCCAAGGTGCTCGTCGCCGCACACCCGACGCGCGGTGTCGACGTCGGCGCCCAGTCGAGCATCTGGGACATCATCCGCCAGGCGCGGCGCGACGGCCTCGCCGTCCTGCTCATCTCGGCCGACCTCGAGGAGCTGATCGGACTCTCCGACACCATCGAGGTGATCCTGCGCGGGCGGCTCACCGGCACGTTCGACCCCGACACCGTCACCGCCGAGGACCTCGGTGCGGCCATGACCGGAGCTGCTGCCAGCCCGGAGGAGACCCGATGAGCACGTTCAGCCCCCGCAAGCTCCTCCTCGCCGTCGCGGCGCCCGTACTCGCGCTCGTCGTCGCGTTCCTCGTGACCTCGGCCATCCTGCTGCTCCTCGGCGACCCGGTGGTCGAGGTCTGGCAGACGATCCTCAGCTGGCCCAAGCCGCGCCAGCTCGTCCAGATCGTCAACGGTGCCACGGTCTACTACCTCTCGGCCGTCGCGGTCGCGGTCGGCTTCCGGATGAACCTCTTCAACATCGGCGTCGACGGTCAGTACCGCGTCGCGGTCTTCGCCGGAGCGGCCTTCGCCGGCCAGGCCTGGTTCCCCGGCCCGCTCAACGTCCTCCTGACGATCGTCGTGGCGATGGTCGCCGGAGGCCTCTGGGCGAGCATCGCCGCCTACCTCAAGGTCCGCCGCGGCATCTCCGAGGTGATCAGCACGATCATGCTCAACGCGATCGCGACCGGCGTCGTGCAGTGGCTGCTGCTCAAGGTCGCGGTCAAGCAGCAGGGCAGCAACAGCATCTCGACGAAGCCGATCCCCGAGTCCTCGCAGCTCGACGGTCTCGGCCTCATCCCGGGCGCGACCAACAAGGTCTACACGCTCATCCTGCTCGCCGTCCTCGTCGGCGCCCTCTACTGGTTCGTCATCAACAAGACCCGGTTCGGCTTCGACCTGCGCGCGACGGGCCGCTCCGAGAGCGCCGCGGTCGCCAGCGGCGTCAAGGTGCCGCGCATGGTCGTCACGACGATGATCGCCTCCGGTGCTCTGGCGGGCCTCATCGGCATGCCGCTGCTCTTCGGCCAGGACCACAGCTACGGCACGACGTTCCAGGCCGGACTCGGCTTCGCCGGCATCGGCATCGCGCTGCTCGGTCGCAACCACCCGCTCGGCATCGCGGCCGCGGCCCTGCTGTGGTCGTTCCTCGACGTGCAGAGCAACGCGCTGCAGATCCGCGCCGGGGTCGCCTCCGAGGTCGTCTTCATCATCCAGGGCGTGATCCTGTTCGCCGTCGTCATCGCCTACGAGCTGATCCGTCGCGCCGACGTGCGCCTCGAGCAGCAGCGGGTGGCGAGGGAGCTGGCCGCGACGAGATCCGATGCCTCTACCCCGGAAGGAGCGACGGCATGAGTGTCACTGGTCTGGACGCCGGCGTCGAGAAGGTCACCGCCACCCCGCGCCGGCTCCGCCTGAGCCCGCTCCAGTGGGTCGGGGTCGGCCTCGGTGCCGTGCTCGTGCTCTCGATCCTCCGTGTCGTCACCGGCGCCAACGACGTCGACTCGTCCGGGCTGCTCATCGCGGCGTTCGGACTCGCCGTGCCCATCGCCCTCGCCGGTCTCGGCGGTCTCTGGTCCGAGCGCGCCGGTGTCGTCAACATCGGCCTCGAGGGCATGATGATCCTCGGCACCTGGGGTGCCGGTTTCCTCGGCTACCACCTCGGCCCGTGGTGGGGTCTCGTCGGAGCGGTCATCGGCGGCGCGGTCGGTGGACTCATCCACGCCATCGCGACGGTGACCTTCGGCGTCGACCACATCGTCTCGGGTGTGGCGCTCAACATCGTGGCGCTCGGCTTCGCGAAGTACCTCTCGGTGCGCTTCTTCAGCACCCTCCCGGGTGGCGGCCCGACGCAGTCGCCGCCGCTCGAGGAGCTGCCGACGATCAGCATCCCGGGTCTGTCCGACGCCCTCGGTGAGCTGGAGCAGAAGCACATCTTCTTCATCTCCGACCTCGCCGGCGTGCTCCGTGCCTTCTGCACCAACGTGTCGGTCGTGACGATCCTCGCCGTCCTGCTCTTCATCGCGACGGCCTACATCCTCTGGCGCTCGACCTTCGGCCTGCGTCTGCGCTCCGTCGGCGAGTCCCCGGTCGCGGCCGAGTCGCTCGGTGTCAACGTCCTGCGCTACAAGTTCCTGGCCGTCCTCGTCTCGGGTGGCCTGGCGGGTCTCGGCGGTGGCTTCCTCGCCCTCGTCGCGGCCAACGTCTTCCGGGACGGGCAGACGGGTGGTCGTGGCTACATCGGCCTCGCAGCCATGATCTTCGGCAACTGGCGTCCCGGCGGTCTGATGGCCGGTTCGGTGCTCTTCGGCTACACCGACGCGGCCCAGCTGCGCGGTGGCGGTACGACGGTGCACGCCTTCCTCCTGCTGCTCGCGGTGCTGCTCGTCGGCATCGGGATCTGGCAGATCGTCCGCAAGGGCCGCGTGGTGCAGGGCGTCATCGCCCTCGTCGTCGGTGTGATCGTCGGTGCCTGGTACGCCCTGACCGACATCGTGCCGCCGGAGCTGTCGAGCACGCTGCCCTACGTCACGACCCTGCTCGTGCTGGCGTTCGCCTCGCAACGCCTGCGCATGCCGGCGGCCGACGGGCAGATCTACCGCAAGGGCGAGGGGCACTAGTGGCCGACGCGACGAGTCCGCAGCCCGGGACCACCGACGCGGTCGACTGGGAGTCGCTGCGCCTGCGCGCGGTCGAGCTCATGGAGCGGGCGTACGCGCCCTACTCCCGGTTCCGCGTCGGTGTCGCCGGCCTCGTCGACGACGGGCGGGTCGTCGCCGGCTGCAACGTCGAGAACGCCGCCTACGGCGTGGCTCTCTGTGCCGAGTGCGGCATGGTGTCCGAGCTGCACGCCACGGGTGGCGGACGCCTCACCGCGGTCTTCTGCGTGGGGGGCGACGGCCAGGCCCTCATGCCGTGCGGTCGCTGCAGGCAGCTCCTCTGGGAGAACGGCGGGCCCCGGTGCCTGCTCATGACCCCCGAGGGCGTGCTCCCGATGTCGGCGGTCCTGCCGCAGGCGTTCGGGGCCGAGGACCTGCGTCACGCCGAGGGCTGAGCACCTCCGCACCCGGTCGTGCTCCGGCACCGACGGCGCTGGGACATGATGGTCCCGTGAGTGAAGCCTTCGATGCCGTAGACGTCATTTCCGCCAAGCGCGACCGGGCCGAGCTGTCCGACGCCCAGATCGACTGGGTCATCGACGCGTACACGAGGGGCGCCGTCGCCGAGGAGCAGATGTCGGCGCTCGCGATGGCGATCTACCTCAACGGGATGAACCCGCGCGAGATCGCCCGCTGGACCGACGCGATGATCCGCTCGGGTGAGCGGCTCGACTTCTCGGGACTGTCCCGCCCCACGAGCGACAAGCACTCGACCGGGGGGGTGGGCGACAAGATCACCCTTCCCCTCGCGCCGATCGTCGCCGCCTGCGGCGTCGCGGTCCCGCAGCTCTCGGGCCGCGGCCTCGGGCACACGGGCGGCACGCTCGACAAGCTCGAGTCGATCCCCGGGTGGAGGGCCGACGTGACCAACGAGCAGATGATGGCCCAGCTCGAGGACGTCGGCGCCGTGATCTGCGCCGCCGGCACGGGCCTCGCCCCGGCCGACAAGAAGCTGTATGCGTTGCGCGACGTCACGGGGACCGTCTCCTGCGTGCCCCTCATCGCGACCTCCATCATGAGCAAGAAGATCGCCGAGGGCACCGGGTCGCTCGTCCTCGACGTCAAGGTCGGGTCGGGCGCGTTCATGAAGGAGCTCGGGCAGGCCCGCGAGCTCGCGGAGACCATGGTCCGCCTCGGCACCGACGCCGGCGTGCACACGGTCGCCCTGCTGACGAACATGGAGACTCCGCTCGGACTCACGGCGGGCAACGCGCTCGAGGTGCGGGAGTCCGTCGAGGTGCTCGCCGGCGGGGGCCCGGGTGACGTCGTCGAGCTCACGCTCGCCCTCGCGCGGGAGATGGTCGCGGGTGCGGGCCGCTCCGACATCGACCCGGCGGACGTGCTCGCGGACGGCCGGGCGATGGACGTCTGGCGTCGGATGATCCGCGCCCAGGGGGGAGACCCCGACGCGGAGCTGCCGACGGCCAAGGAGACCCACCACGTGCTCGCGCCGGCCGACGGGGTGCTCGTCCAGCTGGACGCCCTCGCGGTCGGGGTCGCCGCGTGGCGCCTCGGCGCCGGGCGGGCCCGCAAGGAGGACCCGGTCCAGGCCGGGGCGGGTGTCGAGCTGCACCACAAGCCCGGCGCGACCGTCCGTGGGGGAGAGCCGCTCATGACGCTGCACACCGACGAGCCGGAGCGGTTCGCCCGGGCGCTCGAGGCGCTCGAGGGCGGCTTCACGATCGCCCCCGAGGGGTCGCGGCCGGACCTGCCCCCGATCGTCATCGACCGGGTCTCCTGACTCTCGCGTGCCCGTCCGTGGTGGCCCGCCGATGCTCCGACAGACCGGCCACCACGGGTCTGTGGCGCTGTGTCGGGAGCGATTTGGGGAATCCCGGGGGACCGGGCTACTGTTCTCTTCGTCAGCCCGACTGGGAGGAACGGACGCCACCGCGTCGGTGAGAGATCACCGAGCGAAGCTGGCCGGTCCCGGGGTCTGACGAGTGTCCGGAGTGTCCGACCGAGTCGGGTCCGCGCCGGAGAGCAGGTTCCGCCCGCATCACCGTGGTTTGACTCGGTGGGGTGCGGCGGGTAAGTTTGAAGGGTTGCCCCGGAGGCCTCCTCGTTGAGGTGGTTGATGGTGTGTGTCCGATTCTTGAGAACTCAACAGCGTGTCAAAAATCGATGCCAATTACCTCGTCCCGGGGCCTGGCCGGTTGATCTTCGTCCTCTAGTGGCGGGGTGACGGTCTTGGTTTTGGGCGAATTATCCTTTGGTTGAATTGAACTTCTAGCTTTTGAGCTGGTGGTTCGACTTCAGTCAGGTTTTCGAGCCCTTCATGGGTTCAAAGTTTGCTCACTGTTCTGGCCTTTCGGGTTGGGGGGTGGGTGTTTGAACATCAACGGAGAGTTTGATCCTGGCTCAGGACGAACGCTGGCGGCGTGCTTAACACATGCAAGTCGAACGGTGATGACGAGAGCTTGCTCTTGTTTGATCAGTGGCGAACGGGTGAGTAACACGTG